>NZ_SMKT01000109.1 GCF_004348735.1 Actinomadura sp. KC06
GTGTTACTCACCCGTTCGCCGCTCGAGTACCCCCGAAGGGGCCTTTCCGCTCGACTTGCATGTGTTAAGCACGCCGCCAGCGTTCGTCCTGAGCCAGGATCAAACTCTCCATTAAGGCCAAACGACCAACCCAGAGGGGCGAACCCCCAGACCGGCCAAACCTCGGAAACAATCCCAGCATCGCCACCCTCCCCAAAAGGAAAGGATCGCATTGCCTCAAAGAAATCCCCGACCACCCCCAAAGAAGGGCGGCCACGGGGACGGACCGGCCAAACCATCGGCCGGACCGTATAAAGGCACTGGCTTTTAACACGCTGTTGAGTTCTCAAGAAACGGACACCCACCGCGCCGTGAACCCGCTTCCGCAGGCCCCGGCTCCGGGGCAACCCTTCTAACTTACCCGATCCGCAGCCGTTGTCAACCCGATCAACGAAGATCTTTTCGACGGAGGCGGAGACGAACCGAGTCCCCCACACGACAACCAACCCGCAGGCGACAAACCTGCAGAGATCGTTTCGAAGGGAGGCACCCTACGGGCCGGCCGCCTTCCGGCGTCCTGCGTCCCGTCCTGGGCTGTACAGGCCATCTTACATCAGCCCGAGCGTCACTCGAACCGTTTTCTGAGGCCTGCTTTCCCCGAGTCCGGCCGCCTGTCGGCGTCCCGCGTCCCTCGGGGCAGGAGTGACATTAAGGTCCTTGGCCTGAGCCGTCAAATCGCTGACATCCGTCTCTCCAGCAGCTTCGTCGACAGTGGTGTCGAAGGTCCCTCTGACCTCCTTGTTCACCCCTCACGCAGGACCCGGCGGCGCTGGGGTACCGTGCCGCAGACCGTACGGCCTCGGAGTCCTGAGTCGTGGGTGTGCGGTGACGGCTCCCGGTCAGGTCAGCCGGTTGAGGTCTGGAGGAATGCCTCGTGAACGTGCCCGCGGCCGTCCACACTTCGGCGGAACGAATGGTGGTCGCCGCGACGATCGGGCCGACGATCCATGACGTCCACGCCTGGCGGTTCGCGGTCGTTCCCGGGCTGATCGAAGTGCGCGCTGATCCCGTCCGATTCCGGGCGCTGAGCGACCCCATGGGACGGGACTTGCACCTGAGCAGCGGGGCAGCGCTCGTGAATCTGCGTCTGGCCGCCGCTCAGCTCGGGCACGCAGCGGTGGTCCGGCTGCTTCCAGACGCCGGACGTCCATCAGTGCTCGCTTCGGTACGGCTTGCGGGCCGCCATCGGATCACGCCTGAGGAGCGGCTGCTCTATGCGGCGTCCATGCGGGCATTCAACGCCGCCCGGCCAGCGGTCGCGGAACGGCCGCCTACCTCTGTCGTCAACGAGCTGGGAGAGGCGGCAAGGCTGGAAGGTGCGACGCTTCACCCTCTGCCCACCACGCAGGGGACGTCGAGTCAGCGGGCTGTGCTGACCACCTGCGGCGACTCTCCCGTCGAGTGGCTTCGGGCGGGACAGGCGCTCCAACGTCTTTTGCTGGTCGGCACGATGCGCAGGGTCTCGGCCTCGTTCAGTTATCAAGTCGGCGACGTGCCCGGTGTGGAGGGCGTGGAGGGCGTGACGCAACCGGGAGAAGTGGCGCAGGTGTTCGTCGCCCTCACCCAGTACGCGCACTCGCGCCTACTCCAGCCGCCGGTAGGTAGACAGCACGAACGACAGGGGCGCTGGGAGCGGGTCGGGTAGCAGCACCAGCCTTTCCTGGAGCTGCTCGGCCGGGACGTGGTGTGCGCTTGGCCCCATCCCCACGAGGGTCACGATTTCCGCGTGGGTCAGGACGGCCTCGGTCTCCAGTTCCTGGCGCGAGTCGAGCTTGAAGTATCCGGCGAGTGCGGCGTCCGTCCGTTCGGTCTTGCGCTTGTCGATCGAGAGGAGTCCGAGCGACTCCACGAGCGGGCCGAGGTGCCGGGGCGAGGGCGTCACCGTGAAGAGCAGGCCGTCGTCGCTGAGGACCCGGTGGAACTCCGCCGCGTTGCGCGGCGCGAAGACGTTGACGATGGTGTCGGCGGCGCCGTCACGCAGCGGAAGCGGGCGCCACAGGTCCGCGACGACCGCGCCGGCGCGTGGATGCGCCTTGGCCGCGCGGCGTGCGGCGTGCTTGGAGATGTCGAGGGCGAGGCCGACCGCGTCCGGTGAGCGGTCGAGCGTCCGGCTCAGGTAGTGCCCGGTTCCGGCTCCCGCGTCGAGGACGAAGGACGGCCGGACGCGTGAAACGCTCCAGGCGAGCCGATCCGCCGGTATCGCGAAGTGCCCCGCCCGGAGGAACTCGTCTCGCGCGCGGACCATCCCGGGGGTGTCCGCCGTTCCCGGACGGGCGTTGCCCGGCAGGAGGTTCGCATACCCCTGCCGTGCGATGTCGAAGGTATGCCCGCCGGGGCAGAGCAGTCCGCGGTCAGCCAGTTCGAGATCCGCTCCGCACACGGGGCACACCAGGTATTGGACGACATCGGCGAGCACCCGTCCATCATCCTGCATGATGGCCGCGGATCGGGCGGTACCGCTCGGTTCTTTGCCGTTGCGCCGTCCACGCGCCGTCCGGCCGTCAGCGGCGCTTCCCGGGCGGGCCACCCATCACCGCTGGTGAGCCGGGCATTACAGGGGGGTTCAGGACTCGGCGCGGCGCCGGACGTCCTCCATGTCGAGGCCCTTGACCTGCTCGATCACGTTCTCCAGCACCGACTCCGGGAGGGCGCCGGGCTCGGCGAAGACGATCATGCCGTCGCGGATCGCCATCAGGGTCGGGATCGACCGGATCCCGAAGCGCTCGGACAGCTCCGGCTGCGCGTCGGTGTCGACCTTGGCGAAGGTGATGTCGTCGTGCTTGCCGGCCGACCGCTCGAAGACGGGCGCGAACCTCTTGCACGGACCGCACCACTCCGCCCAGAAGTCGACCAGGACGATCCCGTCGGCCTGGGCGACCTCATCGAAGTTCTCCGCGGTGAGTGTGACCGTCGCCATGTCGGTTTCTCCTCAGTCGGGGTATCAGGTCCTAGAGCGGCTAACAGGTTCGCAGTATTCCCCACCCGGGAATCACAGAGCGGTAATTAGCGTTCTCCTCTTAGGGAGATCGCACCGGAGAAGGGTCAGGATGGCTGCAACCCGTACCAAGGGCGACAGGGTCGACGTCCCGGACAAGGACCTTGTCGGGGCATACCTGGACCGGATCGGCCGCACCCCCCTGCTCGACGCGCAGGAGGAGGTCGATCTGGCCAAGGCGATCGAAGGGGGACTGTACGCCGAACAACTCCTCGAGGACGGGAACGTGCCCGAGGGCGTGTCCCGCGAGGAGCTCGAGGAGCTGACCGCGGCGGGGCTGCGCGCCAAGCAGCGCTTCGTCGAGGCCAATCTGCGCCTCGTGGTCTCGATCGCCCGGAAATACCCGACCGACTCGTTGCCCCTCATCGACCTCATTCAGGAGGGGAACCTGGGGCTGATGCGCGCGGTGGAGAAGTTCGACTACCGCCGCGGCTTCAAGTTCTCCACATACGCGACCTGGTGGATCAGGCAGGCGATCGGGCGCGGGCTCAGCCATACCGCCCGCACCATCCGGCTGCCCGTCCATGTCGAGGAAGAGCTTTCGCGGCTGCGTCGCGCGGAGCGGCAGCTCGGCCGCGAGCTCGGCCGGGAGCCCACGCGCGACGAGCTCGCCGGCGTGCTGGGCGCCGACGCCGACCACGTGGACGAGCTGCTGCGCTGGCGGCGCGACCCGGCGAGCCTGGACGCGACCGTCGACGACGCGGGCGAGACGCCGATGGGCGACCTGCTCGAAGATCCGGACGCCGTGACGCCGGAGGCCGAGATCCTCGCGCTCGACGACATCGAGGGCCTCGGCCGGCTCCTCGAACGGCTTCCGGAACGCGAGTCGGCGATCCTGCGGGCCCGCTTCGGCATGGACAACGGCCAGCCGCTCTCGTACGCGCAGATCGGCGCCCGGTACGGCCTCAGCCACAACCGGGTGAGGCAGATCACCGACCGTTCCCTGCGGCGGCTGCGGCAGCTGGCGAACGAGGCCGACCTGAGCGGCCGCCGGACGCTGGCGAGCGGGCCGGGCTCCCCCGAGCCCGTGCGCACCGCGGCCGGAAGCCGAGCGGCCTGAGCACGAACCGTCCGGCACCTCCCCTGAACGTCGCGACGGGCGGCCCCGCAGACCCCGGGGCCGCCCGTTCGCGTTCCCTCGTCCGGTTGTGGCGGGCTGCGTGTTCGTGCCGGGTCTTTCTTCGTTCGTGCCGTATCTCTGCGTGTTCAGGCCGTTGCTGTCTGTGCTGGTTTCGTGGTTCGCTGCGCCGGGTCTTCGGTTGTTCGCGTCGTGTTTCCGGTTCTGGCCGCGGCTGCACTCGGACAGGTCGTCCGGCGGGCTCGGGCGTGCCATAGCCTTTTCAGCGTGAGTACACCCGCCATCGGGGACCTGGACGCCTGGCGCGACCTCCCCGCTCTCCAGCAGCCCGACTGGGACGATCCCGACGAGGCCCGCGCCGTCGCGGCCGAACTGGCGGCGCAGCCGCCGCTCGTCTTCGCGGGCGAATGCGACAACCTCAAGGCCCAGCTCGCGGACGTCGCGCGCGGTGAGGCGTTCGTCCTGCAGGGCGGCGACTGCGCCGAGACCTTCGAGGGGTCGAACGCCGACGCGGTGAAGAACAAGCTGAAGACGCTGCTGCAGATGGCGGTCGTGCTCACCTACGCCGCCAGCGTGCCGGTCGTGAAGATCGGCCGGATGGCGGGGCAGTTCGCGAAGCCGCGGTCGAAGCCCGTGGAGGTGCGCGGGGGCGTGGAGCTGCCCGCCTACCGGGGCGACGCGGTGAACGGGCTCGCGTTCGACGCCGCGTCCCGCCGCAACGATCCGAACCGGCTGCTGAAGGCGTACCACTGCTCGGCGGTGACGCTGAACCTGTGCAGGGCGTTCACCAAGGGCGGGTACGCCGATCTGCGGCAGGTGCACGCCTGGAACCAGGACTTCGTGGCGCAGAGCCCGGCGGGCCGGCGCTACGACCGGCTCGCGGGCGAGATCGACCGGGCGCTGACGTTCATGAAGGCGTGCGGGGCCGACCCCGACGAGTTCCACGAAGTGGAGTTCTACTCCAGCCACGAGGCGCTGCTGCTGGAGTACGAGCGGGCGCTGACCCGTATCGACAGCCTCAGCGGCCTGCCGTACGACGTGTCCGCGCACTTCCTGTGGATCGGGGAGCGCACCCGGCAGCTGGACGGCGCGCACGTGGAGTTCCTGCGGCACATCCGGAACCCGATCGGGGTGAAGCTCGGCCCGTCGACGTCCGCCGACGACGCCATCGCGCTGATGAAGCGGCTGAACCCGGACCACGAGCCGGGCCGGCTGACGTTCATCACCCGCATGGGCGCCGGGCGGATCCGGGACGCGCTGCCGCCGCTGATCGAGAAGGTGCACCAGAGCGGCGCCCCGGTGGCGTGGGTGTGCGACCCGATGCACGGGAACACCTTCGAGGCTCCGAGCGGCCACAAGACCCGCAGGCTGGACGACGTCCTGGACGAGGTGGCCGGGTTCTTCGAGGTCCACCGGGCGCTCGGGACGCATCCGGGCGGCATCCACATCGAGTTCACCGGCGACGACGTCACCGAGTGCGTCGGCGGGGCGCAGGGCCTGGCGGAGGCCGATCTGCACCAGCGGTACGAGACGGCGTGCGACCCGCGGCTCAACCGGGGCCAGTCGCTGGATCTGGCGTTCATGGTGGCGGAGCTCTACCGCAAGTCGGCCTGATCGGCCTGTCCGAGCCGCGAAGCCTTCCGGGGCGGCACGTTCCAGATGCGAAAACGTGCCGCCGGGACGGCGTCAGATGTCGACTTCGGCCCAGACGACCTTGCCGCCGGTGACGGGGTCGGCGCCCCAGGAGTTGGCGAAGCGGTCGACGATGAACAGGCCGCGGTGCGACTCGTCCAGCGGGCCGGGGACGGTCAGCCGCGGCAGCTGGGCCGCGCGGTCGCGGACCTCGACGCGGATGCGCCCGGTGCCGCGCAGCAGCCGCAGCTCCAACGCCGTCCCGGCGTGCCGGACGGCGTTGGCGACCAGCTCGGCCACGATCGCGGTGACGAGCTCCTCGCGGTCCATCAGGGCCCAGGTGCGCATGGTGCGGGCGGCGAGGCGGCGCGCGTACTCGACCGCTTCGGTCTGGGGCGCGGCCCGCAGTGTCGTCTCGGTCATCGGGTCGGTCACCCCGCCCGCTCGCCGTTCTTCATCGCGTTTTCCTCAGCGTCCATCGGCGGAAGCCTCCTCGGCGGGGCCCTCGATCAGGAAGCGGTCGAGGCCCGTGGTCCGCAGGACGTTCTCGACCCGGCCGTAGGCGCCGGTGACGGTCAGCGTGGCGTTCTGCGCGCGCGCGTGCTTGTACGCCCGGACGAGGACGTTCAGCCCGGAGGAGTCGCAGAAGTCGACCGCCGTGAGGTCGACGACGACCGCCCGCTCACCGGCGTCCACGAGCTCGGTCAGCCGGGACCGCAGCTCGTCGGAGGAGTGCAGGTCGATCGAGCCGCGCGCGGCGATCGTCGCGCGGCCGTCCTGTCGTGTCGTGTGCAAGGCAAGCCCCACGCCACCCCACCTTACCGATTGTTGGTCTCCATCATGACGCCCGCAGAACGATGAGGGCAACGTCGTCGTTGGACGGTTCGGGCCCGAAGTCGCGCACGGCGCGCTGGATGCGGGCGGCGACGGCGCCCGCGCTCAGCCCGGTGCAGCCGGCGAGAAGGCGTTCGAGCCCGTGCCCGTCGCCCAGCAGCCGACTGCCCGAACGGCGTTCGGTGACGCCGTCCGTCACGCAGAGCAGGACTTCTCCACGGCGCAGGTCGACCGTGTCGGTGTGGAACTCGACGCCGTCGAACACGCCGAGCAGCGGTTGCGGGGAGGCGGCCTCGCGGACGCCGCCGTCCGGTTCGAGGATCAAGGGCGGCGGGTGTCCGGCACTGGTCAGCCTGATCGTCACGCCGTCGCGGCGGCGCCGGGCGGCGATCTCGCCGTGCAGCAGGGTGAGCAGCCGCCCGCGCTCGCCCTCGCCGAGGATCAGCCGGTTGAGGCGGCCGAGCACGGCGGGGACGGACATGTCCTCGGCGGCGAGGATGCGCAGGGCGTGCCGGGCGAGGCCGGTGACGGCGGCGGCCTCGGGGCCGGTGCCGCACACGTCGCCGATGGCGAACCGCCAGCGGGACGCGGGGGCGGCGCCGCCGGGCCGCAGCCCGCTCTCGAAGACGTCGTAGAAGTCGCCGCCGACCTCGCTGCCCTCCCCCGCGGGCTCGTACACCACCGCGACCTCCAGGCCCGGGATCTCGGGGATGCCGGGCGGCAGGAGGCTGCGCTGGAGCGCGCTGCTCATGGCGGTCTGGGCGGAGAACAGCCGCGCGTTGTCGACGGCGAGGGCGGCGCGGCGGCTGAGCTCCTCGGCCAGCTCGACCGCGCTGCGCGGGAACCGGTCGCCGGACGGGCGGCCGATGACGATGGTGCCGATGCGGCGGCCGCGGGCGATCAGCGGGAAGGCGTAGACCTGGTCGGCGGCGGTGTCGCCGGCGGCGGCGCGGACGTCGTCGGGCGCGGTGGCCAGCCCGTTCCAGGGGCCCGGAACATCGGTCGGCGGGGCGGCGCCCGCGTGTTCGAGCAGCTCGCGGAGGCCGTCGGCGCGGTTCTCGTCGGCGTGCCACACGTAGGCGAGCCGGTCGGGCTCGGCCTCGGTGACGGTGTAGACGGCGCACCAGGTGGCGAGGCGCGGCACGACGAGCTGCGCGACGAGCGCCATCGTGCGCTCCTGGTCGAGGGTGCCGGCGAGCAGGTCGCTGGCCTCGGCGACGAAGCTGAGCCAGCCGCGCCAGGACCGTTCCAGTTCGCCGACCCGCGCCTTCTCCAGGGAGAGCGACATCTCGTCGGCGAGCCGGCCGAGCCGGACGCCGTCGGCCTCGGCGAACCGGCCGGAAACGGACGAGACGGCCACCACGAGCCCGGTGAGGCGTCCCTGGGACTCCAGGGGGGCGGCGGCCAGGGACCGGGCCTGCAGGGCGGCGGCGGTCGGATCGGAGGCGTCGGCGGCGACCCAGGCGGAGCCGGCGCGGGCGGCGGGGCCGAGTCCGGCCACCGACAGCTCGCCGAGGGGCATCTCGGCGGCGGTCCCGGCGGACGCTCCCATGATCAGGCGGCCGTCGCGCTCGGTCAGCAGCACGGCCGCGCCCTCGGCGCCGAGGACCTCCCGGACGGTGGCGACGCCGTCCTCCATGGATTCGAGGGCCGCCGGGGAGCGCAGGAGGCGGTCTCCGGCGACGGGGACCTCGCCGACGCCCTCGGCGAGCCGGGCCTGGCCGCCGGGGCCCGCGCCGTCGCGGGAGGCGTCGCCCCCGCCGTCGCGGGCGATGCGTTCACGGGCCCATTCGCGGGCGGCCTCGCGCCTGGCTGCGTGGCCGCCGGGCGACCTGCCGGGAAGCCCGGCGGCGGGCGGGGCGAGCTCGGAGACCGAATCGGATTCGGCGCCCGCTCCGGAAAGGGACGGGGCGGCGGCGCCGGGACGGGGCAGCCGGAACCAGACGCCCTTGGTGCGGCGGTCGTAGGAGACGCCCCAGGACGCGGCGAGACGGGAGATCGACGGCAGCCCGCGCCCGCTGGAGGCGGTGACGCCGGGCATCTCGATGCCCCGGGTGGGATGCCGGTCGCGGATCTCGATCCGGACGTCGCCCTCCTCCAGGTGGCAGGAGACCTCGAAGGACGTGCCGGCGTAGGCGATGGCGTTGGTGGCGAGCTCGCTGGTGGCGAGGACGGCGTCGTCGGCCACCTCGTCCATGCCCCAGTCGGCGAGCACCTTCCGGACGAACCGGCGCGCGTCCGCCACCGCCGCGGCGGCGGACGGGAAGGTCGCCGACGCCGTCTGCCGATCCAACTGCCGTCCCTCGTTCGATGCGTCACTGCTTGGTCTGGCCATCGTGTCAGACTCGCCGGCCGCGCGACCGCGGGAGCCGTGAACCGGCGCCCGGTGCTGCGCGTCCGCCGTCCTCCAGCCCCCACCCGCCCCAGGCCACAACACGACAGACCGTAACACGAAGGCTACAAGGACGGATGCACGGTCATTGCCGTCCGTTCACCGCGGCGTGACGACCGGCCCAGTGCTGCACGGCGACGTAGAGTACAGGGTGCGGCCAGGAGAAGGCCCAGGGAAGGAGTCCGTGTCATCCGGGTGTCCGCCGCCGTCCGGATGCCGACAATCGCGGGCCAGGAGGATGAAGAGCATGCCGCGTACCGCGTCTCGCGCCCGCCCCGCCGGCGGGTACCGCGACACCGCACCGCGCTACAGCGACGCCGATCTCGAACCGCTCCTCAAGGCGCTCATCGCCGTCCGGGACGGGAAGGCGAGGAGCGAGCTGAGCGTGCCGGGCGAGGGCGCCGTGGCCGAGGCCGCGGCGATCCTGGAGGAGATCCGGCAGAACGGCCACGAGCTGTCCTCTGGGCTGGCCCGCGTCCGGCGGGAGATCGGCCGGGAGGGCCAGCTGCGCGGACGGCTCACGCCGGGATCGCTGCGGGGCTCCTGGGCCGCCGCCGTCGAGGACGCCAACGCGATCATCGACAAGCTGACCGATCTGTCGACGGGCATGAGCCAGGTCGTCGAGGCGGTCGCGGCCGGCGACCTGAGCCAGCGGGTCGAGCTGCGGGTGCGCGGCAGGCCCATGCGCGGGGAGCTGCTGCGCATGGCCAAGTCCGTGAACGGCATGGTCGAGCTGCTCGACCAGTTCACGTGGGAGGTCACGCAGTTCGCCCGGGAGGTCGGCACCGAGGGCCGGCTCGGCGGGCAGGCCCCGGCGCGCGGGATGACGGGCCGCTGGCGGGACGTGACCGCGTCGGTGAACGTGATGGCGTCGCGGCTGACGTCCCAGGTCCGCGACATCGCCGAGGTCACCACCGCGGTCGCGAAGGGCGACCTGACCCGCAAGGTCACGGTGGAGGCGACCGGCGAGCTGCAGGAGCTGAAGCTCACCGTGAACACGATGGTCGACCAGCTGTCGGCGTTCGCCGACGAGGTCACCCGCGTGGCCCGCGAGGTCGGTACGGAGGGGCAGCTGGGCGGCCAGGCGAACGTGCCGGGCGTCAGCGGCGTCTGGAAGAACCTGACCGACAACGTCAACGCGATGGCGAACAACCTGACCTATCAGGTCCGCGGGATCGCACAGGTCACCACCGCGGTCGCCGAGGGCGACCTGGGCAAGAAGATCACGGTCGACGCGCAGGGCGAGATCGCCCAGCTCAAGGACACCGTGAACACGATGGTCGACACCCTGTCGGCGTTCGCCGCCGAGGTCACCCGCGTCGCCCGCGAGGTCGGCACCGAAGGACGCCTCGGCGGCCAGGCCCGGGTGCCCGGCGTGAGCGGCGTCTGGAAGGACCTGACCAGCAACGTCAACGGGATGGCGTCCAACCTGACCTACCAGGTCCGCAACATCGCGCAGGTCACCACCGCGGTCGCCCAGGGCGACCTCGGCAAGAAGATCACGGTGGACGCGCAGGGCGAGATCCTGGAGCTGAAGGACACCGTGAACGCGATGGTCGACACGCTGTCGGCGTTCGCGTCCGAGGTCACCCGCGTCGCCCGCGAGGTCGGCACGGAAGGGCGGCTCGGCGGCCAGGCGATCGTGCCCGGCGCCGGCGGCGTCTGGCTCGACCTGACCGACAACGTCAACTCGATGGCGAACAACCTGACGAACCAGGTGCGCGGGATCGCGCAGGTCACCACCGCGGTCGCGCAGGGCGACCTGGGCCGGAAGATCGAGGTGGACGCGCAGGGCGAGATCCTCGAACTCAAGACGACCCTGAACACCATGGTCGACACGCTGTCGGCGTTCGCGGACGAGGTCAGCCGCGTCGCCCGCGAGGTCGGCACCGAGGGACGGCTCGGCGGCCAGGCCAGGGTGCCCGGCGCGGGCGGCATGTGGAAGGACCTGACCGACAACGTCAACGGCATGGCGTCCAACCTGACCTACCAGGTCCGCAACATCGCGCAGGTCGCGACGGCGGTCGCGCACGGCGACCTGACGCGACGCATCGACGTGAACGCGCAGGGCGAGATCCTGGAGCTGAAGACGACGCTGAACACGATGGTCGACACGCTGTCGTCGTTCGCGTCCGAGGTCACCCGCGTGGCCCGCGAGGTCGGCATCGAGGGACGGCTCGGCGGGCAGGCCGAGGTCGAGGGCGTGTCCGGCACGTGGAAGCGGCTGACCGAGAGCGTCAACGAGCTCGCCGGCAACCTGACGACGCAGGTCCGCGCGATCGGCGAGGTGGCGAGCGCGGTCGCCACCGGCGACCTGACCCGGACGATCACCGTGGAGGCGCGCGGCGAGGTCGCCGAGCTGTCCGACAACGTCAACCTGATGGTCGCGACGCTGCGCGAGACGACCCGCGCCAACGAGGAGCAGGACTGGCTCAAGACCAACCTGGCGCGGATCGGCGGGCTCATGCAGGGCCACCGGGACCTCCAGCAGGTCGCCGACCTGATCATGCGGGAGCTGACGCCGACGGCGAGCGCGCAGTACGGCGCGTTCTACCTCGCGGAGAACAGCGGCGAGGAGACGGAGCTTGCGCTGATCGCCGGGTACGGGACGCGGCGCGGCCGGGCGACCCGGACCGGCGGATCCGGTGAGGCCAACGCGGCCCGGTTCGCGCTGGGCGAGGGGCTCGTCGGGCAGGCGGCGCAGGAGCGCAGGCCGCTGCTGATCGCCGACGCGCCCGCCGACTACGTCAAGATCGGCTCGGGGCTCGGGGAGGCGTCCCCGGTCAACATCATCGTGCTGCCGATCGTGTTCGAGGACGAGGTGCTCGGCGCGATCGAGCTGGCCTCGTTCGGCCGGTTCACCGACGTCCACCTGGCGTTCTTCAGCCAGCTGATCGAGACGATCGGGGTGACGCTGAACGCGATCCGCGCCAACACCCGCACCGAGGCGCTGCTCGGCGAGTCCCAGCGGCTCGCGCAGGAGCTGCAGGAGCGCTCGGACGAGCTGCAGCGCCAGCAGGGCGAGCTGCGGCACTCCAACACCGAGCTGGAGGAGAAGGCGGCGCTGCTGGCCCAGCAGAACCGCGCGATCGAGATCCAGAACTTCCAGATCGAGCAGGCCCGGCGGACGCTGGAGGAGCGCGCCGAGCAGCTGGCGATCTCGTCGCGGTACAAGTCGGAGTTCCTGGCGAACATGTCGCACGAGCTGCGCACGCCGCTGAACAGCCTGCTGGTGCTCGCCAAGCTGCTGTCGGAGAACCAGGACGGCAACCTCACCGGCAAGCAGGTGGAGTTCGCGCAGACGATCCACGACTCCGGCACCGACCTGCTGGAGCTGATCAACGACATCCTGGACCTGGCGAAGGTCGAGGCCGGGAAGATGGAGGCGCATCCGCAGCGGATCGCGGTGTCGGCGCTCGTCGACTACGTGGAGGCCACGTTCCGGCCGCTGTCGGTCGACAAGGGGCTGCAGTTCGGGGTGGAGGTCGCGCCGGACGTCCCGTCCACGCTGAACACCGACGAGCAGCGGCTGCAACAGGTGCTGCGGAACCTGCTGTCCAACGCGGTGAAGTTCACCGCCGAGGGCGAGGTGCGGCTGGCGATCGAGCGGGCCGGCGACATCGACTTCACGCTGCCCGCGCTGTGGAACACCCCGGACGTGATCGCCTTCCGGGTGATCGACACCGGCATCGGGGTGTCCGCGGACAAGCTGCAGGAGATCTTCGAGCCGTTCCAGCAGGCCGACGGGACGACCAGCCGCCGTTACGGCGGCACCGGGCTCGGCCTGTCGATCAGCCGGAACATCGCGCGGCTGCTCGGCGGCGAGATCCACGCGGAGAGCCGGCCGGGCCGCGGCAGCGTGTTCACGCTCTACCTGCCCGCCCAGTACAGCGAGCGCGACGGGCGGCGCCGCTCGGCGATGCCGGACGAGGCCGCGGCCGCCCAGGAGGCCGTCATGCCGGGAGGCGCCCCGAACGGCGGCCTGACCGGCGGCGTTTCGATGCAGCCCGGGGAGAACGGGCTGCCGGTGGAGCGGCGCACGCCCGGCGGGGAGCGTCCCGGGGAGCCGGAGCCCGCGCTGAACGGGCTGCTGGAGGAGCCGCCGGCGGACTTCCTCGACACCGTCCTGTCGGGCCGCAAGGTCCTGATCGTGGACGACGACGTCCGGAACGTGTTCGCGCTGACCAGCGTCCTGGAGGGCTACGGGATGGAGGTCCTGTACGCCGAGGACGGGCAGGCCGGGATCGACGTCCTGCACCGCAACCCGGACGTGGCGGTCGTGCTGATGGACGTGATGATGCCGGGCCTGGACGGCTACGCGACGACGGCGGCGATCCGGGAGATGCCGCAGTTCGCCGAGCTGCCCATTATCGTGATCACGGCGAAGGTGATGAAGGGCGACCGGGAGAAGAGCCTGGAGTCGGGCGCGTCGGACTATGTGCCGAAGCCCGTCGACGTGGACCATCTTCTTGACGTGATGAGGAACTGGCTGCAACCCTCCATCGTCCGCTGAGGAGAGGGAGAGGAGACGCCTGGACGCAGGGTCGTCGTGGCCGCGGACGCGGCCGTGGAGCGGCGGGGACCGGATCGGAGAGACGCGCGTGGACGACAAGGCGAAGATCCTGCTCGTGGACGACCGCGAGGAGAACCTGATCGCGCTGGAGGCCATCCTCAGCTCGCTCGATCAGGACCTCGTCCGGGCGCGGTCCGGTGAGGAGGCGCTGAAGGCGCTGCTCACCGACGAGTACGCGGTGATCTTGCTTGACGTCGTCATGCCGGGCATGGACGGGTTCGAGACGGCCCGCGACATCAAGCGCCGCAAGAAGACCCGCGACCTGCCGATCATCTTCCTCACCGCGGTGAACAGCGACCCCGACTACGCGTTCCGCGGCTACGCGGCGGGCGCGGTCGACTTCATCTCCAAGCCGTTCGACCCGTGGGTGCTGCGCGCCAAGGTGTCGGTGTTCGTGGAGCTGCACAACAAGAACAAGCAGCTCCGCGACCAGACGACGCTGCTGCGGGAGCAGGCCGCGCTGCTCCGCGAGCAGGCGACGCTCCTCAAGGCGCGCCCCGCGAAGGCCCCGCGCGACGCGGAGCGGCCGCGGGACGCGCCGCCGGGGCGGGTCGGCGACCGGCTGGTGTCCGTGGAGGAGCAGGCCGAGATCGTCGGCAAGCGCGCCCCGGCGTCCCTCCGCGGCGAGTTCGAGGAGCTGGACCGCCGCCTCGCCGACCTCCGCCACGCCCTGAACGGCGACGACCCGGCGTCCTGACGCCCCAGCCGTTACGGCTGTCCGTTACGCCTGCGCGGCGAGGCGCGCTCGGGCAGCGGCTATGCGGGCCACGGTGCGGTCGCGGCCGAGGATTTCCAGGGACTCGAAGAGGGGCAGGCCGACGGTGCGGCCGGTGACGGCGACGCGGACGGGCGCCTGCGTCTTGCCGAGCTTGAGGCCGTGCTCGGCGCCGATGCGCTCCAGCCGGTCCTTCAGCTCGGCGGAGTTCCACGGCGCGTCCTGGTAGGCGGCCTCGGCGGCGGCGAGGATCGCGGCGGCGGGCTCCTTCATCGCCTTGTTCCAGGACTGCTCGTCGGACGGCGGCTCGTCCAGGAACGCGAAGTCGATCATCTGGACGATCTCCGACAGCAGCGCCACCCGGGTCTGCGCCAGCGGCGCCAGCTCGGCGAACACGGCGACGTCCACGTCGAACGGGGCGTCCTGGAGGAACGGGAGGCATTCGGCGATGAACTTCTGCAGCGGCAGCGCGCGGATGTACTCGCCGTTGAACGCGCGGAGCTTCTTCTCGTCGAAGAAGGCGGGCGAGGTGTTGACGTCCTCGATGCGGAACTCGTCGACGACCACGTCCCACGGGACGATCTCGCGGTCGCCGGACGGGGCCCAGCCGAGCAGCATCAGGTAGTTGCGCATGGCGTCGGCGAGGTAGCCCTCGTCCCGGTAGTCCTCCAGCGCGACCTTGTCGCGGCGCTTGGACAGCTTCTGCCGCTTCTCGTTCACGATGACCGGGATGTGCGCCCACACGGGCGGCTCGCCGCCGAGCGCCTCCCACAGCAGCTGCTGCTTGGGCGCGTTGGACAGGTGCTCGTCGCCGCGCACCACGTGGGTGATGCCCTGGCTCATGTCGTCGACGGCGTTGGCCAGCAGGAACGTGACCGACCCGTCGGCGCGGGCGATGACGAAGTCGTCCAGGACCGCGTTCTCGAAGGTCGGCTTGCCACGCAGCAGGTCGACGACGGTGGTCTGGCCCTCGTCGGGCGTGCGGAAGCGGAGGGCGCGTCCGGGGCCGGGCTCCAGGCCGCGGTCGCGGCAGAAGCCGTCGTAGCCCCTGGGCTGCTCGCGGGTGCGGGCGAGCACGGCCTCGCGGGCGCAGTCGCAGTAGTAGGCGCGGCCCTGGTCCTTCAGCGCCTGGGCGGCCTCGGCGTGCCTGTCGGCGTTGGCCGACTGGAAGTAGGGGCCCTCGTACTGCTCGCCGTCCATCCCGAGCCAGGCCAGGGCGCGGATGATGCCCTCGGTCCATTCGGGGCTGTTGCGGGAGGCGTCGGTGTCCTCGATCCGCAGCACGAGCGTCCCGCCCGACTGCGCGGCCATCACCCAGTTGAACAGCGCCGAGCGGGCGCCGCCGACATGGAAGATGCCGGTCGGGGACGGGGCGAAGCGGACGCGGATCGCAGAGGTCGGAGACATGCCTCAAGCGTAGAGCGCGCGGGCCCCCGCTCGCGCCGGGACCCGCGCGCGCCCCCATGAGGGCGTCAGGGTTTCCAGTGCGGGTCGCGTCCGGTCAGCCCGACCAGGCGGTCGAGCAGCGGCGCGTCCTCCGGGACGGGGACCTCCTCGCCGAACAGCTTGTACTGCCTGGTCATCTCCGCCGTGCCGAGGGTCGCCTCCCAGGCCGCCTGGACGGTCTCCGGTGGGAGGGCGGGGTCCTGTCCGGTGGCGACCGCGAGGTCCCAGCCGTGCAGGACGCATTCGCCGTGCAGGATTCCGGCGATGAACTCGGCGGGCATACCGTCCTTGTTGCCGGTGAGGCTGGTGTTGCCCTCCCAGGCGGCCGGGTCCTGCCACGCTTCGGCGGCCTTGCGCGCCTGCTCCTCGAACCGGTCGGCCCAGCCCGGCTCGGCGGTGAAGTCGTGGCCCTCGCCCCGGCCGTCGGGCGGCAGCTTGCGCGCGGCGGTCTCGCCCCGCCCGACCCAGAGGACGAGGTGGTTGATCAGGGCCCGGACGTCCCAGTCCGGGCAGGGGGTCGGCGCGTCCATCAGCTCCTCGGGGACCTGCCGGACGATCCGCGCCGCCGCCAGGGAGGCGGGAAGCATCTGGTTCCGGATATCCACGATCTCTCCTTCGCATGCGTGTTCGAACTCGTTCCGCACGTTAGGCGGGTCGCGGCGTCCGGTCTTGTAGGAACGCGACACGGCTAGCCTGGAGTGATGGCACGACTCCTTCCCCAGGACACGCGGGGCATCCTGCGGGCGCGGACGGGCCTGGAGCGGTTCCAGGTGGAGCGGATCGCGCCGCCTGACCCGCTCGCCCCGTTCGTCGAGTTCTTCTGGGTGCTGCACTGGGATCTGCGCGGGCGGCCTGCGCACCGGCAGAAGGTGCTCACGCGTCCGAACGTCCATATGACCTTCACGAACTACTGGACCAGCGGGGGAACGCGGGGCCGCATCGTGGGGGTCGTGCGGGACGAGTTCGTCGAGGAGATCGCCGACGACGGCCGCGTCGTGGGGGTGGGGTTCCGGCCCGGCGGTTTCCGGCCGTTCGCGGGCGGGCCGGTCTCGGCGCTCACCGGCCGGTTCGCGGGCGTGGACGAGGTGTTCGGCGCGGCGGGCCTCGCGCTCGCCGGCGAGATCTTCGCGACGGACGGCGCGGACGAGGCCGTCGCGCGGCTGGCGGAGTTTCTCACCGGGCTGCGTCCGGAGGCCGACCCGTCCATCGAGCGCGCCGCGGAGATCGTCGAGCGGATCGCGGCGCTGCCCGCCCTGGTGCGGGTGGACGAGCTCGCCGCCGACGTGGGGCTCAGCGCGCGCGGGCTGCAGCGTCTGTTCCACGAGTACGTCGGCATCGGCCCGAAGTGGGTGATCAGGCGGTACCGGATGCTGGAGGCCGCCGGGCGGGCCGAGGCGGGCACGCCGGTCGACTGGGCGGGGCTGGCGGCCGAGCTGGGCTACACCGACCAGGCCCACTTCACCCACGACTTCACCGCGGCCGTCGGGACGCCGCCCGCGCGGTACGCCCGCGAGGCCGGCGCGGACGACGCGGGCGGTGGGCCCGGCGGTGGGACTGATGGCGGGACTGGCAAGATCGACGCATGACGGCCGCCCCCCTCCACCCGTTCGACGACCTCACGGCGTTCCGCGCGCTGGCCGCCGAACGGCTCGGCTCGTTCGCGCACACCACCGTCCCGGACGCGCCCGGGCTGCGCCGCGCCGGGGTCGTGCTTTGCGTCGTGGAGCATGAGGGCATCCCATCGGTGATCCTGATCAGGCGCGCGTACCGGGGCCGTAACGCCGGGCAGTGGGGGCTGCCCGGCGGGCGGCTGGAGGATGGCGAGACGCCCGAGGAGGCCGCGCTGCGGGAGCTGCGCGAGGAGATCGGCCTGGCGGCGGGGGCGGGCGACGTCCTCGGCAGGCTGGACGACTTCCCCGCCACGTCCGGTTTCTCGATCACCCCGATCGTGGTGGTGCTGGACGAGCCGGGCCCGCTCAGGCCGAGCCCGGACGAGGTCCACTCCGTCCACCACACGAGCCTGCGCAAGCTCGCCGACGACGACACGCCGAGATGGGTGCCGCAGCCCGACGGCGGGCATCTGCTGCAGATGTGGCTGGGCCCGGACTGGCGCGTGCACGCTCCGACCGGCGCGATGCTGTGGCAGTTCCGCGAGGTGGTGCTGCTCGGACGGCACGTCAGGGTCGCCGACTTCGTCCAGCCCGACTGGACCCGCAACTGAGTCAGCCCACCGGACCGGCCTCGATGATGTGGTAGCCGAACGGCGCGATCGGGCCGGTCAGTGAGGCGTCGGCGAATCCGGCGGCGTCCAGGAGCCGGCGGAACTCGGCCTCGGTGCGTTCGCGCCCGCCGGTGCAGACGAGCATGTTGAGGTCGTTGCGGACGACGCCCTGCGTCTCCGGGGTGACGATCTCCGGCATGACCTGCTCCAGCAGCAGGAGCCGCGCGTCCGGACGCATCGCGGCGCGGCAGTTCCGCAGGATCGCGGTGGCCTTCTCGTCGTCCCAGTCGTGGATGACGCTCTTGAGGACGTAGGCGTCCGCGCCTCCCGGCACGTCCTTGAAGAAGTCGCCCGCGACGATCTCCACCCGGTCCGCGACGCCGGCGAGCGTGCCGGACGCGGCGGTGAGCCCGGGGGCCTGGTCGAACAGCAGCCCGCGCAGGTCCGGATGGGCGTGCAGGAGCGCGGCGAGCAGCGTGCCGTCGCCGCCGCCGAGGTCCGCGACCGTCCCGTAGCGGCCGAAGTCGTGCGCCTCGATGATCCCGGGCGCGACGGCCCGGGTGTGCTCGGACATCGCCGCGTTGAACGTCGCCGACAGCTCCGCGTTGGACGGCGACTCGAAGAACTCGAACGGCGTCATCCCGGTCGCGCGTTCCCAGGCGTACTCCCCCGTGCGCAGCGTCTCGGTCATGTCGCCCCAGGAGCGCCACACGTCCGGGCCGCAGAACAGCCTGACGAGTGAGCGGATCGAGTCGGAGGCGTCGGTGCGGAGCCGCTGCCCCTCGGCGGTGAGCGCGAACAGGTCGCGCTCCTTCTGCTCGACGACGCCCAGCCCGGCCAGGCCGCGCAGCAGCCGGTGGAGGGACGGCGCGTGGGCGCCGGTCTCCCCCGCCAGCTCCGCGCTCGTTTTCGGGCCGCCCGCCAGGGCGTCGGCGATCCCCAGTTCGGCGGCGGCGTGGATCATCTGCGCCGGCATGTATCCGAAGGCCAGGTCCAGCAGCGGCGATCTTGACTGCGCTTTCGACACGGTCGGCTCCCCCTTCACGGTGACCTTGTTTCGACTTGGTGACCTGCCACGACGCTACGGACCGCGCGACGGGCGGTCTTGGACGAATGGCACCAAAACGCGGGTGATCTTCCCGCCGCTGCCGACCCTCGCCAACGCCGTTACCTGATCGTGTCGTCCGCTAACCGAACGGTCACATCGGGTTTATCGAACTGTTCGAGACTGACGGCTCCTGCTCCCAAAATGCGAAGAAGGAGCCTTTCCGTGAGACGCACGGGGATCGCCACCACCGCCACCGCGATGGTCCTGCTCGCCACCGCGGCAACCGCCATCACCAGCATCAACGCCGCCAATGCCGCCCCGCCACCGCCACCCGGCGCCGAGACGGCGAAGCGGAATCTCGCCGCGCTCACCGTGCGCGCCGAAGGCTCCGACTCCGGCTACGACCGCGACAAGTTCCCGCACTGGAGCGACCAGGGCAGCAACTGCAACACCCGCGAGGTCGTCCTCAAACGCGACGGCACCAACGTCCGGACGGGGTCGGACTGCTACCCGACGTCCGGCACGTGGACCAGCCCCTACGACGGCGCCACCTGGAAGCAGGCGTCCGACATCGACATCGACCACATGGTCGCGCTCGCGGAGGCGTGGCGGTCGGGCGCCTCGTCCTGGACGACGTCGCGCCGCCAGGCGTTCGCCAACGACCTGACCAGCTCGCAGCTGTGGGCGGTCACCGACAACGTCAACCAGGCCAAGGGCGACAAGGACCCGGCCGAGTGGTCGCCGCCGCTCGCCTCGTTCCACTGCATGTACGCCAGGTCGTGGATCGACGTGAAGCACCGGTACGGCCTGACGATCGACTCGGCGGAGAAGTCGGCGCTCGGCCGCCTGCTCGGCACCTGCTGACCGGTCCGGTCTCCGGCTCCGGCGGGGCCCGCGGCGTCCTCCACCGCCCCGGGCCCCGCCGGTTCGCGCGAAGATCGGGCGGTGGGACGCGCTAGCGGGTGAGGGCGTGGAGCCAGGTCGCGGCGGTCGCGATGTGCTCGTCGGTGAGGCCGGTCATCGGGTCGATCTCCACGAGCAGGTGCTCGGCGACGTCCGGTTCCCCGGCGATGCACTCGGTGGCGTCGGGCTCGTCCTCGAACCAGACGAACGGGCGGCCCTCCGTCCAGGAGGCCACGTGCCGGGCCTTCCACGCGCCGAGCGTCCCCGCCTCGTCGATGCCGGGGAACTGCGGGATCGGGACGAACGGCAGCTCCGGCAGCCCGACCCGCGGCGAGATCCACACGTTGGCGTTGTCGCACCAGTAGCTCGCCCAGGCCAGCTCCGCGCCGGTGGACTCCGCGAGATCGAGCAGGGACGGGCCGTGCGCGGGATTGAGCCACAGCTTGAAGGTCATCCCGTTCGGCGAGCAGCGCTGCCGTTTGTAGCCGCGGTGCGGCCTCTCAAATGGGTTGAGAACCCCGTCCACGTCGAGAAGAACCACCGGCGACCCCATACCGTGACCGTACGACATCGGGGGCCCGCCCGTCGAAGGTCATTTTCCTTCGCGCCCGCTCACCGGGGTCCCGGCCGAGTATTAGGTCGCGGCTGCGCGGGCATCGTGCGGTCATGTGCCGACTGTTCGGGATGACCACCGGCGGGCCGCGGGTCCACGCCACGTTCTGGCTGCTCGACGCCGCGGACAGCCTGCGGTCCCAGTCCCGCCGGATGCCGGACGGGACGGGCCTCGGCTGGTTCTCGCTCGGCGAGGAGCCCGTCCGCGACCGCGCGCCGATCGCCGCCTACGAGGACGCCGACTTCAACTCCGAGGCGCGGACGGTCGTGTCGCACACGTTCATCTCGCATGTCCGGTACGCGTCCACCGGGGTTCCCGACGTGCACAACTCCCACCCGTTCGTCATGGACGACCGGCTGTTCGCCCACAACGGCGTGGTGAAGGGCCTCGACGTCCTCGGCACGTGGCTCACCGACGTGGACCGCGCGCAGATCCGCGGGGAGACCGACTCCGAGCTGGTGTTCGCCTACATCACGGCGGAGATCAGGAGGCATGGCGACACCACCTCCGGGCTGATCGCGGCCGTGCAGCGCATCGGCGCCGAGCTGCCCGTCTTCGCGCTGAACGTCCTGCTGGCGGAGTCGCGGCGGATGTGGGCGCTGCGCTACCCCGGCACGCACCGGCTGTGGGCGCTGCGGCACGAGCTGCGCGAGCCCGGGGAGGGGCGGCGGCTGGACGCGGGCCGCGAGCCCGGACGGCTGAGGGTCGCCGCGCACCGGGAGCCGTCCGCCTCCTGCGTCCTCGCCAGCGAGCGCCTGGACGACGACCCCGACTGGCGGCTCCTCGCGCCCGGCGAGCTGCTCGTGATCGACGGCCCGGACACGTCCTCCATGCACCCGTTCGACGAACCCGCGCACCCGCTGTCGGTGGACGACCTGTCGGCCGCGGAGTCCACCTCCCAAACCTGATCAACTCGGGCTTCCGGGACGTAGAGTGGACGGCCGAGACTGGAGGGGTCCCGGATGAAGCACGAACTCACGCTGATGGCCGTCCACGCCCACCCCGACGACGAGGTGCTGGGCACGGGCGGCCTGCTCGCGCGTTGCGCCGCGGAGGGCGTCCGCACGGTGCTGGTGACCTGCACCAACGGGGAGCAGGGCGACGACTCCGGCGGCGTCAAACCGGGCGAGCCGGGGCACAACGCCGACGAGGTGGCGCAGCGACGCCTCGCCGAGCTCCGCGAGTCCGCCGGGCTGCTCGACATCGGCCACCTGGAGCTGCTCGGCTACCGCGACTCGGGCATGGTCGGCTGGTCGACCAACGACGATCCCGAGGCGTTCGCGAACATCCCGCTGGACGAGTCCGCCGGGCGGCTGGCCGAGCTGATGGAGCGCTACCGCCCGCAGGTCGTCGTGACCTACGACGAGGACGGCGGCTACGGCCACCCCGACCACATCCAGGCGCACCGCATCGCGCTCGCCGCCGCCGAGAGGACCGGCATTCCCGACAAGCTCTACTACACCGCCATCCCGCGCTCGGGCATCCGCCGCATGTTCGACGCCGTCAAGGAGGCGGGCGTGGAGATCGACTTCGATCCGCCCGAGGACTTCGGCACCCCCGACGAGCTGATCACCACCACGCTGGACGTGTCCGCGCACGTGAAGGCCAAGGTCAAGGCGCTGGAGGCGCACGCGAGCCAGGGCGAGAACATCTTCCTGCTGCGGCTGCCGGAGGAGATGCAGCGGATGGTGTTCTCGTTCGAGGCGTTCGTCCGGCACTACTCCCGCGTCCAGGGCCCGGACAAGGAGGACGACCTGTTCGCCGGGCTCAGGTGACCCTCTTGGCCTGGGCTCTGTAGTGGTCGAGGACGTCCTGGCGCAGCAGGTAGCCGAAGCCCGCCCGCTCGAGCCGCAGCGCCAGACCTGCCTCGTTGGCGCCGAGCGCGGCGGCCGTGGCGCCCAGCCGCCAGTCGTGCTCGGCCAGCCGCTTGAGCAGGTATCCCCGCCTGACCTGCGCCTCCGAGAGGCGGAACGTCTTCAGGTACGCGATCCGGCCGTCCTCGCCGGTGATGGCCTCGCCGATGTGGTTCTCGCGGCGCAGCCCGAACGACGGCAGGAAACGCGCCAGCTCGAAACCGTGGAGATGCTGCACGACCTGGCGTGAGCCGTCCTGATCGAAGAGCTGGGCCGCCATGACCTCGTCGTGGAACTCGGCCCATTCGGCCTGGCGCAGTTCCGCGGCCGTCCGGAGATCGTCCAGGGACTTGATCTCGGTGTCGTCCTTCGGGGCCGACAGGTCGCCCGCCGGCATTCCCAGCAGCCCGTGCATGTAGATCAGCTCGCCGAAGAGGTCTTCGACCAGCGTCGGATGCAGGGCCCGGTAGTCGTCCGGGTGCGGGACGGCGAACGCGCTCGCCAGCGTGTCGCCGACGTAGACCAGCACACCGCACTGCCCCGGATGGATCTCGAAGATCCTGAGCGCGTCCTCGAGCCCGCGCACGTGGAGGCCGAGAAAGGTCTCCTCGCACCGCGGCGACAGCCCGTGCGCGACCGCCCTGCGGGCCCACTCCTCCCAGGCGATCTCCGGGCCGCCGAAGTGCAGCGCGAGGTAGCCCTCCACGGCCAGGTGCAGCGGCAGGAAGCGAAGGCGGTCCCGGCCCGCCTTCCGCGCCATCCGCCGCGTGAACCGCACGGGCATGCGCGGCGGCGCCGCCTTGGTGTCGCGCTCCAGGAGGCGCGTCCCGTAGGAGGCGGCGGGCGTCTGGTCGCCGTCGCTCCACGTCGCCACGAACGCGTGCGGGACGAACGACACGTACGCGCGGCCGCCGCCGGACTCCACGACCGACACCGGCTCCTGGTAGATCCTCCGGTGCATCCGCAGGTACGGGACGGGTTCGTCCCGGACGAGCGGGACGAGCCGCACCGAGCCCCACACCTGCGCCGGCCTGGTCTCCAGCCCGGAAATCATGCGCGGCCTCCCAGGAAGCGGGCCGTGCGGTCGTCCAGGTGGGCTCGCAGCCTCGGCAGCCCGACGCGTCCCTCGGCGAACCGGGCCAGCTCGACCAGCGTCGGCAGGTCCTCGGCGTCCCTGATGCCCGCGGTCGGCACGGTCGGCGCGAGCCGCCGCACGTCGAAGTCGTCGGCGTCGTACACCGGGTTCAGGTGGACGATCATCACCCGCTGCCCGGGCGCGAGCCGGTGCCCGGGGTCGAGGCGCGTCCGCCAGATCCGCAGGACGTCCGCCGCGAGACCGGGCGGCGCGTTGTCCCAGCCGTCCGAGACGATGAGGAGCCGCTCGGGCCCGGTCTCCAGCGCGTCGATGATCCGCGTCCCGAGCGGAGTCGGCCCGGACGGGTACGTCAGCAGCTCGTCGGTGCGGCCGGACGTCCACAGCGGCGTGTACTCCTTGGCCAGCGCCTCCAGCAGGTAGTGCGACGCGAGCGCGACCGCCAGCGGACGCCGCCGTTTCTGCCCTGACCCCAGCGAGGAGTAGCTGTCGTCCAGCACGGCCGTGACCCTCCCCCACGAGCCCCGCGCCGCGCCCGCCACGCGCCGGGCCGCCGTGCGCAGAGCCTCCGTCAGCTCGGCGCGGCGCGCGGACCGCTCCTCCAGCGTCAGCGACAGCACGTAGGAGGCGAGCCGGGTCAGCGGCATCTCCCGCAGATCGGCGCGGACGCCCGCGACCTGGGCGGCGCTCGTCTGCATGCGCAGCCGCTCCAGCCGCGTCATCCGGGGCTCGATGCGCTCAAGGAAGGTCTCCCGCGGAATCTTGTGCAGGGCCGCGAATCCCTCCGCCACCGTGTAAGGCAGTTCGTAAATGGCGGCCTGCATATAGTGCGCACGCCGCCACTGCTCGAATATCGGCGTCGTGAACGCCTTCACGGTGAACGGCGCGAAGAGGAAGTTCCGCTGCTCCCCGCGAAGCCGGAGATGCGCATGGCGCGCCGCGACCTTCACGAGGCCCCGGTACTTGACGGAGTCGAACGCCGGGTCGCGCCGCGCGGCCATCCAGTCGCGGATGATGGCGCGCGTCCGCCGGTTGTTCACCCCGCGCCGCCTCAGCTCACGGAAAACCCGGTAGACGCGCTGCTGCGGCATCGATTCCAGGCGCCGCGCGATAAGGCGTCCTTCCGCCTTGCGCTGCTCGATCCCGACGTCCCTCGCCTGCACGAGCAGGTTCACGATGATGATCGCCGCATTGTGGTCATTGATGTCCAGCGCGAGGACGGACGCGTACATCTCCCGGTAATTCGCCAGCATGTACTCGTGCAGGAATTCCAGGCTGAGCCGCTGGTCACCGGGATGATGGTGGAACTCCCGCTGCCCGGTCGAGGTGATCGCCGCGTTGACGAACATCAGCACGTCCTCGCACGCGATCAGCTCCGCGAACGTCTCGGTCATGCGTTTCCCAGCCTGCTCGGGGGGGACGAGGGCGCCGGCCGGGGAAGGAGGGCGCGAGCAGCGAATCATCGCTTCAAATGCGGGTTCCGGAAGTCGCACCGAAGTCCCGCGGCCGACTCCCGCACCGTAACACCGGCGCGTCCCGCCCGGCCTCCGAATATCCGAGGGCCGGACGCGCGGCGCCCTTACCGGCCGCTCGGCGGATTCGGCGGGGCCAGGTCGGTTCTCGGGTCGATGATCCAGTGGTTCGCCCGGACGATCCGTCCGGCGAAGACGACGTCCTGCTCGTCGAGGAACGTGAAGCCGAGCGAGCGGCAGATGCCGTTGGACGGCGCGTTCGTCGTCGCCGGGAAGGCGTGGACGAGCCCCCAGCGATCCTCGTGGCGCGCCCTTTCGAGCAGCATCCGGACGGCGCGCTTGCCCACGCCCCGCCCCTGGAACTCCGGCATGACCATCCAGCCGATCTCGGAGAACACCGCGCCGTCCACGTGGTGGTGCCAGAGCGTCACCGTGCCGGCGACGGCGCCGGGGGCGGCGCCGCCGGGGACGATCATCTTGATCAGGGCCGTGCCGGACGCCGCGTCCTCGACGTCGCGGCGCACCTTCTCCTCGATGCCCTCGCGGGGCAGCGGCCCGCCGAGCTCGGCCATCATGACCGGGTCGCAGCGCATCCTGACGTAGGCGCCGACGTCCCCGGGCTCGACGTCGCGCAGGCGCACCTCCGTTTCCACGCCTGCAATTCTCTCAAACGCGCGCGCCGCGGTCGGGGAAACACCTGCCGAGGTCAGGGGCGATAAGTGCCGAAATACCACTCGTTGCCGTCGATGTCGCGGGCCGCGTAGTCGCGGGAGCCGTAGTCCTGGTCGCTGAGCTCGCGGAAGATCTCGGCGCCCGCGGCCTTGGCCCGGTCGTGGTGGGCGTCCGGGTCGTCGACGGCGACGTAGATGGCCGACGTGCCGGGTTCGCCGTTGCCGAACATGAACAGGCCGGTGTCGTACTTCATCTCGGCGTGGACGATCTTCCCGCTCTCGTCCCGGTGCTCGTTCACCGACTCGAAGCCGAACGCCTTCTCCAGCCACGCCATGGACGCGGCGGGATCGCTGCAGTTGATCAGCGGGTAGAAGGTCCTGCGGATCTCCAAGGTCATGGCGTCCTCCCTGGTCGTTGCCTCTATGCCCAGTCTGCGCGGTGCGGAGCCCGCCGTCTTGGACGAATGTGACCTCGGCTCCCGGGCGCAATCATGATCGGCTGTTACTCTCCGGTCGTCGTCCGTGTCGGAAAGGGACCCGAACCGTGCAGCCTGAGCAGATCGACCGCGCGCTCGTGGACTTCGACGTCCTGGCTCGCTGGATGGACGCCGAGGGCCTGCCGGGCGGTCCGTTCGAGGACGTCCGACCGCTGGCCGGGGGCACGCAGAACACGCTGATCCGGTTCCGCCGGGCGGGCCGCGACTACGTGCTCCGCCGCGGCCCGAGCCATCTGCGGGCCCGGACGAACGACGTCCTGCGCCGGGAGGCCCGCGTCCTGGCGGCACTCGACGGCACGGACGTCCCCGCGCCGCGCCTCATCGCCGCCTGCCCTGACGAGTCCGTCATGGGCGGCGCGGTGTTCTACCTCATGACCCCGGTGGAGGGCTTCAATCCCACGGTCACGCTGCCGGAACCGCACGCGGGAGACGCTTCCGTCCGCCACGAGATGGGGTTGAACGCGGCCCGCGCCCTGTCGGCCCTGGGCGCGGTCGACCACGAGGCCGCCGGGCTGCGCGACTTCGGCAGGCCCGCGGGATTCCTGGAGCGGCAGGTGAGCCGCTGGCTGTCGGAACTCGACTCCTACAGCAAGCTGGACGGATATCCCGGCCCCGACATCCCCGGCGTGGACGACGTCGCCCGCTGGCTGGAGGAGCGCCGCCCCGCCCGGTGGCGGCCGGGGATCCTGCACGGCGACTACCACCTGGCCAACCTGATGTACTCCTTCGGCGGCCCCGAGGTCGCCGCGATCGTCGACTGGGAGATGTGCACGATCGGCGACCCGCTGCTGGACCTCGGCTGGCTGCTGGCCACCTGGCCCGACCCGTCCGACGACAGCGCGTCGCTGGCCGGTCCGCTGGGCGAGGCGGGCGGCCTGCCCTCTCAGGACGAGCTGGTCGCCGCCTACGCGGAGCGCCCGGACGCCGTCGCCGGACGCGATCCGGCGTCCATCACCTGGTACGCGGTGCTCGCGTGCTTCAAGCTCGGCATCGTCCTGGAGGGCACGAACGCCCGCGCGCACGCCGGCAAGGCGCCCAAGGAGACGGGCGACCTGCTGCACTCGATCACCCTCGGCCTGTTCCGCCGCGCCCGGCAGTTCATCGACTCCTGACCCGGCCCCGGCGGGACGCGGGTTGCGAAACCACGATCCGCGACGCAGCCTGGTAAGTAACCGGCGAGAACGGGGCAGTCGGTGACGCCCTTACGCCGCACGGACGGCGAATCGAGCCACTCGCCCCGTTCCGCCGGTCACCGCGTCCGGGCGCGAAGCCCATGTCGGATTCCTGCCAGCGCAAAGACCGTCCTACGGGGCATGCTCCCTGCATGGACAGGAACTTCCGCTTCGGCGTCGTCGGCGAGTCGATCCGCTCCGACGCCGAGCTGGCCGACACCGCGCGGCGCGCCGAGGACCTCGGCTACGACGTGCTGGTCTTGCGCGACCACTTCGTCGCCGAGCCTTTCGGCGATCAGCTCGCGCCGATGGTGGCGCTGGCGTCGGCCGCGTCCGTCACGAGCACGCTGCGGCTGGGCACGATGGTCCTCGCGAACGACTACCGGCACCCGGTGATGCTCGCCAAGGAGGCCGCGACGCTCGACCACCTGTCGGGCGGACGGTTCGAGCTGGGCATCGGCGCCGGCTGGCTGCGTGAGGAGTACGAGGCCGCCGGGATCCCGTTCGACCAGGCCGGAACGCGGGTCGGACGGCTTGAGGAGTCGCTGCGACTCCTGCGGAGCCTGCTCGCCGGCCACAAGACCACGTTCAGCGGCGAGCACTACCGCGTCGAGGGCCTGACCGTGTTCCCGCCGCCCGGACGGCGCCCGCCGCTCATCGTCGGCGCCGGGAGCAGGCGCATGCTCGGCATCGCCGGCCGGTACGCCGACACGGTCGGCATCCTGCCCCGCGCCCTCCCGGACGGGACGATCTCCGACGAGATCACCGAGCGGCTCCCGGAGACCATCGCCCGCAAGGTCGCCTGGGTCCGCGAGACCGCGGACGGACGGGACGTCGAGCTGAGCATGATGGTCACGCCCACCTTCGGCCCCGATCCGCGCGGCACCGCCGCGAAGGTCGCCGTCATGCGGGGCTGGGGCGCGTCGTCGGCCGGACTCGTCCTCGACATGCCGTCCCAGTTCGTCGGCCCGCCCGAGCACGTCGCCGAACAGATGCTCGCCCGCCGCGACCGCTACGGCTTCACCTACTACCAGATCCCGGACGCCGCAATGGAGGACTTCGCCCCCGTGATCCCACTCCTCACCAACTGAACGGCCGGGCGGCCCCCGGCGTCCACGACGAGGCTCCGGTTCGGTGAAGCGACTGGAGTTTGACCGGCGCCCCGCCGGGGCGGCGCGGGGCGACGGCCGTCTGCGCGGCGCGCCGGGCGGGCCGCCCGGGCATCGCGGTGCGCTGAGCATGTGACCGGACACCGGCCGTCACAAGCTCCGCGTTCCAGTGAGTGAAAACGGTGTCTTGTCCGTTCGAGCCGGGGTGGCGCACTCTGCCACCCATGAGCGAAACGCCGTCCAACGACGCATCCCAGCGGGTCGCACTCGTCACCGGCGCGGCCGGCGGGCTCGGGCGGGAGTTCGCCATCGCCCTCGCCGGCCGGGGGCACCGGGTCGCGGGCCTCGACCTCGCCGACATGTCCGGCACCGCGGACCTGATCGGCGACGCCTTCCACCCCGTCCGCGCGGACGTGACGGACCCGGTCGAGGTGGAGGCCGCGGTGGAGGAGACCGCCGCCCGCTTCGGCGGCCTGGAGATCGTGGTCAACAACGCCGGGATCTACCCGCCGCTGGAGTTCGAGAAGACGACCCTGGACGACTGGCGCCGGATCATGCGGGTGAATCTGGATGGACCGTTCCTGGTCTCCCAGGCCGCGCTGCCGCACCTGAAGGCCGCCGGGTGGGGACGGATCGTGAACATCGTCTCGGCGGTGGTGTTCCTCGGGCCGCCCGACCTGGTCGCCTACACCACGTCCAAGTCCGGTCTCGTCGGGTTCACGCGGGCGCTGGCCAGCGCGGTCGGCGCGTACGGGATCACGGTGAACGCGATCTCCCCCGGCCTCACCCGCACCGACACGGCGGCGCGCACGACCGGCGCGGACGGCGGCTTCGAGCGGGTGCGCGACAAGCAGGTCATCCCGCACGTCGAGGAGCCGGGCGACCTGGTGTCCACGCTGCTGTACGTGTGCGACGAGGGCAGCGGCTTCCTCACCGGCCAGACGATCAACGTCGACGGCGGCTCCGCCATGCACTGACCTCCCGCGCCCGCCGCCCGGCGGGACGCCGCCCGACCCGCACCCGACCGCCCCCCGACCGGGGCACCGAAAGGCAGGACATGAGGCCGATCGAGGCGCTGCTGGAGATCGCCCGCGACGAGGGCGTGACCCGGATCTTCGGCAATCCCGGCACGACCGAGCTGCCCCTGATGGACGCGCTGGTGGAGGCGCCCGATCTGCAGTACGTGCTGGGCCTGCAGGAGGGGTCCGTGGTCGCGATGGCGGACGGCTACGCCCGCGCGTCGCGCCGGACGGCGATGGTCAGCCTGCACGTCGCCGCGGGCGTCGCGAACGGGCTGATCGGGATGCTGAACGCGATGCGGTCCCGGTCCCCGATGGTGATCGTGGCCGGGCAGCAGGACCGGCGGCATCTCGTCCAGGACCCGATGCTGTCGGGCGACCTGGTGGGGCTCGCGGCGCCGACGACCAAGCACGCGGTCGAGGTCCAGCACGCCTACGACCTGCCGATCGTGCTGCGCCGCGCGTTCGCGCTCGCGGCGCGTCCGCCCGCCGGTCCGGTGCTGGTGTCGGTCCCCATGGACCTGCTGGAGGAGGTCGCCGACGTCGCCGTGCCCGCGCGCTCCCCGATCACGGGGCCCGGGCCGGCGGCTGCCGGGGACGCGGCGGCGCTGCTCGCGGGCTCCGAGCGTCCCGTGGTGATCGCCGGGGACGGGGT
>NZ_SMKT01000010.1 GCF_004348735.1 Actinomadura sp. KC06
GGTGGGGGGTGGGTGTGTGGAGGGCTACGGTTACGGCGGCGGCGCAGACGAGGACGCCTAGCAGCGATAGCGGTGTCAGTGTGCTGCCGAACATGATCCAGCTCCACAGCATCGTCGTGGGTGGGGTGAGGTACAGCAGTGCGGAGACTCGTGCGACGCCCGTCCGGCGGACGTTCACCCAGTACAGCCCGTATCCGCCGAACATCGCTAGGACGACCAGGATGGCGACGGCCGTCCAGAACACCGGGTCGGCGGGCGGGACCAGCGCCCCGTCCGCGCCGGCGACGCCCGCGAACAGCACCGCGCTGACCAGGGCCTGGACGGCGAGAGCTTCGGGCAGGGCGGCGGCGGGCCGGGCGCGCCGTTCGAGGAGGGTCGCGCCGACGAGGGAGAGCATCGCCGCGAACGGGAGCAGGTACGCCCACGCCGGGGCGCCGCCGCGCACGTCGCCGCCGACGACGAGCGCGACCCCGGCGAGCCCGGCGGCGAACCCGGCGAACTGCCGCCTGGTGATCTGCTCGCCGAGGATCGGGACGGCGAGCGTGACGGCGACGAGCGGCTGCAGCGCGGTGATCAGGTTGTTGATCCCGGCGACGACGCCGTGCTCGGCGGCCAGGAAGACGCCGTAGAGGTATCCGCCCTGCGCCAGCGTCCCGATGACGACGTGCAGCACCAGGTCGCGGCGCGGGATCCGGCGCCGCCGCCACGCCAGCCACCCGCCGAGGACGGCCGCGGCGATGATGAACCGCCAGGCCAGCAGGCCGCTCGCGGGCGCTCCGCGGGTGCCGAGTTCCGCGCCGATGAACCCCGAGCTCCAGGTGACGACGAACGCGGCGCCTAGGAGGGCGTCCAGCCGGCGAGTGATCACGGGTCTCCTCATCAGGTATACATACCGGTATAGCAACACAGTACCTATACCGGTATGTATACTTGCGGTTTAGGCGTGACGAGGGAGGTGCCATGGCCGCTGTCGGCAACCGGCCGCTCACGCCCGCGGGACGGCGGGTGCTCCAGGTGGCGAGCGAGCTGTTCTACGAGCGCGGCATCGGGTCGGTCGGCATGGAGCTGATCGCCGCGGAGGCCGGGGTCACGAAGAAGACCGTGTACGACCGGTTCGACTCCAAGGACGCGCTGATCCTCGCCTACCTGCGCACCCGCGACGAACGCTGGCGCGACTTCGTCACCAAGCGCATCGCCGAGGTCGCGGACGCCCGTGAACGCATTCTCGCCACGTTCGACGCCCTCGCGGCGTGGCAGGCCGTCGAACCCGAGCGCGGTTGCTCGATGGTGAACGCCTGTGCGGAACTGCCCGACGCGTCCCACCCGGTGCACGGCGCGGCGGCCGAGCAGAAGGCATGGCTGAGGGATCTCTACGCACGCCTGATCGAGGACGCCGGGATCGCCGACCGGGCGAACCTGGCGGATCAGCTCCTCATCATCCACGAGGGCGCGGTCGTCGCGTTCAGTGTCGGCGGCGTCCGGAACGCGGCGTCGGTCGCCCGTGCTACCGCCGCCGCCATCCTGCCCCGCTGAACCAGACCGTCCAGCCGCATCGGGCGGGTCAACCGCACCGACAGGCCAGCCCCGCCAGGCGGGTCAGCCGCACCGGGCAGGCCACACCAGGCGGGTCAGCCCACACCAGGCGGGTCAGCCCACACCAGGCGGGTCAGCCCACACCAGGCGGGTCAGCCGCAGCAGGCAGGTCGGCCGCGCCGGGCAGGTCAGCCGCGCCCGTCGAATCAGCCGCACCGAGCGGTCAGTCCGCCGCAGCAAGCCGGTCAGCCGCACCGGGCAGGTCAGCCGGCCAGGCGAGTCAGGCGCACCGACAGGCCAGCCTGCAGCAGGCAGGTCAGACGCAGCAGGCGGGTCAGACGCGCCGGGCAGGGCAGGCGTATGGATCGGGGCGGGGTGCCGGGGATCGCGCGGGCAGGCCGGGCGGGGGGTCAGCGGCGGCGTTTGAACATGTTGATCATGCCGCGGAGGGCGCGTTCGTCGAGGGAGCCGAACGGGTTGTCGTGGACGAGGTACGTCCATGTCGCCGACGGACGTTTGAGGTCGGCGGCGTCCATGTCGATGCCGTCCTCCGACGCGGTGAGGGCCTCGAATGCCGCGAGCGAACGCTTCCGTGCGTCCGCGAGGAGGCGTTTGCCCGCCGGGACGGCCTCGCGGTTGAACTCGATCAGCGGGTCGAGGCCGCGGCCCAGCGACCGCAGATGGATGCCTTCGCGCAGGTCGGCGAGGTAGGCGAGGTGCTCGGACCAGCAGCGGTCCAGCTGGTACAGGACGATCTGCCGCGCGGCCGCCGCCACCGCGTCCGCGCCCGCGGTCTTGGTGAGTTCGGCGTGCTTGCCGGGGGCGTCCGCGGCCATGGTCCGGTCGGCGGCGTCGCCGCGCAGGACGGCGTCGCGTTCGGCGAGGACCTCCCGCCGCTGCAGGCCGATCAGGTGGTTGTAGCGCCAGGTGTTGCGGTGCAGTTCGAGATCGACGCCCTCGGCGACGCGCTGGGCGTGGCCGACGATCCAGTGCGCGCCCTTGTCGGTGATGAGGCCGTCGTCGCCGGACGACGCCTTCGTCTTCTCGTCGGGGGCGAAGCGGGTGACGAGGTCGTCCTGGAGGCTGGTGAAGAACACCGATCCGCCGGGGTCGCCCTGGCGTCCCGCGCGGCCTCTGAGCTGGTCGTCCAGGCGGCTGCTGTGGTAGCGGCCGGTGCCGATGACGAGGAGGCCGCCCGCCTCGGCGACCCGGTCGTGGTCGGAGCCCTCGACGTCGGCGGGGGCCGTGCCGGGCGGCGCGGACGGGTTGCCGCCGAGCCGGATGTCGGTGCCGCGCCCAGCCATCTGCGTGGACACGGTGATCGCGCCGTACGCTCCGGCCTCCGCGATGATCGCGGCCTCCTCGGCGTCGTTCTTGGCGTTGAGGACGACCCGGTCCAGCCCGGCCCGGGTGAGGCGGCGCGCGAGCCGTTCGGACTCGGCGACGTCGCCGGTCCCGATCAGCACCGGTCGCCCGGTGGCGTGCGCCTTGGCGATCTCCTCGACGATCGCGACCTCCTTGTCCGCGGTGGTCGCGTAGAGGCGGTCGGGCTCGTCGTCGCGGACGCAGGCGCGGTTCGGCGGGACGACGGCGATCTGCAGCGAGTAGAACTCCGTGAGCTGCCCCGCCACCGCCATCGCCGTCCCGGTCATGCCGCATCGCACCGGGTAGCGTCCGACCAGTTCCTGGACGGTGATCGAGTCGAGGATCTCGCCGCTCGGGGACGCCTCCAGCGCCTCCTTCGCCTCGACCGCGGCCTGGAGGCCGTCCGGCCAGCGCTGCAGCAGCGCGACCCGGCCGCGCGATTCGCTGATCAGCTTCACCTCGCCGTCGCGGACGAGGTAGTCCACGTCGCGGTGCAGCAGCACCTCGGCATGCAGCGCGACGTTCACGGCGGTGAGGGTGTCGAGGTGTTCGGACGCGTAGAGGTCCAGGCCGAGGACGCGTTCCACCTCGTGCGCCCCCGCCGGGGTGAGCTGGACGTTCCGCGCCTCGTCGTCGGTCGTGTAGTGCAGGCCGGGCCGCAGCCGCCGGACGAGGTCGGCGTAGCGGGGGTCGGCGGAGTCGAGGTCGGCGGCGCCCGCGAGGACGAGCGGCACCATCGCCTCGTCCACCAGCACCGAGTCGGCCTCGTCGATCAGCGCGACGGACGGCTCCGGCTGGACGACGTCATCGGCGTCGGTGGCGAGCCGGTCCCGCAGCAGGTCGAAGCCGATCTCGCTGACCGGCGCGTACGTCACGTCGGCCCGGTAGGCGGCCCGGCGCTCGTCCGGCGTGGACGACTGCCCGACCCAGCCGACCGACACGCCGAGCATGGCGTACAGCGGTCCCATCCATTCGGCGTCGCGGCGCGCGAGGTAGTCGTTGACCGACATGACGTGGACCTGGCGGCCGCGGAGCGCGTACCCGGCGGCGGCCAGGGCGCCCGACAGGGTCTTGCCCTCGCCGGTGGCCATCTCCGCGACGTGTCCGGACAGCAGCGCGAGCGTCCCGATGAGCTGCACGTCGAACGGCCGCTCGCCGAGCGTCCGGCGGGCGGCCTCCCGGCCGAGGGCGCACAGCTCCGCCAGGTCCTCCTTCCGGCGGAGGGCGGAGGCGGCCGCGGTCAGCTCGTCGTCGGACAGCTCCCGGACGCGCGATTCCCGCTCGCCCGCCTCGTCCACCAGGGCGCGGAACGGCGCGAGATCGACGCTGCCGGGCTTCTGGACGAGCCGCCGCAGCCGCTCACGCAGGGCCATGGCCACCCCTCGGTTCAACGATCACGGTTCCCCCAACGGGCCGGTACGGGAGTGCGTTCCTCACCATGATCTCAGGGGAACCCCCGCCCGTCCCAGGGGTGTTCTCCACACTTGGTCTGACCTCGAATTCATTCCTTGGACGGATCCCGCGGACCGCTCCCCTCTGGGAAGATGAGGACATCACGGGGTAGCGGGGGCGGGGGGATCGCCACCGCGGAAACAGGGTTCGCCATGACACCTACGGCACGCAAGGCGGCGGCGCTCAAGCGCAAGCGGCAGATCATCAGTCAGACCGTCATCGACCGGGCACTGAACGACCCGCGGCGCCATCGAGAGCAGGCCGCCGCGGCCACCGCCAAGTAAGAACGCTTACGAGCGCCTCCGCCACCAGGCGGGGGCGCTCGGCTCTTTCAAGACGTCCGGCTCAGGACGCCCCGGCCGCGGAGAAGACGTCGTCGCGGGCCTTCACCAGGGCCGCGTGCAGGGCGCCGCGCAGGACGGCGTTGCCCTCCACTCCCGTCATGGCCACGGCGGGACGGGTCGGGCTGATGCGGCCGACGATCTCCTCGATGCGGGTGGCGAGGGGGCGTCCGCCGGCGCGGCCGAGGTTGCCCGACAGCACCACGAGCCCCGGGTCCAGGACGATGTTGACCGAGGTCACGCCGTAGGAGATGCGGCGGGCGAGATCGTCCAGGAACGGGCCGCCGCGGGCCTCGTCGGCGGCGGCCGCGCGGACGCAGTCCACCGCCGTGGCCTCCTTGACGCCGTACTCGTGCGCGAGGGCGCGGACCGCGTCCGCGCCGACGAGCGCGCCGTAGCCGCCGGCGAGGGTCGGGATGCCCCAGGTCGTCGACTCGGTGACGCCCTCGTCCGCCGGGACGCGGCGGGCGGTGCCGAGCGGCAGCGGTGCGCCGGGGACGGGCAGGTAGCCGATCTCCCCCGCACCGCCGGACCGGCCGCGGTGCAGCCGTCCGCCCAGCATCACCGAAAGGCCCATGCCGCGGTCGAGCCACATGAGCGCGAAGTCGTCGGCTCCCCGCGCGGCGCCGTAGGCCCGTTCGGCGATGGCGGCGAGGTTGACGTCGTTCTCGATCGTCACGGGACGGCGCAGATCGGTCCGCAACGCGGCGAGGACGCCCTCGTGCCAGGAGGGAAGGTCGAAGGAGAACTGCACATCGCCGGACTGCGGGTCGACGACGCCGGGCGTGCCGATCACGAACGCGCTCAGCTTCGACAGCGCGACCTTGGCCGAGCGGCACGCCTTCACCACGGCGGCGTGCACCATCCGGACGGGCTCGTCCGCGCCGTTCGGGTCCACGGTGACCTGGGCGACGATGTGCCCGGTGATGTCGGCGACCCCGGCGGTGACGCCGTCCGGCCCGACCTCAAGCCCGGCCACATAGGCGCTGGACGGGACGACCGCGTACAGCGCGGCGTTCGGACCCCTCCCCCCGGCCTGCGATCCGACGACCGCGACCAGCCCGCGGTCCTCCAGTCTCGACAACAGCTGGGACGCGGTTACCTTGGACAGCCCGGTGTGCTCACCGATCTGTGCACGGGTCAGCGGGCCCTGCTGGACGAGCAGGTCCAGCGCCGCGCGATCGTTGAGCTCACGCAGGAGCCTCGGCGTCCCCGGGCGGTTGGCGACCATGCTGGTACCCCTCGATGTCTCAAGTGTCTCAATCCGCTAACGGCAGTTTTGTTTAGGAAAGTTTCTTGTTAGTTTACGCCCAAGCGCCGACCGGTCCGGTACCCCGGATCGGGGGCGCGCGCAGAGCGCGGACTGGCGAGCAGGGCGCCCGCGAGCGTTGCGAACGCGAGAGGGGCATGGCTGGGACCCTAAAGGGTCCCCATCTCCCCTCGCACCGCAGGCCACAAGGCCGCGCGAGGCGATGCCGGAAAGGATCCCCAGTGAAGTACATGAAGATTGCGGCCGTCGCTGCCGCGATCGCCCTGGCCGCCACGGCCTGCGGCGGCGATGACGGCGGCGAGGAAAAGGGCGCGACCAAGGACCCCGCCCAGCTCAAAGTCTGGATGATGGGCGAAGGAACCACGGAGCAGACGAAGTTCCTTGACGCCGTCGAGGCCGAGTTCAAGACCAAGCACCCGAACACGGACGTGCAGATCAAGTACGTGCCTTGGCCGCAGGTGGCTACAACGTTCCAGAAGGCGGCGGCCGGCGGCGAGGGCCCGGACGTCACCGAGCTGGGCAACACCGACGTCCAGTCCCACATCGAGCAGGGCAACCTCGCCGACATCAGCGAGGAGTTCGGCGACTGGGCCGACGGCAAGACGCTGAACAAGACCGCGCTCACCAACGACCAGGCGGACGGCAAGACCTACGCCGTGCCGTGGTACGGCGGCGTCCGGGCCGTCTGGTACCGCACGGACCTGTTCCAGGAGCTCAACATCCAGCAGCCGAAGAACTGGGCCGAGCTGACCGCGGCGGCGAAGAAGATCCAGGACTCGGGCAAGGTGGACGGCGGCGGCATCGCCGTCCCGAGCGACCAGACCAACGCGCTGCTCAGCTTCATCTGGGGCAACGGCGGCGAGGTCGCCACCAACGAGGGCGGCAAGTGGGTCGGCAAGCTCGACCAGCCGCAGGCCGTCGAGGCCGCCAAGTACTGGTCCGGCCTCGTCACCACCGACAAGGTGGCGTCCAAGAGCTACATCGGCAAGCACGAGCTGCAGGGCCCGCAGCGCGACTTCGCGCTCGGCAAGGTCGGCATGTACTTCGACGGCAGCTGGGCGCTCAAGGAGATGAAGAAGCTCGCCCCCAAGAACGTCGACAAGTGGGGCGTCTTCCCGATCCCGGCCAAGACCGGCGGGAACGCTCCCGTCATGGCGGGCGGCTCCGACCTGGCCGTCTGGGCCGACAGCAAGGCCAAGGCCGCGTCCTTCGACTACATCACGGTGCTGAACAACGCCAAGAACGCCAAGGCGTGGGCCGACTACAGCGGCTTCTCGTCCATGCGCTCGGACGTGAAGTTCTCCGACCCCAAGCTCGAGATCTTCACCTCCATCGCCGGCAACACCAAGTTCCCGCCCATCAGCGCCGGCTGGGGCGAGTTCGAGCAGGCCAAGAAGGTCCTCCCGAACGCGATCAAGGCGATCATGCAGGGCAAGTCCGCCGAGGAGGAGATGAAGAAGGCGAACGAGCAAGCCAACACCCTGCTGAACGCGTCTTAGAACCCGGCTGATCGGAACGTCCATGCTCGACACCGCACCGGCGGTGCGGAAAGCGCCCGGCCGGAGATCCTCCGGCCGGGCGCGCGCCCGCCGCGGGCCCCGCCTCGGGCCCTACCTGCTGATCGCGCCGACCGTGGTCGTGATCGCCATCCTGATGTTCTGGCCGATGATCCAGATCGGCATCATGTCGTTCCAGAAGGTCGGCAACCGCCAGCTGCGCGGCGAGCCGGCCGAGTCGGTCGGCACCGAGAACTTCGACACGATCCTCAACGACCCCTTCTTCTGGCAGACCTTCCGGCACACCGTGCTGTTCGCCGTCGTCGCGGTGTCGCTGACCATGCTCGTCGGGACGCTGGTCGGGCTGCTGCTCAGCAAGCTCGGCAAGAGGATGTCGTCGTTCGTCGCGGGCGGCGTCATGGTCGCCTGGGCCACCCCTCCGGTCACCGCGGCGATCATCTTCACCTGGCTGTTCGGCTCGACCGGCGGCGTCGTCAACTGGACCCTCGACCTGCTGCCGAACTTCCTCGTCGGCGGCGGCTGGTCCGACTACAACTGGTTCGCCACGCCGCTGTCCACGTACACCGTGCTCACCGTGTGCGTCGTCTGGCAGGCGTGCCCGTTCGTCGCCGTGTCCGTCCTGGCCGGCCTGAAGAGCATCCCCGGCGAGCTGTACGAGGCCGCCCGGGTGGACGGATCGGGCCCGTGGCGGACGTTCTGGAGCCTCACCTACCCGATGCTCAAGCCGATCTTCCTCGTGCTGATCGTGATGTCGATCATCTGGGACTTCAAGGTCTTCACACAGCTGTTCATCATGTCCGGGATGGCGAACCGCGACGCGTTCAACCTGTCGCTCTACGGCTACTCCGAGGCGTTCGGGTCGCTCAATCCGAAGCTCGGCATGGGCTCGGCGATCGCGCTGGTGCTCACGGTCATCCTGCTCATCGTCACCGCCCTCTACGTGCGGGTCATGGTGCGCCAGGGGGAGACGAAATGACGACCATGACAACGAGGCGCCAGGCCGGCACGCGGCGCCGTCCGCCCTCCAAGAAGCTGCGCCGCAAGATCATCCTGAACACGACGGGGGTGGTGGTCTTCCTCCTCGCCGTCTTCCCCGTCTTCTGGATGGCGTCCACCGCCTTCAAGCCCAACGACGAGATCTTCAGCACGACGCCGAAGCCGTTCCCCGCGCACCCGACGCTGGACCACTTCGACGTGGTGCTGAACGGCGGCATCGCCGAGGTCAGCTTCTGGGAGTACTTCCGCAACAGCGCGATCCTCGCGCTCGTCACCGTCGTCGCGTCGAGCCTGCTCGCGCTGCTCGCGGCGGTGGCCGTGGCGAGGTTCCGCTTCCGGTTCCGCACCACCTTCCTGATCATGCTGCTGATCGTGCAGATGGTGCCGCTGGAGGCGCTGGTCATCCCGCTGTTCCTCGACCTGAAGAAGCTCGACCTGCTGAACAGCCTGTCGGGCCTCGTCATCGTCTACATCGGCTTCGCCGTGCCGTTCGCGATCTGGATGCTGCGAAGTTTCGTCGCCGCGGTACCGCGCGAACTGGAGGAGGCGGCCGCCATCGACGGCGCCGGACCGATCCGGACGTTCTTCCGGGTCATGCTCCCGCTCGTCGCACCCGGACTGGTCGCCACCAGCATCTTCTCGTTCATCACCGCCTGGAACGAGTTCATCTTCGCCTTCACGTTCCTCGACGACCAGAACAAGTACACCCTCCCGATCATGCTGCAGTTCTTCTTCGGCCGCAGCGGCAACGCCTGGGGGCCCATCATGGCAGCGTCGACGCTGCTCACCATTCCCGTCATCGTGTTCTTCCTGCTCGTCCAGCGCCGCATGGTGTCCGGCCTCACCGCCGGGGCGGTGAAGGGGTGACCACCGACGACATCGCGACCACCGCGGACATCGCCCGGCTCGCCCGCGGCACCCTCCTCCCCTCCTTCCCCGGACCGACCGCGCCGCGCTGGCTGCTGGACGAGCTGGAGGCCGGCCTCGCCGGCGTCACCCTGTTCGCCCTCACCGGCAACGTGCAGAGCCCGGAGTCCCTCGCAGCGCTCACCGCGCAGATGCGCAAGGCCGGCGACCCGTTCGTCACGATCGACGAGGAGGGCGGCGACGTCACCCGCCTCGGCGGCCACCAGACGGGCAGCCCCTACCCGGGCAACGCGGCGCTCGGCGCCGTCGACGACCCGGAGCTGACCCGGCGGATCTACCGGTCCCTGGGCGCCGAGCTGGCCGACGTCGGCGTCAACTTCAACTTCGCGCCGTCCGTGGACGTCAACACCGCCGACGACAACCCGGTGATCGGCACCCGCTCGTTCGGGTCCGACCCCGAGCTCGTCGCCCGGCACGCCGCCGCGTCCGTCACCGGCACGCAGGAGGCGGGCGTCGCGGCCTGCGCGAAGCACTTCCCCGGCCACGGCGCCACCGTGGACGACTCGCACCTGTCGATCCCGCTCGTCGACGCCGACCTGGAGCTGCTGGACCGGCGCGAGCTGGTCCCGTTCCGGGCGGCGATCGAGGCCGGCACCCGCGCGGTGATGACCGGGCACCTCAACCTGCCCACCATCACCCGCGGGGTGCCGGCGACCCTCTCCCCCGAGGCGATCACCGGGCTGCTCCGCGAGCATCTCGGCTACCAGGGGGTGATCGTCACCGACGCGCTCGACATGGAGGGCGCGAGCGGCGCGATCGGCATCCCCGAGGCGTCCGTCCGGGCGCTCATCGCGGGCGCCGACCTGCTGTGCCTCGGCCCGAAGGAGCACGCCGAGACCCTCGAGGCGACCCTCGCCGCCATCGGCGAGGCCGTCCGCACCGGGCGGCTGTCGCCGCACCGGCTGCAGGACGCCGCGGACCGCACGCGCCGGCTCAAGGAATGGCTCGACGGCCACTCCTCCGCCGTCGTCGACCGCGCCGCCGGCCTGGAGGCGGCCCGCCGCGCCATCCGCGTGTCGGGCTCCCTGCCCGGCTGGGACGGCGCGCCGCTCGTCGTCGAGACGGAGTCCACCGGCAACATCGCCATGGGCCCGACCCCCTGGGGCCTGAGCCCGTGGGCGCCCGACGCCGTGCAGGTGGACGGGGCGAACGGGGCGGCGGACCGGGTCCTGGACCGTGCCAAGGGACGCGGCCTCATCGTCGTGCTCCGCGACGCGCACCGCCACGCCGCCCAGCGCGCCCTCACCACCGCCCTGCTGACGGCCCGTCCGGACACCGTCGTGGTGGAGATGGGACTGCCCGTGTGGCGCCCCGGCTCCGCCGTGTACCTCGCGTCCTACGGCGCCGCCGCCGCCAACGCCCAAGCCGTCGCCGAACTCTTGGGCCTGACCCCCGCCACCTGACCCGCCAACGAAAGACCCGCGACGCGCCCGCCGGACAACAGCCCGGTTCCGCCGGGCGCGTTGCGCTGTGCCTAGTGCAGCGCTCTCCTCCTTCGGGCGCTGGGCGCCCTCCATCGTCGAGCACTGCGCGCGATCGCTGCATCGCTTCGTCTCGCCTTGACGGCTCGCTGCGCGATCAGGTTTCTCGCAAGCTCGAAACCTGCCTTCGGACGCGATCGCAGGCGTTGAGGTTGTCGCATGGTTGCGGCGGTGGCCGAGGTAGGTGGTCCGGGGGTCGCGGTGCCGGAGCGGTGCGGCGGACAAGCGATAATGGTCGTATGCGATTGTCCGCCCGGGTCGACTATGCGTTGCGCGCCGCTGCCGAGCTGGCGGTCGCCGGGAGCCACCCGGTGACCGCGGTACAGCTCGCGGAGGCGCAGCAGATCCCGCCCAAATTCCTGGAGAACATCCTCGGCCAGCTGCGCCGGTCCGGTCTCGTCCGGAGCCAGCGGGGACCCGAGGGCGGCTACTGGCTGGCGCGGCCGGCCGACAAGATCTCCCTCGCCGACATCATCCGTGCCATCGACGGGCCGCTGCTCGGCGTGCGGGGCGAGCGCCCCGAGCACGTCGGGTACCAGGGGCCCGCGCGTTCGCTGCAGGACGTGTGGATCGCGCTGCGCGCCAGCGAGCGGTCCATCCTGGAGCAGGTCACGCTCGCGCACATCGCCGAAGGGAAACTGCCCGAGCCCGTCCAGAAACTGACCGAGGACCCGTCCGCCTGGGAAAGCCCCTCGTTCATCTGAGGCCCTTCCATGCCGGAAGGTGACGTCGTCTGGCTGACCGCCCGGCGCCTGCGCGAGGCGCTCGCCGGGCGGCCGCTGGTGCGTTCCGACTTCCGCGTCCCCCGGTTCGCGACCGCGGACCTGCGGGGACGCACCGTCCTGGACGCCGTGTCGCGCGGCAAGCACCTCCTCGTCAGGGTCGAGGGCGGGCTGACCGTCCACACCCATCTGCTGATGGAGGGGCGCTGGCAGATCCGCCGGGCCGGGCCCGTGCCGCGCGACCACCGCGTCCGGCTCGTCCTGGCGAACGCGGAATGGCAGGCGGTCGGCCACTCCCTGGGCCTGGTCGAGCTGGTGCGCACCGCCGAGGAGGATCAGGCGGTCGGCCATCTCGGGCCTGACCTGCTCGATCCCGGCTGGGGGCAGGAGACGGCCGCGGCGGCGGTCGCGCGGCTGGAGGAGGACCCCGGCCGGACGATCGGGGAGGCGGTGCTCGACCAGACCCGGCTGGCCGGGATCGGCAATGTCTACAAGGCCGAGATCCTGTTTCTGCGGGGCGTCCACCCATGGACCCTGGTCGGGAACGTTCCCGACCTTCTCGGCCTTGTGGAGCTCTCTCACAGGCTGCTGGACCTCAACAAGGACCGGCACGGCCACATCACCACCGGCGACCTGGCCCGCGGACGCGAGCACTGGGTCTACGGCCGCGCCGGACGCCCTTGCCGCCGCTGCGGAACCCGCATCGAACGCGGCGAGCAGACGTCCCACGGCGGCAAGCGCATCACGTATTGGTGCCCCCGCTGCCAACCGGCCCCCGGCTAGAGGTCGACGCCCGCCCGTCGCCCGGGTCGACTGGGGCGGGTCGCCGCCTGGCGGGGCGCTGGATCCGGGCGCCCGTGTTGAGAATCCTCGGTGTGCGATCGTTCCAAGTCAATTCTCGGGTTTTCTTATTGATCTCCTCGCCGTAGCTTGGGTCTTGTGACCCTGGACGATCTGCGCGTGTTCGTGGCCGTGTGCGCGGCGGGCAATCTCAGCGCGGTGGCGCGCGATCTGTCGTGCAGCCAGTCGGCGGTCAGCCAGCATGTGAAGCGGCTGGAACGGGAGACCGGGCTGGTGCTGCTGGAGCGGCGTCCGCGCGGGGTGGTGCCGACGCGGGCGGGACGCGTCCTGCGGCAGGCCGCGGCCGAGGGGCTCTCCGGGCTGGACGCCGCGCTGCGCCATCTCGACGACCTGCGACGCGGCGTCGGCGGGACGGTGCGGGTCGCGACGGGGGCGACCACCGTCCGGCATTTCATGGCGGCGGGCGTGGCGGCGTTCCGGGGCCGCCATCCCGAGGCGGCGCTGCAGTTCGAGACCGCGGGGTCCAGCCGGCGGTGCCTGGAGGCCGTCCGCTCGCATGCCGCCGATCTCGCTTGGGTGACGACCGGGCCGCCGCTGGAGGGTGTCGAGCAGCGGGCCTCTCACGAGCTGCCGTGGATGCTCGCCGTCCACGCCGATGATCCGCTGGCCCGGCGGACGGCCATCGCGCTGGAGGACCTGTCGGGCATCCGGCACATCGAGCTGCCCGAGCACTCCACCTCGCGCCTGCATCTGGAGACGCACCTCGAACGGCACGGGGTGCGGCTGACGTCCACCACGAGCGTCGCCGACTGGGACACCGCGCTGCTGCTCGCCGAACTGGGGCTGGGCCACGCGATCCTGCCCGCACTGCCGGGATGGGGGCGCGGGAGCGGGGACGTCCGGCTGGTGCCCATCCCGGACCTCCCGCCGCTCACCGCGGGGTGGGCGGCACGGCGGTGGGACGCGCTGAGCCCGCTCGCCGTCGAGTTCGCCGACACCGTCCTGGAGCATCTGCGGACGTGAAACGGCCCCGGACCTCGCAGGAACGGTCGGCGAGGGCCGGGGCCTCGTCGGCTCCGGGGCGGCGCGCCGGGGATCGCGGCGGCGCGCCTTGCCAGGCCGGCGTCATTGGGCTCCTGGACGCGTCAGGTCTGCGCCTGGAACATCCAGTGCTGCTTCTCCAGTTCGCGGGCGATGCCGATGAGCAGGTCCTGCGTCACCGGGTCGGGCTCGTCGGTGACCGCGATGCGCTCGCGGAACCGCGCGATGATCTGCGCCAGGATATCGGTGACCGCGGCGACGACCTTGTCGTCGTCGAGATAGCCGCCCTCCAGCTGCGGAAGCCTCGTGCGGTCGGCGACCGTGCGGGCGCGGCCGTCGGGGTTCACGCCGATCGTGACGGCGCGTTCGGCCACGTCGTCCTGGCCGCTGCGGGCGAGGGCGACGATCTCGTCAAGGTGCTCGTGGACGACTTTGAAGTTGCGTCCGGTGAGGTTCCAGTGCGCCTGCTTGGCGACCAGGGAAAGGTCGATCAGGTCGATGAGGGAGCCCTGCAGGGCGTCCCCTGCGACCTTCTTGGCCTCGTCGTCGATCGGGCTCTTGACCGCCGCCATGATGGGGCTCCTTCCGCGTCGTTACGGGTAACCGTTACAACACGGGAACCTCCCCGCAAATGCCGCATTCATGCGTGAGACCGCGCACACCCGCGGCCCCGATCGGACGCATGAACGCCCGGGAAGCGCCCGAGAACAGGCGTCGACGACGGGCCGTCGAGAGCGGGTCAGGCCGCGACCATGTCGGCGCGGAACTCCCCGGTGATCTCTTCGGGCGTCTCCGGGATGCTGTCGGCGGAAATGCGCTCGTGCTCCGGCGGCGCGCCCGCCATGACGGGCTCGTGCTGCAGCTCGGCCAGGGCCAGCTGGTCCGCCACGTCCCTGAGGACGTGCGACAGCGGAACGCCGAGCGCCTTGCAGATCGAGGACAGCAGTTCCGACGATGCCTCTTTCTGCCCCCGTTCCACCTCGGACAGGTAGCCGAGTGACACCCGCGCGGCCGCGGACACCTCACGGAGGGTGCGTCCCTGGCGCAGCCGCAGCTGCCGCAGTACGTCACCGAGCAGCTGGCGAAGCAGGACCATCGTCTCGCTCCCTCCCTCAGTTCGGACCATCTGCCGGTTCCACCGTACCCGGCTTGACGGCGGCCATGGCAGACCGTTGAATTCGTGTTCGCTCGGAACGTAACGCTGTAATCAGCCCCGATCTTCCCGATCCGCCTGAGCCTTCCCGCTCCGCTCCGTGACGTCAAGCCCGAGCAGGACGCGTCTCAGCAGCTCAAGGGCGTGCACGACGGTCATCCGCCGGATCACCGCGCGGGATTCCGGGCCGGTGCCCGGCACGGGGAGTTTCGGAGCGAACACGGTGAGCGACTCTCCTGGACCGGCCACACCGATGTAGATCGTCCCGACCGGGCGGCCGTCCTGCGGGTCGGGGCCCGCCACACCCGTCACGGCGAGCCCGTACGTCGCGTTGAGCGCGTCCCGCACACCCGCCGCCATCGCGGCCGCCACGTCCGGGTGGACGGCCCCCTCCTCGGCGAGCAGTTCCGCCGGGACGCCCAGCAGCCGGTGCTTGGTCTCGGTCGCGTACGTCACCATGCCGCCGGCGAACGTCGCCGACGAACCCGGCATCGCGGTCAGCTCCGCGCCGATGAGCCCGCCGGTCAGCGACTCCGCCGTGGCGACGGTCGCCGAGCGCTCCGCGAGCAGCCGGTGGACGACCCGGTCGAGCGACTCGTCCTCCGCCCCGTACACGGCGTCGCCGAGCAGATCCCGGACTCGCGCCTCGACGTCCGCGAGGCGCCCGGCGGCACCCGGCCCCGCGACGCTGATGCGGACCTTCACCTCCGCCGGGTCGGGCAGGTAGGCGAGCCGCACCCCGTCCATCGCCTCGACCTCGGCGAGCCGCGTCGCGACGACCGACTCCCACATCCGGGCGGTGCGCAGCGTGCGGCGCGCGACGGCGGGCAGCCCGGCGATCTCCGCCAGCTCCGGCAGGACGGTCTCGTCCATGATCGTGCGCATCTCGAACGGGACGCCCGGCAGCGCGTAGACGATCCCGCCGGGCAGCTCGACGCGCAGGCCGGGCGCCGAGCCCGCGGAGTTGGCGAGGACCCGCGCGCCCTCGGGGACGTCCGCCATGCGCAGCGCCATCGGCTGCAGCTCCCGCCCGGCGCGCTCGACCCGCTCGCGCAGCCGCCGCTCCAGCGCCGGGTCCCGGACGAGCCCGACGCCCGCCGCCTTGGCGAGCGCGTCGCGGGTCAGGTCGTCGTAGGTCGGCCCGAGGCCGCCGGTGCTGATGACGGCGTCGGCGCGGCCTAGCGCGGCGGTCACGGCCTCGACGATCACGTCCGTCTCGTCGCCGACGACGACGCTGCGGGTCACGTCGACGCCGTGGTCGGCGAGCCTGCGGCCGAGCCACGCGGCGTTCCCGTTGATCGTGTCGCCGAGGAGCAGCTCGTCCCCGACGGTGAGCAGTTCGACCCGCATCGCGTCCCCATCCCGCTGTTCACCGGCCCTGCTCTTCACCGGCAGGGCGCCACGAATCTACCGGCGGCACCCGCGCGGACGGACCGGGGCGGCCGCCGGTTGTCCGCGAAAACGACCGAATGAGGACGGGCGCGGCCGCGGCCGATCGAACCGGTCCAAGCGGATTTCCCTCTTCGCTCGCCCTTGAATTGCGACGGCCGCGCTTTGTGTCCCCTCACGGAGCCGTCCCCGCCACCGTGTGCGACGGGCATGGCGGACGAGGCGCATATCGTCGGCGGCCGCTACTGACATCGTGTCCACCAATTCTCTGAAGTGCAGGTCACAATGTGAGTCAAAACTCATTCGTCCGATTCGTGCGCGCGGGCATTCGTAGGGATAATTGCGTCCACGGGGCCTCGAACGGGGCTGCGGGGCCACGACCGGGGTGGGCGTGGCCCCGCAGCCCACTTCGTCACCGCCCCCCGCGCCCACCGTCAGCCGCGCACACAGACGTCAGCCGCGCGCGAGCCGCCGCAGGACGGCGCCGCACCGCCCGGCATAGACGCGCTGGAACATCCCGACGAACGGCCCCGCCAGCTTCGACACCGCAGTCGCCGGACGGCTGAACGCGGTGACGGTCAACCACACGTCGCCCTCATCGTCCAGATGCACGACGAACGACTCCTCGCCCGACTGCGGATGCCCGGGGAGCGTCCCGTACGCCCATCCGGCGTAGCGCTCCTCCTCGCGCGTCCACACGATCCGGCACGGCGCCTTCAGCCGCAGCGGGCCGGCCCCCATCGCGATCACGACGCTGACGCCCGGCGCGGCGCGCGGGGCCGACGCCTCCACCCGCACCGGGATCGCCCGGTGCATCCAGAACTCCATGACCGCGTCGGCCGCGTTCCGGAACACCGCCGGGCCGTGGCCCACGTGCATCCGGCGCCGCAGATGCCGGTACCCGGCCGGCCGCTCCGCGTCTCGCGTGGCTCCGACCTCGGGATACGTGAAGTCCTGTGCGGTCATGCCCGTCCTTGCCTCAAAGCTGACGAATCAGCGTCAAGTATCGCCGGATTCTCTGGCCCGGCCGCGCGGCGGGCCCGTAGCGTCCGGATCATGAGAGCGGTCGTCGCCGGGCTGAACGTCTTCCCGATCAAGAGCGGGGGCGCCGTCGCGCTCGCCGAGGCCGCCCTGACGCCGGACGGCCTGCGCCACGACCGCGCGTTCATGCTCGTCCGCCCGGACGGACGGCACCTGTCGCAGCGCGAGGTCCCCGAGCTGGCGCTGCTCCGTCCCGAGTACGACGGGGTCAAGCTCACCGTCCACACGCCGCTCGCGGGCACGCCGCTGGTCTGCGAGGCGGCGGACGGCCCCGCCCGGGACGTGACCGTCCACCGGCGTCCCTGCCTGGGGATCGACCAAGGCGAGGACGCGGCCGCATGGTTCTCGTCCGTCCTCGGGCTGCCGTGCCGCCTGGTCCGCTTCACCGGGACGCGCCCCACCAGGCTCGGCGACGGGACGCTGACGTACGCCGACGGCTACCCGCTCTCCGTGCTGTCCGCCGAATCGCTGGACGACCTGAACCACCGGATGGACGCCCGGCTCCCGATGAGCCGGTTCCGGCCCAACATCGTCCTGCGCGGCCTCGGCCCGTACGGCGAGGACGCCGTCACCCGGCTGCGCGCCACCGGCGCCGACATCGAGCTGATCAGGCCCTGCGGCCGCTGCGTCATCATCAACACCGACCAGGAGACCGCCCGGCGCGCCCCGCACCCGCTCCGCGCGCTCGCCGGCTACCGCACGCAGCTCTTCGACGGCGCCCGCGAGGTCATGTTCGGCCGTCTCGGCATCCCCCGGGCACCGGGCGTCCTGCGGGTCGGCGACGAGCTGACGGCGTCCTGAGACGCCTGCAGCGCGGCCGTCAGGGCGTGCCGGGCGCGTCCGGCGCGCGGCGCAGCCGCCATGCCTGGACGAGGTAGTCCGCGCCCGTGACGACCGTGACGGCCAGCGCGGCGCCCATCGTGATCCAGCGCAGGTAGTCCAGCGGGCCGGGCAGGATGTACAGGCCGATGGCGATGACCTGCAGCATCGTCTTCAGCTTGCCGCCCTTGCTCGCCGGGATCACGCCGCGGCGGATCACGACGAACCGCAGCACCGTGATCCCGATCTCGCGGACCATGATGACGATCGTCACCCACCACCACAGCTCCCCCATGATGGACAGGCTGACCAGCGCCGCGCCGGTGAGCGCCTTGTCGGCGATCGGGTCGGCGATCTTGCCGAAGTCGGTGACGATGCCCCGGGCCCGCGCGATGTCGCCGTCGATCTTGTCGGTGATCGAGGCGACCGCGAAGACCCCGAACGCGGCGAGGCGCCAGGCGGTGCCGTCCAGGAAGAACATCCAGACGAAGACCGGGACCAGCGCGATCCGGACGATGGTCAGCGCGTTGGCGATGTTCCAGACACCGGCCGGCGGCGGGTCGTGCGGGCCCGCCACCGGATCCGGGGCGCCGGCGATCATGACAGGTCCGCGCTGGGACTCGCGCTGAGGTCCACGCCGTCGCTGCCGGTGACGCGGGCCGCGACGATCTCGCCGAGGGCCAGTCCGGCGCCGCGGACGCGGACCGTCCCGTCCACCTCCGGGGCCTGATGCGCGGCGCGGCCCTCGAACTCGCCGTCCTCCGCCTTCTCCTCCAGGAGGACGTGGACGTCCGAGCCGATGCGGTCTTCGGCGCGCTGCGCGGTCAGCTCGTCGGCGAGGCTCGTCAGCTCCTCGACGCGGGCCGCGACCTCGGCCGGGTCGACCTTGCCGTCGAGGCTTGCGGCCTCGGTCCCGTCCTCGTCGGAGTAGCCGAACACGCCGACCGCGTCGAGGCGGGCGGCGGAGAGAAACTCCGCCAGCTCCTCGAAGTCGTCCTCGGACTCGCCGGGGAAGCCGACGATGAAGTTGGAGCGCACGCCCGCGTCCGGCGCCAGCGCGCGGATCTGGTCGAGCAGGCCCAGGAAGCGCTCCCGGTCGCCGAACCGCCGCATCGACCGCAGCACCGGGCCGCTCGCGTGCTGGAACGACATGTCGAAGTACGGGGCGACGCCGGGCGTGCCGCAGATCGCCTCGATCAGCCCCGGGCGCGTCTCCGCGGGCTGCAGGTAGCTGACGCGGACGCGTTCGATGCCGTCCACGGCGGCGAGGCCGGGCAGCAGCTTCTCCAGCGCCCGCAGGTCGCCGAGGTCTTTGCCGTAGGACGTCGAGTTCTCGCTGACCAGCACCAGCTCGCGGACGCCGTGCCCGGCGAGCCAGCGGGCCTCCTCCAGCACCTCCGCCGGAGGACGCGACACGTACGCGCCGCGGAACGCCGGGATGGCGCAGAACGTGCAGCGCCGGTCGCAGCCGGACGCCAGCTTCAGCGGCGCCACCGGACCGCCGCCGAGCCGCCGCCGCAGCACCCGCGGCCCGGACGCCGGCGCCACCCCGTCCGGAAGGTCGTCCTGGCCCGAGAGGTCGTCCTGGCCGGGGACGGCGGCGTGGCCCGGGATCGCCATTCCCGAGGACGAGCGCTCGACCGGGGAGATCGGCAGCAGCGTGCGGCGGTCGCGCGGGGTGTGGGCGGTGCGGCGGCGTCCCGCCATCACGTCGTCGAGCCGGTCGCCGATCGCGGTGTAGTCGTCGAAGCCGAGCACCGCGTCGGCCTCCGGCAGCGCCTCGGCCAGCTCGCTCCCGTACCGCTCCGCCATGCACCCCGCGGCGATCACCTTTGCGCCGGAGTCGTGCGCGGCGAGCAGCGTGTCGATGGAGTCCTTCTTGGCCGCCTCGATGAACCCGCAGGTGTTGACGACCACCACGTCCGCGCCCTCGGCCCCGTCGGCGCCTTCGGCGAGGTTCCAGCCCGCGTCCTCGATGCGCGCGGCGAGCTCCTCGGAATCGACCTCGTTGCGGGCGCAGCCGAGCGTGATGAGCGAGACCTTGCGGCGAGTGGACATCCCCCTAAGGTAATGGCCCCGGACGCCCAAGGGGACCAGCGGCCTCGCCCGTCTGGCGGGTCGCCGGGGAGGGACGCGCGGTCAGGCGGATCATTGTGGGGGGACGACCCCCCACACCCCCCGGTCAGGCGGATCATTGTGGGGGGACGACCCCCCACACCCCCCGGTCAGGCGGGCTCGGGGTCGTCGCGGTCGAAGCTCAGCCGCTGCACGCCCCGGCCCTTGCCGGGCGAGCCGATGTCCTTGCCGTTGACGGTCAGGTTGACGCTGCCGCCCACGCCGACCACGAGCCGGACCTTCTTCTTGTCGGTGAAGTCCTTCTCGTCGCCCTCGCGGAGCATGCCGCTGAACAGCGTCCTGCCGTCGTCGCCGCGGACGTTCAGCCAGGTAGTGCGCTCGGCCACCACCCGGACCTCGACCTTGGTGCGCGGCGCCGCCGCGACCGGGTCGCGCTTCTCCGGCAGCGTGGGCGCCGCCGGGGCGGAGGTCGTCGGCGCGGGCGTCCCGGCGACCTGCCGGGCGGTGCGCCGCTCGCTCCCGCCGCCCTGCCCGATCACCTGGACCACCCCGTAGATGATCACGAGGGCGAGCGCGAGGGCCATCGCCGCGCTCCAGTTCGCCGACCTGCGCTCGCGGAACGCGACGGGCTGCTCGGGCTCGAACGCCGACACGGCCGACACCGGCTGCGGCGCGCCGCCGTGCGTCGCGTCGAACTCGGCGACGAGCGGTTCCGGATCAATGCCGATGACCCGCCCGATGCTCCGGATGTGCCCGCGGGCGTAGAAGTTGCCGCCGCACGCGGAGAAGTCGTCGGCCTCCATGCCGCGGATCACGGTCTCGCGTATCCGCGTTTGGAGACTCACCTGTGTCACCGAGAGACCGGCCCGCTGACGCTCCTCCGCCAAGGTCTCACCGATGCTCACGCCGGGCCTCCTTCGAAGGTGCTCGTCGCCGATCTCCCGCGACACACAAGTCTAGGAACGGCCATGCCCGCTGAGCGACAGCCAACACGTTGGAAACAGGGCAAGATTTCGCATCATTCCGCAACGCGCCGGAGGCCGACGCCTCAGTGCCGCTTCGGTGACGTTTCCCTGTCACCCGAGCGTCGCCTCAGCCTCCGCCGCGCAGCTCCGCGAGCACCCCGGGAAGGTCGTCCGGCTTCGCCAGGACGTCCCGCGCCTTGGAGCCCTCGCTCGGGCCGACGATGTCGCGGCTCTCCATCAGGTCCATGAGGCGGCCGGCCTTGGCGAACCCGACGCGGAGCTTGCGCTGCAGCATCGACGTCGACCCGAACTGCGTCGACACGACCAGCTCGATGGCCTGGACGAGCAGATCCATGTCGTCGCCGATCTCCTCGTCGATCTCCTTCTTCGGCCCGGCGGCCGCGGCGACGTCGTCCCGGTAGTTCGCCTCCATCTGCCCCTTGCAGTGGTCGACGATCCCGTGGATCTCCTTCTCCGCGACGTAGGCGTTCTGGATGCGCATCGGCTTGCTCGCGCCCATCGGCAGGAACAGCGCGTCGCCCTGCCCGACCAGCTTCTCCGCGCCCGGCTGGTCGAGGATGACGCGGCTGTCCGACAGCGACGACGTCGCGAACGCCAGCCGGGACGGGACGTTCGCCTTGATGAGCCCGGTGACGACGTCCACCGACGGGCGCTGCGTCGCGAGCACCAGGTGGATGCCGGCGGCGCGGGCGAGCTGGGTGATGCGGACGACCGAATCCTCAACGTCGCGCGGCGCGACCATCATCAGGTCGGCCAGCTCGTCCACGATGACGAGCATGTACGGGTAGGGCGTGTAGACGCGCTCGCTGCCGGGCGGCGGGACCAGCTTCCCGGCCTTGACCGCCTTGTTGAAGTCGTCGATGTGCCGGTACCCGGACGCGGCGAGGTCGTCGTAGCGGCGGTCCATCTCGCCGACGACCCATTCGAGGGCCTCGGCGGCCTTCTTCGGGTTGGTGATGATCGGCGTGATCAGGTGCGGGATGCCCTGGTACATCGTCAGCTCGACCCGCTTGGGGTCGACGAGGATCATCCGGACCTCGTCCGGCGTGGCGCGCATCAGCACGGACGTGATCAGCCCGTTGATGCACGTCGACTTGCCCGCGCCGGTCGCGCCCGCGATGAGGATGTGCGGCATCTTCGCCAGGTTCGCTACGACGGTGCGCCCTTCGACGTCCTTGCCGAGCCCGACGATCATCGGGTGGTGCTCGTTGGTCGCGGCGGGCGAGCGGAGCACGTCGCCGAGGCTGACGATGTCCTTGTCGGTGTTCGGGATCTCCACGCCGATCGCCGACTTGCCGGGGATCGGGGAGATGATGCGCACGTCGGCGCTCTTCACCGCGTAGGCGATGTTCTTGGTCAGCGCGATGACCTTCTCGACCTTCACCGCCGGGCCGAGCTCGATCTCGTACCGGGTGATGGTCGGGCCGCGGGTGAACCCGGTGACCTGCGCGTCGATGTCGAACTGCTCCAGCACGCCGGTCAGCGCGTTCACGACCGTGTCGTTGGCCTTGGTGCGCGGCTTGGTGACGCTGCCGGGGCGCAGCGACGACGGGTCGGGCAGGACGTAGATCTCGCCGGACGACGACAGCGGCAGCTGCTCGGAGCGGAGCGGAGCGGGCGTCGGGTCGGGCACGTCGGCGGAGCGCGGGGCGTCGCCGCCCGCGACGTGCTCGTCCATCGGCGGCGCGCCGTCGTCGTCGGCGGGCGGCGCGGGCGGCGGGACGTCCGGCTGGAACGGGTCGGGCTCGAACAGGTCGTCGGCGAGGTCGCGCTGCGGACGGTCGCCCTTCTTCGGCTGGTCTTCCAGCAGGGGCGTGTCGTAGGGCCGGGAGTGCTCGCCGACCTCCAGCTCGTCGCTCTCGTCCTTGTCGGACTTCTTCTTGCGGCGGCGCTTCTTCGGCGCGTCGCCGTCGCTCTCGCCCTCGTCCTTGGCGGGACGCTGCGGACGGCCCTGCAGCGTCGCCACCGCCCACAGGTCGGAGACCCGCTCGGGCACGCGGTTGATGGGCGTCGCGGTGACGACCAGCAGGCCGAACCCCGACAGGAGCAGCAGCAGCGGGACGGCCACCCAGCCGCTCAGCGCCGCGTCCAGGGGTGCCGACACGACCCAGCCGACGACGCCGCCCGACTCGCGGACGCCGTCCATGTCCTTCGCGGGCGACGGGACGCCCGCCGCGATGTGCAGGATGCCGAGGACGCCGACGCCGAGCGCGGTCATGCCGATGACGATGCGTCCGGTGTCCTCGTGGTGCTCGGGGTGGCGCAGCGTCCGCCACGCCAGCAGCGCCAGCAGGATCGGCAGGATCATCGCCATGATGCCGATGCCGCCGCGCACGACCTTCTCCAGCGCGATCGTGACGACGCCGTCCGGGCGGAACCAGGTGACCGAGGCCAGCACGATGGACGAGCCGAGCAGCGCGAGCCCGAGCCCGTCGCGCCGGTGCTCGGGGTCGAGGCTGCGGGCGCCGTGCCCGTAGGCGCGGAAGATCGACCCGACCGCGACCGCGGCGAGCAGGTACAGCTTGAACAGGAGCTTGAAGAACCCGAGCACCGCCTGGGAGATCGGGTCGGGCTTCTGCGGGGAACGCCCACGGCCCGAACCGCGGCCCGAGCCGCGGTTCCCCTTCGAGCTGCCGCTCGAACGCTTCCGGGGGGACGACCCCGCGGACTTGCGAGCCGAACTGCCCCCCGCACGCGAAGAGGTTTTCGTTCCCCCAGACGCACGTGTGGCCATGGTTATGAGAGTAACCAAGGACCCAAGAGGTTCCCGGGATGGCGGACGGGCGTGTTGACCGACGCCCGTCCGCGCGGTAACCGGGAGACCCGGGCTACACCTCCACGACCACCGGGACGATCATCGGCCGGCGGCGGTAGTTGTCGCTGACCCATTTCCCGACGGTGCGGCGGATGAGCTGGCCGATCTGGTGCAGGTCGTTGACGCCGTCGCCGGCCGCGTCCCGCAGCACGCCCTCGATCCGCTCGATGACCTCCTCGAAGTCCTCGTTGACGATGCCGGCGCCGCGGGCGTGCACCTCGGGCCCGGCGACGAGCTTGCCGGACGTGGAGTCGATCCCGACGACGATGGACACGAAGCCCTCCTCGCCGAGGATGCGCCGGTCCTTCAGCGAGGTCTCGGTGACCTCGCCGACCGACAAGCCGTCCACGTAGACGTAGCCGGCGGGCACCGCGCCGACGATCTTGGCGCGGCCGTCCACGAGGTCGACGACGACGCCGTCCTCCGCGATGACGATGTTCTCGTCCGGGACGCCGGTGAGCGCGGCGAGCTTGGCGTGCGCGCGCAGGTGCCGCCACTCGCCGTGGATCGGGACGAAGTTCGCCGGCTTGGTCACGTTCAGCACGTACAGCAGCTCGCCCGCGGAGGCGTGCCCGGACACGTGCACGAGCGCGTTGCCCTTGTGGACGACCCGCGCCCCCCACCGGGTGAGCCCGTTGATGACGCGATTGACGGCGTTCTCGTTCCCCGGGATCAGCGACGACGCGAGCATCACCGTGTCGCGGTCGGTGATGCGGATCGAGTGGTCGCGGTTCGCCATCCGCGACAGCGCCGACATCGGCTCGCCCTGCGACCCGGTGCACACCAGCACCAGCCGGTCGCCGGGGATGTCGTCCAGGTCCTTCTGGTCGACCATGATGTCGTCCGGGACGCTGAGGTAGCCGAGCTCGCGCGCGACGCCCATGTTGCGGACCATCGACCGCCCGACGAAGCAGACCTTGCGGCCGTTGGCGACGGCGGCGTCCAGGACCTGCTGGACGCGGTGGATGTGCGAGGCGAAGCAGGCGACGATGAGCCGCTCCTGCGCGGTGCGGAACACCTCGTCCACGACCGGGCCGATGTTGCGCTCGCTGGTGACGAAGCCGGGCACCTCGGAGTTGGTCGAGTCGGACATCAGCAGGTCGATGCCCTCGGCGCCGAGCCGCGCGAAGCCGGGCAGGTCGGTGAGCCGGCCGTCCAGCGGGAGCTGGTCCATCTTGAAGTCGCCGGTGTGCAGGACGAGCCCGGCGGGCGTGCGCACGGCGAGGGCGAGCGCGTCCGGGATCGAGTGGTTGACGGCGAGGAACTCGATGTCGAACGGCCCGAACGTCCGCCGCTCGCCCTCCACCACCACGTCGGTGACGGGTTTGATGCGGTGCTCGGTCAGCTTGGCCTCGATCAGCGCCAGCGTCAGCCGCGAGCCGACCAGCGGGACGTCGCGGCGCTCGCGCAGCAGGTACGGGACGGCGCCGATGTGGTCCTCGTGGCCGTGCGTGAGGATGACGGCCTCGATGTCGTCCAGACGCTCCCTGATGTACTCGAAGTCGGGCAGGATCAGATCGACGCCGGGCTGCTCGGTCTCGGGGAACAGGACGCCGCAGTCGACGACGAGCAGGCGTCCGCCGTACTCGAACACCGTCATGTTGCGGCCGATCTCCCCCAGCCCGCCGAGCGCGACGATGCGCAGCCCGCCCTCGGGCGGCGCGGGCGGGTCCGAGAGCTCCGGGTGAGGATGACTCACCGGGCGACCTCCGGGATGACGACCTCCGGCACTTTGACTCCCCCTATCGTGAGGTCTTCACGCAGGCGCGCCGCGAACTCCGGCGGGGCCTCCACGAGCGGCGCGCGAAGCGGGCCGCCGCCGGGCAGGCCGAGCAGGTTCAGCGCTGCCTTGACGGCGATGGCGCCCTGCGTACGGGTCATGATGGCGGCGACCACGGGCAGCAGCCGCCGATGGATCTGCAGCGCACGCGCGTGCTCGCCGGCGCGGTAGGACTCGATCATCTCATGCAGCTCGGCGCCGACGACGTGCCCCACCACGCTGACGAACCCGGCAGCGCCGACCGACAGCCACGGCAGGTTCAGGTTGTCGTCGCCGGAGTACCAGACCAGGTCGGTCTCGGCCATCACCCTGGACGCGCCGAACAGGTCGCCCTTGGCGTCCTTGACGGCGACGATCCGCGGGTGCTCGGCGAGCTTCACCAGCGTGTCGTTCTGGATCGGCACCCCGGCGCGGCTCGGGATGTCGTACAGCATGGCCGGAAGGCCCGTCGCGTCGGCCACCGCCGTGAAGTGGTGGACGAGGCCCTCCTGCGGGGGCTTGTTGTAGTACGGCGTCACCACGAGCAGAGCGTGCGCGCCGGCGGCCTCGGCCTCCCGCGCGAGTTTCAGGGTGTGCTCCGTGTGGTTGGTTCCGGCACCGGCGACGATCACGGCGCGGTCGCCGACCGCGTCGAGGACCGCCCGCAGAAGCTGCTGTTTCTCGTCGTCGCTCGTCGTGGGCGACTCGCCCGTCGTCCCGTTGACGACCAGGCCGTCGTGGCGCCGCTCGTCGACCAGGTGGGTCGCGAGGCGCGCGGCGCCGTCATAGTCGACGCCGCCGTCCGGCAGGAACGGGGTGACCATCGCGGTCAGCATCCGCCCGAACGGAGCGTCAGGTGTTGTGCTGGGTGCCATGCATCGAACGGTACCGTTCCGGCCGTACCAGGTGGACCCGCAGGTCCAAGCTGAGATCCAAGCCGTTGCGAAGGCGTTGCGGGACGCGGCGTGGAGGAAGCCGCCGCCACACGCTCGGGGGTACGCGTGGCGGCGGCTCCACATCCACATCGTGGCACGCAAATGCGTCGTTACGGGGTCAGTCCGGCCACTTCCCGGACTCGGTTGCGTAACGTGACCCCTTGGTCATCCTGTGCGGCCCGACGTGCGGGTATCCCGCCGCGGGGGCGGATGGGACCGTTCCCTGATCGCCGCGGGCCTTCGGCGTCCCGGGGGCTCAGCCGCGGACGGTCTCTGGGGGTCGGCCGCGGGCGGTCTCGGCCGTCCGGGGTAGCCACGCGGAGCGGTAATGGGCCCATTCGTCCGGTCCGGTGGTCCAGTCCGCGTACACGCCGACGCCGAACGGGCGCTTGGGCGGCCGTTTCAGGTCATCGATCCCGCGCCGGACGCCCCGCAGCGCGACCTCCAGGTCCTCCGCCCAGCCCATGAGGGGGCGGTAGGTGGGGACGCCCATGAACACCGTGGCGCGGTCGCCGATGAGCTCCAGCGTGGTGCGGGTGTGCCGGGCGAAGTGCCATCCGGTGAGGGCCTTGGTCGGCAGCGTCACGTCGTAGGTCATGATCGCGACCTGGTCGGCGAGACCGGCGACGTCGCGCAGGAAGTCCTCGGTCGGGCGGGGCGGCTGGTGGTACCTGCCGCCGCGCGGGAGCAGCGCCTTGTAGACGGGCTGGGCCTCGTCCATGAGTGTCTGCTGCTCCAGCGCCACCGACAGCAGCCTGCCGCGCGAGCGGGTCAGCTCGCTGGTCGCCTTCATGAGCGTCATGAACGCGGCGTCGTCGGGGTAGATCGGCTCGAAGTCGTAGTGGATGCCGTCGAACCCCAGGTCGAGGAAGACCGCGTCGGTCTTGAGCACGTTCGCGCGCACGGCGGGGTCGTCCAGCTCGATGACGCCGTCGCCGTCCACGATCCGGATCTGGCCGAGGTACGCCTGCGCGCGCACGCCCGGCGCGTACTCGCGGACGGCCTCGATCAGCTGCCGGGCGTAGCGGTACTTGTGGGCGGGGACCGTCCCATCCGCCTCGAAGGGGCCGGTGTGGAAGAACACGTCGGTGATGCGGTTCCGCCGCAGCAGTTCTCCTAGCGCGCGGTACTCGGCGTCGGTGTGCGGCTCGCCGACCCACTGGTGCCGCGCCCACAGCGCGTTCGCTGCGGTGCCGCGCGCCTCCGGCTCCTGCTGCCACCACACCCACGCCCCGGCGAGCACGAGCGCCGCCAGGCCGAGCACGTAGGCCGCGGCCCAGCCCGTCCGGCGCAGCGCCCTGCCCACTCCCCCACGAACCCGTCCGCTCTTCGCCACCCCGCAATGATCCCGGATCTAACAGGCAGATCGGACACGACATCCCTCGGTTCGCCCTCGCGCCGTCCAGCCGCCGCCCATGAAACGACCAGGCTTTGGACGTGATCGCGCGCCGCGCGCGGCGGCCGTTGACACCGGGGGAACCCTGTGATGACCAGGCGGCTCGGCGGCGCGGGCCCACCGGTTCTCGACGGGAGCCGCCCGGATCTCACCCGTTCCACCGGGATGGAGGTCGAGCCGACATGCGAGTACGACCGGATCAGGCCGAACCCAGACCTCTGATCAGCACACGCGCTCTAGTGATCTTCCTCGTGGCGATCGGCGCCGCCGCGCTGACCGCCGCCTCTCCGCAGTTCGCGATTCCGATAGGAGTGGGCGTGGGTGTCGTCACCCTCCTCGCCCACATCGTCAAGGACTGACCCAGAAAACGGGAACTCAGAAAACGGGAATTATGTCTTCGGGGTCGATGACGGTGACCTCGACCCCGGAGATGTCGAGCTCGGGGATGGCGGGGAACTCGATCCCCCAGCGTTCGACGATGGCGCGGACGCGGGCGATGGCGATCTTCCAGTTCTCCGCCTGCTCCTCGAACGACAGGACGCCGAGCCCGGCGTCGCGGGCGTGGTCCATCAGGACGCGGTGGTTGGTGAGGAAGTAGGGCGGCAGGTCCCAGAAGCCGTCCGGCGGCTCCCAGAGGATCATCGACAGGAACACGAACCCGGCGCGGAGCTGCTTGGTGATCTGGCCCTTGACGTCCTCGGTGAGGCCGGGCCACTCGTTCTCCAGGATGGTCATGCAGATCTGCAGATGCCGCGACTCGTCCCGGCCGATCTTCTTGAACATCTCGTCGAAGACCGGGTGCGTCGTGCCGGTGGCCATGCCGCGGAAGAGGGTGGACGCCGCCATCTCGCCCATCATGAAGCTGGTGAACAGGACGGCGAGCGAGTACTTGCGGACGGCCGTGTTGTAGCCGTGCCAGTAGCGGCCGCCGTTGTGGTAGAGCCAGCCGATGTTGTTGTGCGCGGCCTTCTCCAGGTCGGTCTCGGGCCGCCAGTCCAGCGGGCCGCCCGGCCAGAGCTTCGCGATCGTCCGCTGGCAGCACTCCTCGTGGTTCATCTCGTCGCGCGTGATCGAGAAGAAGCACTTCCGGACGGGGTCCTCCTCGTGCTGCTCGAACGCGTGGATGGTGGCGCGGGCGAACACGGCGGGGCCGGAGGCGTCGAAGTTGGCGAGGACCGCGAACCAGTACATGATCCCGAGCCGCTGCTCCGGCGTGAAGTCGCCGGGGCGCAGGTCGTCCCAGGGCAGGTCGGCGGGGTTCCAGACCACCCGCTTGGACTTCTCGTAGATGGCGGCGAGCTTGTCGGTCTCGACCCGCCATTCCATCGGGTAGATGTTCGGCTGCGGGATCTCGGGGGCGGGCCAGAACCCGCCCTCGGGAACGGTCAGCTTGTCGGCCATGGACGCCCCCCGGAAGTCATCGGCGCGTGACGCTCCCTTCCTCCATCGTGCGCGACGGGCGCGCGTCCCGCAAACCCTGGGGCGCCCGGTCGACGCGGGTGCGCTGGGTGAGGGCCACGCAGACCAGCACGGCGACGGCGGCGAGCGCGGTCGTGGCGTCGATCAGCTCGCCGAGGAGGATCCCGGACCAGAGAAGGGTCATGACCGGCTGGGCGAGCTGGACCTGGCTGGCGCGCGCGATCCCGGCCCGTGCCAGGCCCTCGTACCAGGCGAAGAAGCCGATGTAGGCGGAGAAGGCGGCGACGTAGGCGAAGCCGAGGGTGGCGCGTCCCGTCCAGTCGGGGTCGGTCGTCGCGAGCAGCCAGACCGTCACCGGAACGGTGATCGGCGCGGAGAGCACGAGCGCCCAGGAGATGACGCGCCAGCCCGGCATGTCGCGGGCGAGGCGCGCGCCCTCGGTGTAGCCCGCCGCGCAGGTGACCAGCGCGCCGAACAGCAGCAGGTCGGCGGCGGTGAAGTGGCCCGCGCCGCGGATCAGCGCGAACCCGGTGACGCAGACCGCGCCGGCAGCGCCGGCGAGCCAGAACGCGCGGGACGGGCGCTCCCCCGCCCGCAGCACGCCGAACACGGCGGTGACGGCGGGCAGCAGCCCGACCACGACGGCCGAGTGGGCGGACGAGGCGCCGTGGTCGAGCGCGAGTGTGGACAGCACCGGGAACCCGAAGACGACACCGGCGACGACGACCGCGAACCCTGCCAGCTGATCGCGGCGCGGGCGGGGCGCCCGCACCGATAGCAGTACGACACCGGCGAGGACGGTCGCGGCGGCGGCGCGGCCGACGCCGATGAGGTACGGGTCGAGCCCCTCCAGCCCGAAGACCGTGCTCGGGATCGTGAAGGAGTAGATCAGGACGCCGATGCCGGCGAGCCAGAGGCCCGCTCCCGGGCCGGTGTCCGCTATCGGCGCGGAGGCAGTAGCGCTATCCTTGGTCTTCATGAAACACGATAGCAGTGTGGCGGCGCTCGCCGACTCGCTGCGTGCCGACGTGCACCGGATGGGCGCCGGGGAGCGGCTCCCGTCCAGCCGGAGCCTGGTCGAGCGGCACGGGGTCAGCCCGGTGACGGTGTCGCGGGCGCTGGCCCTGCTGGCGGCCGAGGGCCTGGTGGTGACGCGGCCGGGCAGCGGCGCGTTCGCCGCCGGGCGCCGCGAGGCCGCCGCCGAGCCTGCCGATCTCGGCTGGCAGGCGGTGACGCTCGGCGACCGGTCCGTCGACGCGGCCGGGGTGTCGTGGCTGCTCACCCCGCCGCCGGAGGGCGTGATCGCGCTCAGCGGCGGCTATCTGCACCCGACGCTGCAGCCCGCGCGGGCCCTCGCGACGGCGATGGCGCGGGCGGCCCGCCGCCCGGACGCCTGGGAGATGCCGCGGCTCGGCGGGATGCCCGAGCTGCGCGCCTGGTTCGCCCGGACGGTCGGCGGCGCCGTCTCCCCCGCCGACGTGGTGATCACCAGCGGCGGGCAGCAGTCGCTGACGACGGTCCTGCGGGCGCTGCTCCCGCCGGGCGCACCGCTGCTGGTCGAGTCGCCGACGTACCTGGGCGTCATCGCGGTCGCGCGGGCGAGCGGGCTGCATCCGGTGCCCGTGCCGGTGGACGCGGACGGCGTCCGTCCCGACCTGCTCGCCGAGGCGTTCGCGATGACCGGGGCGCGCGCCTTCTACACCCAGCCGACCTTCCACAACCCGACCGGCACCGTGCTGGGCGACGAGCGGCGCGCCCAGGTGCTGGAGGTGGCGCGGGCTGCGGGCGCGTTCGTGATCGAGGACGACTTCGCCCGGCACCTCGGCATCGTCCCACCCCCGCCGCCGCTGATCGCGCAGGACGGCGACGGACGGGTCGTGCACATCGCGTCGCTGACCAAGGCCACCGCGCCGAGCCTGCGGGTCGCGGCGGTCATCGCGCGCGGCCCGGTCGCCGAGCGGATCCGCGCGACGCAGCTCGTGGAGGAGTTCTTCCCGGCCAGGCCGCTGCAGGAGGCGCTGCTCGAACTGGTCAGCTCGCCGGGCTGGCCGCGGCATCTGAGCGCCGTCCGCGCGGCGCTGCGGTCGCGCCGCGACGCGATCCTGACCGCGTTCGCCCGCGACCTGCCCGAGCTGCGCGTGAACCGTCCGGGCGGCAGCCTGCACCTGTGGGCGCGGCTGCCGGACGGCGTGGACGACACGGCGCTGGCCGAGGCCGCCCTGCGCGCCGGTGTCCTGGTCAGCGCAGGGCGGCCGTTCTTCCCCGCCGAGGCCCCCGCCCCGTACCTCCGGATCAGCTACGGGACGGCGGCCTCGGAGCCGGAACTGGCGGAGGGTGTCCGCCGCCTCAGCACCGTCCTACGTTCCTGAAGCGGTACAGAAGCAGAATTCGTTACCCTCCGGGTCACGCCAGACCTGAAAGGGGGCCTGCGGGTTCCCCATCGGGTCGCCCGCGGGCGTCGCGCCGAGCCGCCGTGCCCGCTCCCCCGCCGCGTGGATGTCGGGCACGTCCAGGTCGAGGTGGACGCGGTTCTTGATCTTCTTGGTCTCGGGGACGGCCTGGAACGCCAGCACCGGGCCGTCGCCCGCGAGCGGCTCCAGGTCGAGCCATTCGTCTTCGCGCGAGGTCGTCTTCATGCCGAGCAGCCCGCCCCAGAAGGCGGCCATCGCGTCCAGGTCGGTGCAGTCGAACACGACGGTGGTCACGGTGGGGGTGATGTCGCTCATCGCACTCCCCCGGCCGTCCGCAGGACGTGCGCCGAGCGCGCCGCGGCCCGCTTGCAGCCGGCCGCAGGCGGTGCCGGGCGGCGGCCGTGGCGCTGGGCGCCGATCCGGTCGGGCACCCCGTCGCGGAGCCACCGGCGGATCCGTCCGGCGCGCTCGATCGACCGCGCGCGGGCGATGAGGGTCGCCTCGACGATGTCGGCCTGCAGCCGGGCGTACTCGCGCTCGGCCCATGCGTGCCGAGCGGCGGGCCCCGCGAGGTACGGCAGCGCCTTCATGATCGTCCTCCCGTTCGTTGACACCATCTAAACACTAACGCTGGTGTCGCCGAGATGCAACCGGTAAAATGAGTATGCCGGTGTCGCAGGTTGGTAGACTGCGCGCGAACAGGCAGGAGAGGTGATGGCCGAGGCTCAGGACGACCCCGCGCCGCTGCTCAGGGACTTCGTCAACACGCTCAACATCGACGCCGCCGAGGACGAGCTGACGACGCCCGAGCGGCTCGCCGCGTGGCTGGCCGGGCGCGGGCTCGTCCCGGACGGCGCACGGGCGTCCGGCGCCGACCTCGCCACCGCGATCACGCTCCGGGAGGGCCTCCGCGAGGCCATGTCCGCACACCACGGGCCGCGCGAGGCCGAGTTCCCCGACGACCTGGAGGACGCTCTCGCCGCCGTGCCCCTGCGGGTCAGGTTCGCCGGGGCGCGTCCGGGCCTCGTCCCGCTCGACCCGCCCGGCACGGCCGCCGCCGGCCTGGCCCGGCTCGCCGTCGCGATCATGGACGCGGTCGCCGCCGGGACGTGGTCCCGGCTGAAGGTCTGCCAGGAGGACACCTGCCGCTGGGCGTTCCTGGACACGTCCAAGAACCGGTCCCGCGCCTGGTGCTCGATGAGCACCTGCGGGAACCGCACCAAGACCCGCGCCTACCGGGCCCGCCGCCGGGCCTGACCGCGTCCCGGGGGCCTAGTGTGGGCGGTGACCCCGGACGGAGAGGACGTGCCGCGCCATGGCCGATGTCGGAGTGCGGCCCGCACGGCGGGCGGACGCCGCCGCCGTCGCCGGCATCCAGGTGCGGGCCTGGCGGCAGGGCTACCGCGACCTGCTGCCCGCCGCCGTCCTCGCCGAGGTGACCGGGCCCGCCGCGCTCGAGGTCTGGCGGGAGAAGTGGATGGAGGCGGCCACGGCGCCGCCGAGCCCGCGGCACCGGCTGCTCGTCGCCGTGGCGTCCGACCTCGTCGTCGGTTTCGCCGCGCACGCCCCGGCCGAGGACCCCGACCTCGACCCGGCCGACACCGCCGAGCTGATCACGCTGCTCGTCGACCCGCTGCACGCCCGCGCCGGACACGGCAGCCGGCTGCTCGCCGCGACCGCCGACCTGCTCCGCGAGGACGGCTTCGCCACCCTGACCACGTGGGCGTTCGAGGACGACGAGGTGACGCGCACGTTCCTCGGCTCCGCCGGCTGGGCCCCCGACGGGACGGCCCGGACGCTCGACATGGGCGAGCCCGTCCGGCAGATCCGCCTGCACACCGACATCAGCGGCTGAGCCGGTTGGGCAGGGGGCGGTGCGGACCGCGGGCGCCCCGCCCATATCTTTGAAGCCGTGCCCGAGCCCACCTCCCTGACGCCGCCGCGCGCGCCCGTGCCCGCGGAGGCCGCCGCCGGACGTCGCCGCCGCTGGCTCGGCATGGCCGTGATGAGCCTCGGCGTCTCGCTGATCGTGGTGGACGCCACCATCGTGGGCGTCCTGCTGCCGAGGATGGTCACCGACCTGGGCCTGACGACCACCGACGCCGAATGGGTCACCTCGATCTACGCGCTGGTGTTCGCCGCGCTGCTGATCCCGTCCGGCCGCGCGGGCGACCTGTTCGGGCGGCGCCGGATGTTCGTGCTCGGCGTGGCGGTGTTCGCGGCGGCGAGCGCCGGCGCCGCGCTCGCGGGCGACGGCTCGGCGCTCATCGGCGCACGCGCGCTCCAGGGCGTCGGCGCCGCGATGGTCCTGCCGGCGACGCTGTCGACGGTGAACGCCGTGTTCACCGGCCGGGAGCGCGCCGTCGCCTTCGGGATCTGGGGCTCGATGATCAGCGGCATGGCGGCGCTCGGGCCCCTCGCCGGCGGCGCGCTCGCCACCGGCGGCGGATGGCGCTGGGCGTTCGGGGTCAACCTGCCGCTCGGCGCCGCGCTGATCGCCGGCGCGCTGTGGCTGATGCCCGAGACCCGGCAGCCGCGTCCCGGAACGGCGCGCCGCGGAAAGGCGGGGCGTGACATCGACTGGCTCGGCGGGCTGCTGTCCACGCTCGGGCTCGGCGCGCTGGTGTGCGGGATCATCGAGGGCCAGACGTACGGCTGGTGGGCCGCGACGCGCCCGTTCTCGACGGCCGGGCTCGACTGGCCGGAGTCGGGGCCCTCGCCCGTCCCGGTCGTCCTGGCCCTCGGCGTGGTGCTGCTCGCGGTGCTGGTCGTGGTCGAACGTTCCCGCGCGGCGGCCGGACGCTCCGTCCTGCTCGACCTGGACCTGTTCCGCATCCCGAACTTCCGGCGCGGGAACCTCGCGTCGGCCCTGATCAACGTCGGCGAGCTGGGGCTGCTGTTCGTCCTGCCGCTGTTCCTGCTCGGCGTGCACGGCACGAACCCGCTGGAGATCAGCGTCGCCATCCTGCCGCTCGCCGTCGGCGCGTTCCTGTCCGGCGGGTACGCGGGCAGGCTCGCCAACCGGCGCGGCGCGCACCGGGTCGTGCAGATCGGCATGGTGCTGGAGGTCGCGGCGGTCGTCGCGCTGGGCGTCACGGTGTCGGCGTCCACCGGCGGGCTCGGGCTCGCGCCGTGGATGCTGCTGTACGGGCTGGGCCTCGGCCTGACGTCGGCGCAGCTGACGAACGTGTCGCTGGCGGACGTCCCGCAGGCGCAGGCGGGGCAGGCGTCCGGCACCCAGTCCACGGCCCGGCAGGTCGGCGCGGCGCTCGGCATCGCCGCCATCGGGACGGTGTTCGCGACGAGCCTCGGCCACGCGATGACCGACCGGCTCTCCGGCTCCGCGCTCCCGCCCGAGGAACGCGCCGCCGTCGCCCACGACCTGCGCGAGAGCGCCGGAACCTACGGACGCGAGCTGCACGACACGCCCGCCCGCGCCGTGGAGGCCCGCGCCGCCGACGAGAGCCTCGCCGTCGCGACCAGGCATGCGGCCCTCACGACCGCCGCGATCCTGGCGCTCGGGCTCGCCGTGTCCCTGCGCCTACGCCCGAGCATTGATCACCATCGGGAAGAATCGAAGGGATAGTCCCCCTGTCGCCCCACGAGAACGAGCGGTAACTGTGGCCACGCTCTCCCAATGGGTCGCCGGATCCCGGCCCCGCACCCTGCCCGCGTCCCTCGTCCCCGTCGTCGTCGGCACCGGCGTCGCGGCCGGCGAGGGCGGTGCCGGTGAAGGCGGCGCCGTCTGGTGGCGCGCGGTGCTCGCCGCGGTCGTCGCGCTCGTCCTGCAGATCGGCGTGAACTACTCCAACGACTACAGCGACGGCGTCCGCGGCACCGACGAGGACCGCGTCGGCCCGCTCCGCCTCGTCGGGTCCAAGGTCGCGCCGCCGAAGCAGGTCCTCGCCGCCGCGCTCGGCTGCTTCCTCGCCGCCGCCGTCGCCGGGCTCGTCCTCGCCGCCGTGACGACCTGGTGGCTGCTCCTCGTCGGCGCGTTCGCGATCCTCGCGGCCTGGTTCTACACGGGCGGCAAGACCCCGTACGGCTACCGGGCGCTGGGCGAGGTGTCGGTGTTCGTCTTCTTCGGCCTCGTCGCCGTCGTCGGGACGGTGTACGTCCAGGTCGAGGGCCTGCCGTGGGAGGCGTGGGCGGCGGCGGTGCCGATCGGGCTGCTGGCCTGCGGGCTGCTCGTGGCCAACAACCTGCGCGACATCCCCACCGACCGCGAGGCCGGGAAGCGGACCCTCGCCGTCGTGCTCGGCGACCGCTGGACCCGCCTGCTGTACGCGGCGTGCACCGCGCTGCCGTTCATGATCGTCCTGGTGCTGGCGGCCCCGCATCCGTGGGCGCTGATCGCGCTGCTCGCCGCGCCGCTGTCGCTCCCGCCGACGCAGAAGGTGCTGGGCGGTGCGGCCGGCCCCGCCCTGATCCCCGTGCTGGGCGAGACCGGCCGGCTCCAGATCGCCTACGGCGTCCTGCTGGCGGTCGGGCTCGCGCTCTGAGCATCCCGCTCGGCGGCCCGGCCGGTGACCTGAGCGTCCCGCTCGGCGAGCAGGACGGCGCCGGTGACGCCCATGAGGAGCCCCGCGAGAAGCCCGCAGAGGGTCGTCAGGTTGAGCGCGCTGGACGAGCCCGAGCCGAGGACCTCCGGCTGGCTGAGCGCCGCGATGAGCCGGTAGAACGACCACGCGAACGTCGCGCCCGCGCCGATCCACACGCCCGCCAGCGGCACCGCGAACCGCTCCGGACGCCCCGCCCGCTGGACGATCGCCAGCAGCGCTACCGCGCCCGCGAGCGCCATCAGGCCCATCACACCGTCGGCCAGCTGCTGGACGGCCCCCCGATGGTCGAGTGCCTCGCCGTGGATCCCGGCCGTCCCGCCGAACGCCCAGTAGAACTGCACGGCCGCGAAGACGACGGCGAACACCCCCGCCGTGCGCGCCAGAAGCACCTGCAGCTCGTGTGTCGCGCCCTTGGCGACGTCCTGGGTGCGGACGGCGAAAACGTCCGGCCACCTTTCCCGCGCGTAAAGCACGAAGGCCGTGAGCAGCCCTAGCCCCTGCAACGTGAATCCCGCGTACACGACCACGTACACCCAGCCCTGGATCGCGTTGTCGGACGCAGTGAGCGGCTCGGACGAGAACAGCGTCTGGAGGAGTGCGCCGAGCGGGACGGCGAGGGCGATCGGCGCGAGCAGCCCGGCGCCGATCCACATCGGCGTCAGCACCAGCCACGCCGGGACGCGCAGGCCCCAGCGGAACGTGAACGCCAGGACGACCAGCACGGCCACCGCGTCCATGGCCATCGTGATCGCGTTGCCCACGTAGAGGGCGGAGCTCTTGGCCGCCTCCGCGTCGCTCCACCCGACCGTGCTGCCGGACAACCACGCGATCTTGAGGCTGAGGTAGGGGACGCACGCCGCGACGGTCGCCGCGCACACGCCCAGCCGCAGCCGCCCCGGCCCCGCGCCCGCGACGGGCGCACTCCCGGTGAGAACTGAAACGGTCATGCCCCGACGATGGCGCGGACGGCCTCCGCGCCACTTCCCGCCACCGGGTGAAACCGCCCCCGCACTTCCCCCGCAGGGGTGAGGGCGCCTCAGTCGGACCGCGCGGCCGCACCCCAGTCGATCTCGGGAAGGCCGGCGTCCACCAGGGCCTTGTTCACGGCGCTGAACGGCCGCGTCCCGAAGAACTTCTTGGCGCTGAGCGGGCTTGGGTGCGCCGACTCGATCACGGTGTGCTGCGCGCCGGTGATGAGCCGGGCCTTCTTGCGGGCGTAGGCGCCCCAGAGCACGAACACCACGCGCTCGGACTTGTCGTTCAGGGCGCGGATCGCGGCGTCGGTGAAGTCCTCCCAGCCCTTGCCGGCGTGCGACCCGGCGTCGCCGCCGCGGACGGTCAGCACCGCGTTGAGCAGCAGCACCCCCTGGTCGGCCCAGCGGGTGAGATCGCCGGACTTCGCGACCGGCACCTCCAGGTCGGTGGCCAGCTCCTTGTAGATGTTGCGCAGCGACGGCGGCAGCCGCACGCCGTCGCGCACGCTGAAGCTGAGCCCGTGCGCCTGGCCGGGCCCGTGGTAGGGGTCCTGGCCGAGGATCAGGACGCGGGCGCCGCCGAACGGGCAGTGCCGGAACGCGCTGAACAGGTCCTCGCGCGGCGGGTAGACGGTCTGGGCGGCGTACTCCCCCGCGACGAACGCTCCCAGCGCGGCGGTGGCGATCGGGTCGAGCAGCGGGTCGAGCCGCTCCCGCCAGTCGCCGGGCAGCATTTCCATCAGGTCGAGGGACATCGTCGGGCCTCCGGGACGTGATCTTCAGTCGCGGCTCACCCTAGTGCGCGGCACTGACACGCCAGGGCCGAATCCCGGGAGCGCACCCGTCGCAACCGTAGGATGAAGCCATATGCCCGATTCCCCCCGGCGGCGGCGGTTCCGCGCGTCCGTGCTGCTCGTCGCGCTCGCCGTCCCCGGCCTCGGCGCGGGCTGCGGCGGCTCGTCCGGGCCGACGACGCTCACCGTCCTGGCCACCACGTCGCTGACGGAGGTGTCCGAGGAGATCGCGACGGCGTACGCCCAGGAGACCCCCGGCATCAGGCTCCGGTTCGAGTTCGCCGCCGCGCCCGATATGGCCGACCGGCTGTCCGGCCACGATCCCGCGGACGTGCTGGTGACGGCGGACAAGACCGACATCGACGAGTCCGACGACTATCTGGCGAAACCGCACCGGATCGTCGCGCAGACCTCGCTGACCATCGCCGTCGGCCCCGGAAACCCCCGGCGCGTCCGCGGCCTCCACGACCTGACGCGCCGCGGCCTGCGGGTGGCGGTCGGCGCCGGGACGGTCCCGGTGGGCCGCTACACCCGCCAGGTGTTCGCGAAGGCTGGGCTGACCGTCCGGTGGAGTTCGGAGGAGATCAGCGCGCGGGCCGTCCTGGACCGGGTGCGCTCCGGCGAGGCGGACGCGGGGATCGTCTACGTCACCGACCTGCGCTCGGCGGGCGTGGCCGCGAGCAGCGTCCCCATCCCGGCGGCCGTGAACGTCACCGCGGCCTTCCCCGCGGCGGCCGTCCAGGACAGCGACCACGGCGAGGACGCGAACGCATTCATATCGTGGCTGACCGGCCCATCCGCGCAGAAGCTGTTCAACAAATACGGCTTCGCCACCCCGCGCGCCCCCCAGTGAACGGCGCTCTCCAGGGCGTGATCACCGAATCCGGGTACGCTGACTACACGCGGTCCTCTACGATGACGGGAGCCGAACGTGACGGAGGAATCACCCAAAGTGAGCACACTTGCCACTGTTCACCACCGCCGCGAGCTCCCCGACACCCCCTACAACCTCTGGATGCGGGACGAACTCGCCGATGTACTCGATCTCCCCCACGACGGCACCCGAGTCGAGATCATCGGTGGGGAGATCATCGTGTCACCAGGGCCGGACTATGGCCACAACGCCGTCATCCGCGGTATCCAGCAGCGGATCTTCGCCGCAGAGCTGACGGACCCCTCGTTCCCGTGGCGTTGCATCGCGACACAGGACGTGAAGCTCAGCGACATCCATGACGGTTACATCCCCGACCTTTGCGTGCTGAGTGAGGAGAACGACAGGCGGGCACGGACCGCGCAACTCAAGAAAGTGGTCCCCCAGATGCTCGAACTGGTCGTCGAGGTCACCTCGCCGTCGACGGCATGCGACGACCGCAACCCCGGCCCCAGGCGATCCGCACTGACGAAATGGAACGGCTACGCCCGTGTCGGCGTCCCGTACTACCTGCTGGTCGACCGTGACCCGCGGGCGGCGCGGACCACGTTGTTCACCACCCCCGACGCCGCCAAGGGCGAATACACGGAGTCGGTGAACTGGGCGTTCGGGGAGCCCGTCAAGCTGCCCGAGCCGTTCGGGCTGGAGATCCCCACGGACATCTGGGAGCCGTGGCAGCAGGGCGGCTGAACCCGTCCGGCCCCTGTCACATCTCTTTCGTTCGCTTCGTCAGTGCTATGACATGGGCCTGACGAGGGGGAATGTGATGGACGAGCGCGAGTTCCTGGCGGACGAGTTCGAGCGGCACCGCGTGCATCTCAGGGCGGTCGCCTACCGGATGCTCGGGTCGCTCGCGGAGGCGGACGACGCCGTCCAGGAGTCGTGGTTCCGGCTCAGCCGCTCCGACGCCGACGCCATCGAGAACCTGGGCGGCTGGCTGACCACAGTCGTCGGACGCGTCTGCCTCGACATGCTGCGCTCCCGCACCGCACGCCGCGAAGACCCGCTGGAGGAGCGCCTTCCGGATCCGGTCATCGGCCCGGCGTCCGGGCTCGACCCCGAGCAGGAGGCGCTGATGGCCGACTCCGTCGGGCTCGCGCTGCTGGTGGTGCTCCAGTCGCTGACGCCCGCCGAGCGGCTCGCGTTCGTCCTGCACGACACGTTCGCCGTCCCGTTCGAGGACATCGCCCCGATCGTCGGACGCTCCCCCGCCGCCGCCCGCCAGCTCGCCAGCCGGGCCCGCCGCCGGGTGCGGGGCTCCGCACCCGTCCCCGAACGCGACCCGGTCCGCCAGCGCGAGGTCGTCGCGGCGTTCCAGGCCGCGGCGCAGGGCGGCGACTTCGAGGCCCTCGTCGCCGTCCTGGCCCCCGACGTCGTCCTGCGCGCCGACACCGGCGCGCCGACCGGACTGATCGAGGTGCACGGCGCGAAGGCGGTCGCCGGTCAGGCGCTCATGTTCCGCCAGGGCGGCGGCGAACCGCGCCCGGCGCTGGTCAACGGCACCGCCGGTGTGGTCGGCGTCGTGAACGGACGCGCGAGGTCCGTCCTGTCCTTCACGATCGTGGACGGCCGGGTCGCCGCCATCGACATCCTCGCCGACCCCGAGCGCCTCGCCCGCCTGGACCTCACCGTCCTCGACTGACCGTCCTCCAGCCCCCACCCACCGCCATTCAACGGACGAGCTCCGCTCGACTGACCCCGGGCTCAGCCGCCGGGTGCGAGCGAGCGGCGGAAAAGGACGCGGTCGCTGCCCGGGCCGTCATGGCCCTGGCCGTGGACGACGGTGAAGCCCATCGCCTCGTGGAAGGCGATCGAGCCGGTGTTCCGCGGAGACGTGAGCGCATGGACGACCGTCCGGCCGTCGGCGGCGGCCAGAGCGAAGAAGGTCTCGTAGAGACGGCGTGCCAGGCCCGTACCGCGGAAGTCCGGGTTCACGCCGACGAAGTGGACGTAGGCGGCGTCGGGCTGGGACGGCGACAGGAAGCCGACGAGGCAGCCCGCCAGCTCGTCGCCCGACTCGGCGACGAGACTGGTCCGATGGAAGTGGTCGAGGAAGAGGCGGGGCAGGATGCCGTGGATCGGGCGGCCCCACCAGTCGTCCACCACGGCGATGATGCGGTCGTAGTCGGCCGGCGTGGCCGCGCGGACGCCGGTCACAGGCCGAGGAGGGACTCGATGCCCAGGGTGAGGCGGTCGAGATCGGGGATACGGCGGACGGCGAGCAGGACGCCCGGCATGAAGGACGCGCGGTCCATCGAGTCGTGCCGGATGGTGAACAGCTCGCCGTGGCCGCCGAGGACGACCTGCTGGTGGGCGACGGCGCCGGAGAGGCGGACGGCGTGCACGCGGACGCCGTCCACATCGGCGCCGCGGGCCCCGTCCACCTCGGACGTGGTGGCGTCCGGGGACGGGGACACGCCGGCCTCGGCGCGGGCCGCGGCGACCAGTTCGGCGGTGCGGTAGGCGGTGCCGGACGGGGCGTCCGCCTTGTTCGGGTGGTGCGTCTCGACGATCTCGACGGACTCGAAGAACGGGGCCGCCTTCTGCGCGAAGTGCATCATCAGCACCGCGCCGATGCCGAAGTTCGGCGCGATGAGGACGTTGCCGGGCGCGTCTCCGGCCAGCCAGGAGCGGACCGTGTCGAGCCGGGACGGGTCGAACCCGGTGGTGCCGACGACCACGTGCAAGCCGTGCTCGACGCACCACTGGAGGTTGTCCATGACGACGCCGGGGTGGGTGAAGTCGACGACGACCTCGGCGCCCGTCAGCGCGTCGCGCGGGTCGTCCTGGTCGACGGCGGCGACCAGCTCCATGTCGTCGGCCCCCTGCACGGCACGGCACACCTCGGACCCCATGCGCCCCCGCGCGCCCAGCACCCCGACCTTGATCACGTGTTCCTCCCGGTAGGCGTGGGGCGAGCCTATCGTCAGAAGCGCTTGCCGAGTTCGCGCGCCTCGGCGTGCGCGGTGCGGCGTCCGGTGTCGGCGTCGGCGGTGGCGAGGTTCGGGCGGAACGCGACGGTGCTGATGTCGGTGATCCCGGCCCAGCGCAGCCAGCCGTCCAGGAACGGCATCTGGTGGTCGGCGCCGAACGCGGGCGGACGGCCCTCGCCGTATACGGCGCTGGTGTACAGGACGGCGGCCTTCTTGCCGCTGAGAAGGCCGCTGTAGCCCTTCTCGGGGTCGAAGGAGAAGACCCAGCCGGGCTGGGACACGACGTCGATGAACTGCTTGAGGATGTACGGGACGTTCGTGTTCCACATGGGGACGCTGAACAGGTAGCGGTCGTAGGAGTCGAAGCGCTCGAAGACGCGTCGCGCGGCGCGCCAGGCCTCGGCCTGCTCCCCGGTCGGCTCGTTCCCCGCGAAGACGGCCATCTTGGCGGCGGTCGCGGCGGGGCCGAACTCGGGGAGCGTGCCGTCCCACAGGTCGTGGTGGTCGACGACGTTGCCGTGGGTCTCGCGGTAGGCGTCCAGGAACGCGTCCGCGAGCGCCAGGGACTCGGACGCGGTGCCGCGGGGGGACGCGGAGATGTGCAGCAGGCGGGACATGGGGGATCCTCTCCGAAGACATACGGACTAAAGTCCGGTTACTCGCTTCGGAGATTAGCGGACCCTGGTCCGGTTAGCAACCTAGTCGTCCGCGACGAACAGGTTGAGGGCCCAGCTGACGACGCCGATGATGATCGCGCCCCAGAACGCGGGCCAGAACCACTCGACGTGGAACGGCAGGTCCAGCTCGCCCGCGACCCAGCTCGTCAGCATGAGCAGGCCCGCGTTCACCAGCAGGGCGATCAGGCCGAGGGTCAGAATGTAGAACGCGCAGCCCAGGACCTTGATGACCGGCTTCAGGACGGCGTTCACGACGCCGAAGATCGCGGCGACCGCGAGCAGCGTCAGGGCCCGCTCCCCCGTGTCCCCGGCGGTGAGCTCGACGCCGTCCAGCACGGCCTCGGCGACCCACAGCGCGATCGCGGAGATGACGAGCCTGATGAGGATCTTCACCCGCCGGGACCTACCCGATCATGGGCGGGCTAACGTCAGGCGGCGAACTCGCGGTCTCCCACCGGGCCGATGACGGTGAGGGCCTGCGGGCCTGCGAGGACCTCGCTCGCGATGGCGCGGACGTCGTCCAGGGTGACGGCCTCGATGCGGGCCAGGACCTCGTCCACAGGCAGCAGCGACTCGTACACGAGCTCGCTCTTGCCGATGCGGCTCATGCGGGAGCCGGTGTCCTCCAGGCCGAGGACCATCGCGCCGCGCAGCTGTCCCTTGCCCCGTTCCAGCTCCTCGGCGGTGAGGCCGGCGCCGGCGGCCTTGTGCAGCTCGTCGCGGCAGATGGACAGGACCTCCTCGGCCTTGGCGGGCTGGCAGCCCGCGTAGACGCCGAAGATGCCCGAGTCGGCGTACTGGGCGGTGTAGCTGTACACCGAGTACGCCAGGCCGCGCTTCTCCCGGATCTCCTGGAACAGGCGGGACGACATCCCGCCGCCGAGCGCCGCGTTCAGCACGCCGAGCGCGAACCGGCGGTCGTCGGTGCGGGACACGCCCGCGCCGCCGAGGATGATGTGGGCCTGCTCGGTGTCCTTGTCGATCACGACGTTGCGCGGGTCGATCGGCGCGGGCGCCCCGTCCAGGCGCGGCGGGGCGGGCTCGGCGTCGCCGGCCAGGTGCCCCTCGAACGCCCGCGACACCAGCCGGACGACCTCGTCGTGGTCGATGTTGCCCGCCACCGAGACCACGAGCTGGGACGGGACGTAGTGCTGCCGGTAGTAGCCGTGGATGCGCTCGCGGGACAGCGCGTTGATGGAGTCCTCGGTGCCGAGGATCGGACGGCCGAGCGGGGTGTCGCCGTACAGCGCGGTGGCGAACTCGTCGTGGATCAGGTCGCCGGGGTCGTCGTCGCGCATGTGGATCTCTTCGAGGATCACGCCGCGTTCGGCCTCGACGTCCTCGGGGCGGTTCACCGACGCCGCGACCATGTCGGAGACGACGTCCACGGCGAGGGGGAGGTCGGCGTCCAGGACCCGCGCGTAGTAGCAGGTGTACTCCTTGGCGGTGAACGCGTTGAGGTCGCCGCCGACCGCGTCGACCGCCGCGGAGATCTCCAGCGCGGAGCGCCGCTTCGTGCCCTTGAACAGCACGTGCTCCAGGTAGTGGCTGGCGCCGGCGTCGGCGGGCGCCTCGTCGCGGGAGCCGACCGCCGACCAGATGCCGAACGCGGCGGACCGCACGGTCGGCATCGTCTCGGTGATGATCCGGAGCCCGCCGGGCAGGACGGTGCGGCGCACCGCGCCGGCCCCGTCGGTGTGGATCGTGGTGGTGGTGCCGGGCTCCTGCGCCCTCGCCGGCAGGGTCACGTGTCGCTCACATTCCGTCAGTTGAAAGCACCGACCGGCCATCCCGCGAAACAGCCAAGCGCAGCTTGTCCTTAGAAAGGGTTGGCTGGGTGGGGGCTGTGGGATGGCCGGTCGGTCATGGATCCGGGGTCAGGAGTTGCGCTGGCCGGAGTCGTCGCCGCGGCGGGTGCGGCGGCGGCGCGGGCGGCGCTCGCCGTCGTCGCGGCGCTCCCGGCGCTCGCCGTCGCCGTCGTCGTCGCCCTCGCCGTCGGCGGCGGCCGCGGGACCGCCCCCGTCGCCGGGCTCGGACCGCTCGGCGGCCTCGCGCTCGATCACGTCGACCGGCACCAGCGACAGCTTGCCGCGCTGGTCGATCTCGGTGACCTCCACCTGGATCTTCTCGCCGACGCCCATCACGTCCTCGACGTTCTCGATCCGCGCGCCGCCGTGCAGCTTGCGGATCTGCGAGACGTGCAGCAGGCCGTCCTTGCCGGGCAGCAGCGACACGAACGCGCCGAACGTCGTGGTCTTGACGACGGTGCCGAGGAACCGCTCGCCGACCTCCGGCATGTGCGGGTTCGCGATCGAGTTGATCGCCTGCCGCGCGGCCTCGGCGGACGGGCCGTCGGTGGCGCCGACGTAGATCGTGCCGTCGTCCTCGATCGTGATGTCGGCGCCGGTGTCGTCCTGGATCGAGTTGATCATCTTGCCCTTGGGGCCGATGACCTCGCCGATCTTGTCGACCGGGACCTTGATCGTGATGATCCGCGGCGCGTACGGGCTCATCTCGGCGGGCGCCTCGATGGCCTCCTGCATCACGTCCAGGATCGCCAGGCGGGCGCCCTTGGCCTGCTTCAGCGCGGCGGCCAGCACGGAGGCGGGGATGCCGTCGAGCTTGGTGTCGAGCTGCAGCGCGGTGATCACGTCGCGGGTGCCGGCGACCTTGAAGTCCATGTCGCCGAAGGCGTCCTCGGCGCCGAGGATGTCGGTCAGCGTGACGTACTCGTCGCCCTCGTTGATCAGGCCCATCGCGATGCCCGCCACCATCTGCTTCAGCGGGACGCCCGCGTCCAGCAGCGACATGGTGGACGCGCACACCGAGCCCATCGAGGTGGACCCGTTCGACCCGAGCGCCTCCGACACCTGCCGGATCGCGTACGGGAACTCCTCGCGGCTCGGCAGCACCGGGATGATGGCGCGCTCGGCGAGGGCGCCGTGCCCGATCTCGCGGCGCTTCGGCGACCCGACGCGGCCCGTCTCGCCGGTGGAGTACGGCGGGAAGTTGTAGTTGTGCATGTAGCGCTTGGTGCGCTCGGGGTTGAGCGTGTCGATCATCTGCTCCATGCGGAGCATATTCAGCGTCGTCACGCCCAGGATCTGGGTCTCGCCGCGCTCGAACAGCGCCGAGCCGTGCACCCGCGGGATGACGTGCGCCTCGGCCGTCAGCTGGCGGATGTCCTTCAGGCCGCGGCCGTCCATGCGCAGCCCGTCGCGGATGACCCGCTCGCGGACCAGCTTCTTCGTGACGGCGCGGTAGGCGGCGGAGATCTCCTTCTCGCGCCCCTCGAACGTCTCGGCGAGCTTCTCCGCGACGCCCGCCTTGAGCTCGTCCAGGCGGGTCTCGCGGTCCTGCTTGCCGGCGATCGTGAGCGCCTGCGCGAGGTCCTCGCTGACGGCGTCGGTGACGGCGGCGAGCACGTCGTCCTGGTAGTCCAGGAAGATCGGGTACTCGGCGGTCTCCTTCGCGGCGACGGCGGCGAGATCGCTCTGCGCCTTGCACAGCGCCTTGATGAACGGCTTGGCCGCCTCAAGGCCCTCCGCGACGGTCTCCTCGGTCGGCGCGGCGGCGCCCTCGCCGACGAGCTTGAGGGTGTCGCGGGTGGACTCGGCCTCGACCATCATGATCGCGACGTCGCCGTCGGCCAGGACGCGCCCGGCGACGACCATGTCGAAGGTGGCGTTCTCCAGTTCGGGGTGGGTCGGGAAGCCGATCCACTGACCCTCGATCAGCGCGACGCGGACGCCGCCGATCGGCCCGGAGAACGGCAGCCCGGCCAGCTGCGTCGACATCGAGGCCGCGTTGATCGCGACGACGTCGTACAGGTGGTCGGGGTGCAGCGCCATGATCGTCTCGACGATCTGGATCTCGTTGCGCAGGCCCTTGGTGAACGACGGGCGCAGCGGCCGGTCGATCAGCCGGCAGGTCAGGATCGCGTCCTCGGACGGACGGCCCTCCCGGCGGAAGAACGAGCCGGGGATGCGCCCGGCCGCGTACATCCGCTCCTCGACGTCCACGGTCAGCGGGAAGAAGTCGAGGTTGTCCTTCGGCTTCTTGGACGCGGTCGTCGCCGACAGCACCATCGTGTCGTCGTCGAGATAGGCGACGGCGGAGCCGGCCGCCTGGCGGGCCAGCCGGCCCGTCTCGAAGCGGATGGTGCGGGTGCCGAACGTGCCGTTGTCGATCACGGCCTCGGTGCTCTGCGCGCCATCGATGCGCACGGCTTCTGTCACGGGAAACCTCCTTTAGGTTCCATATCGGTCCTCGCGGCCGTTTCCCGTGGTCTTGCACGCTGCCGGTCTTCGATCGAAGCGCCCGGATCGAGATCTCCCGCCGATGCGGCGGGACGGATCCGGAAGCCACTACCGAGGACCGGCCCGCACCAGCGGTGTCCGCGAGGCTTGTCTGCAGTTTTGCGGCCGGTCCCGCGCCCCTGTGCGGGGCGAGCGGGCGGCCGGTTGCGCACTGGGTGCCCTACCCGTCCGGCAGGGTCCTGCTCGTGTGCGAGCGGACCCCGGGGCGGACCCCCGGGCGCGTCCGGACGAGGCGTCGCGGCCCCGTCCGGCCATCGGGCCCAAAAAGGAAGGGAGCGGCCCGGCGGGCCACTCCCTGACCGTTCTAGCGGCGCAGGCCGAGTCGCTCGATCAGCTGCCGGTAGCGGTTGATGTCCTTGTTGGAGAGGTACTTCAGGAGCCGGCGACGACGGCCGACCAGCAGCAGGAGGCCGCGGCGGCTGTGGTGGTCGTGCTTGTGCTCCTTGAGGTGCTCGGTCAGATCGTTGATCCGACGCGTGAGCAGCGCGACCTGGACTTCCGGCGATCCGGTGTCACCCTCAGTGGTCGCGTACTCCGAGATGATCTTGTTCTTGGTGGCGGTGTCGAGCGACACGTGGCTCCTTCGATGCGATCGTCACCCGCAGATCCGGGCCCGTGGGCGCGCGGGTCCGCATGGTGCGTTTAAGAGAGTGGCGGGCCGCATGAGGGTGCAGCCAGCCGCGCCGGGGCCCTTCCCGGCGACTATTCACCGTACCATGCCGGAAAGCCCCCCGGTTACGAAGCGGAAAGCCCCGTTGTCGCAGGGTACGCGTATTCCTGGCGTTCTATTCCGATGTGATCTCGCGGGCGCGGGCCACGTCCCGGTGCATCTCCTCGATCAGCGCCTCGACCGAGTCGAACTTCAGCGTGTCGCGGATGCGGGCGGTGAAGTCGACCGCCATGTGCTCGCCGTACAGGTCGAGGTCGTCGCGGCCCAGCGCGTACGCCTCGACGGTCCGCTCCCCCGCGCCCTCGAACGTCGGGTTCGTCCCGATGGAGATCGCCGCGGGCCAGCGGAAGGCGGGATAGCGCTCGGAGTCGCAGACCAGCCAGCCCGCGTACACGCCGTCGGCCGGGATCGCGGTGTGCGGCAGCGTCTCCAGGTTGGCGGTCGGGAAGCCGAGCGCGCGGCCCCGCATGTGGCCGCGCACGACGACGCCCTCGACGCGGTGCGGACGGCCGAGCGCCCGCGCCGCCGTCTCGACGTCGCCCGCGTCGAGCCGCCCGCGGATGTAGGTGGACGAGATCGTGTCGCCGTTCGCCACCAGCGGCATGCCCTCGGTGGTGAAGTCGTACTTCTCGCCCAGCTCCCGCAGCAGCGCCACGTCGCCCTTGGCCTTGTGCCCGAACCGGAAGTCCTCGCCGACGATGACGTGGGCCGCGTGCAGCCGGTCGACCAGGACCGACTGGACGAACTCGTCCGGCGGCACCTTCGACAGCTCAAGCGTGAACGGCACCACGACGACCGCGTCGGTGCCGAGCCCCTCCAGCAGCCCGATCCGGCGCCTGGTGCTCGCGAGCAGCGGCGGATGGGTGCCGGGACGGACGACCTCGTCCGGGTGCGGATCGAACGTGATGACCACGGACCGCAGGCCGCGGCGGCGGGCCTCCTCGGCCGCCGTGCCGACGATCCGCTGGTGGCCGCGGTGAACGCCGTCGAACACCCCGATGGTGACCACCGAGCGGCCCCAGTCCGCGGGAACCTCGTCGAGGCCATTCCAGCGCCGCACCATGCTCTCCCTGCGTAGGACGTGCCTTCCCGGTCGTGTGGCCGCCCGGTTTTTGCTGCCGTCCTAAGAGTGCCATGCGCGGGCCGCCCGGGTGGCACCCGGGTTCACGCGGATTGGTAGACGACCAGGGAGACGGCGATGTACTGCAGGATGTAGGCGGCGAGCGTGCAGGCGTGGAACACCTCGTGGAACCCGAACCAGCGCGGCGACGGGTTGGGACGGCGCAGCCCGTACACCACCCCGCCGACGCTGTAGCAGACGCCGCCGAACGCGACCATGAGGCAGGCGGCGAGGCCCGCGCCGTCCAGGAACTGCGGCATGAAGAACACCGCCACCCAGCCGAGGACGATGTAGAGCGTCACATAGAGCGCACGGGGCGCGCCGATCCAGGCCGTCCGGAAGACGACGCCGGCGATGGCGCCCGTCCAGACGATGGCGAGGACGGCCACGCGGACGCCGCCGTCCAGCGCGAGGACGGCGAACGGCGTGTACGTCCCGGCGATGATCAGGTAGATGTTGGCGTGGTCGAAGCGGCGCAGGACCTCCAGCAGCCGGTGCGAGGTCTGCCGGTGGTAGGTCCCCGAGATCCCGAACAGCATCCCCGAGGTCGCCACGTAGATCGCCGACGCGAGCCGCGCCTCCACGCTCGGGCCCAGCGCGACCAGCACCAGCCCGGCGACGAGCACCGCGGGGAACGCGCCGATGTGCAGCCAGCCGCGCAGCCGCGGGCGGGTCGGGGACGCCACCGGCGCGCCGTCGTTCACGGTGGTCATTGACACCTCCTCACCAACAACCTACGGAATCGTAGGTTACGCGACCGTAGGTAGAAATGCACCGCCTCCCACCGGTGATGATCGCCACGAGCGGTGGGTCCCGTCCAGGCCGGTCGGCTGATCAGGAGATGAACACCGCGAGCGGCTTGGCGACGTTCCCGTGCTCCTCGACGAGCGCCAGCAGCGTCCCGTCGGGCGCGAACACGCCGATCGGGCCCGGGCCGAGCCCGGCCGCCGGGAGGCGCCCGCCGTGCGCGACCTTGCGGGCGTCGTCGTCCGACACGTCCCGGCGCGGGAACACCGCGGCGACCGCCTCGCCCATCGGCAGGATCTCCGGCTTCTCGGCGAGCTGGTCGAGCGTCCGGGCCATGCCGAGGTCGTAGGGGCCGACGCGGGTGCGGCGCAGCGCCGTCAGATGGCCGCCGCAGCCGAGGGACGCGCCCAGATCGCGGGCCAGCGCGCGGATGTACGTGCCGGACGAGCACGCGATGGCCGCGTCCAGGTCGATCACGTCGTCGTGCCGCCGGACGTCCAGGACCGCGAAGTCGTGCACCGTCACCGGACGGGCCGCGAGCTCGACCTCCTCGCCCTTGCGCGCCATCTTGTAGGCCCGCTCCCCGTTCACCTTGATGGCGCTGACCTGCGGCGGAACCTGCCGGATGGGCCCGGTCAGCGCCGCGACGCCCGCGTGCAGCGCCTCGTCCGGCACCGACGCGGCGGATGCGGTCGCGGTGACCTCGCCCTCGGCGTCGTCGGTGTTGGTCGACACGCCGAGCCGGATCGTGGCGTCATAGCCCTTCTCGGTCAGCGCCAGGTGCCCGAGGAGGCGGGTGGCCTTGCCGATCCCGAGGACCAGCACGCCCGTCGCCATCGGGTCGAGCGTGCCCGCGTGCCCGACGCGCCGGGTCTTCGCGAGCCGCCGCATCCTGCCGACGACGTCGTGCGACGTCCAGCCGGACGGCTTGTCCACGATGACGAGTCCCGAGTTCTCCACGCCCGCTCCGAAAGTCAGTCCAGTCGGTCCCGGTCGGTCCGGGTCAGTCCAGCTCGCCGGGGACGCGCAGCGCGGCGCGCAGCCGGTCGATGATCCAGGCGGGCTCGCCGCCCATGGTGAACGCGGCCGCGGTGCGGTGCCCGCCGCCGCCGAGCTCGACGCAGGCGCGTCCGACGTCGACCGAGCCCTTCGAGCGGGTCGACACGTACCACTCGCCCCGGTCGTTCTCCTTGCACACGACCGCGACCTCGGCCTCGTCGGTGCGCCTGAGCTGGTCGATGACGCCTTCGAGCTGGTCGTAGTCGACGTCGCGGGCGTCCCGGTCGGAGCGCGCGATCGTCGTCCAGACCAGGCCGCGGCCGCCCGCCGCGTCGCGCTCCAGCCGGGCCCGCGCCAGCGCGCCGGCGAGGACCTGCAGGTAGCCGAACGGCGCCCGGTCCCACAGCTCCCGGCTGACCGCCTCCGGCCGGACGCCCGCCGTCAGCAGCCGTCCCGCCAGGTCGTGGACCTCGGGCGTCGTGCACGGGTACTTGAACGAGCCGGTGTCGCTCGCCAGCCCCGCGTACAGGCCCTGCGCGATGTCGCGGTCGAGCGGGACGCCGAGCCTGCGGATCAGCTCCTCGACCAGCACCGCCGTGGCGGCGGCGTCCGGGTCGACGAGGCGCACCCCGCCGAACCCGGTGTTGGACGCGTGGTGATCGACCACGATCAGCGCTCCGGCCCGTCCGGCGGCGCCGGCGAGCGCGCCGAGCCGCGCCTGCCCGGCCGCGTCCAGCGAGATCATCAGCTCCGGCGCCTCGGGCATCCGCGCGGGCTCGACCAGCAGTTCCTGCCCGGGCAGGAAGCGCAGGATCGCGGGCACGGTGAACGGCTCCCCGAACGATGCCAGGCACCGCTTGCCCATCGCACGCAGCGCCTGCGCGAGCGCCAGCATCGAGCCGAGCGCGTCCCCGTCCGGCGCCACGTGGCAGGCGAGGCAGACCTCCTCCGCCGCCCCGATCAGCTCGACGGCCCGTTCCCATTCCGACTCCCCGAGCACCCGGACCGCTTCACCGGATGCATGAGGCTCGGCCCCGACCGGCGGCTCACCGAACACGGCCGACGGCCCGACCGATGCGGACAGGTCGGCGAGCCCCGACTGCGCGCCGCCGGCGGCGGTAGGCGATTCGGCAGACGCGACCGATTCGGACAACGGTGGCTGCGCAGCAGGCGCAGAAGCTTCGACGGCCACGAACGCCTCGACCGACGCAGGTCGCTCGGCCGACGCAGGCCCCTCGGCCATCGTGACCGACTCGACCGGGCCGGGGGGCTCGATGGCGGCCAGGGGGTCGGACGGCGCGGTCGGTTCGAGGACGGACGAGGGTTCGGTGGGTGCGGGCGGCTCGGCCGGGGTGACGGGTCTCGGGCGGAGGGCGCCGCCGCGTGGGATGACGTCGTGGCCGTTCGCGGAATGCCCGTCCGCGTCGTGCAGCAGGCATTCCTCGCTCCAGCCGGCGCCCGGCGCGTCCGCGCGCCCCTCCGGTCCGCTCACGACGGCGGGCGTCCGGAACGGCCGTCCTCACCGTCCCCCGCGGCGTCGTGCCCGTCGAAGTCCGCGTCGTCTTCGTCGTCCTCGTCCTCGTCGAGGTCCTCGTCCTCGTCGGGGCCGTTCTCGCGGTACGGGTTCGCGTCACCGGCCGGAGAAGCGCCCTGCGCGGCCTTCGCCACTTCCGCGTCCTTGGCGCGGGCCTGCGCGAGGAGGTCGTCGATGTGCGCCGCGTTCTCCATCAGGGAGTCCATGACGAAGGTGAGGCTGGGCGTGTGCCGGACCCCGGTCTTCCTGCCCACCTCCGACCGGATGACGCCCTTGGCGCTCTCCAGCGCGGCGGCGGTCTCGGCGCGTTCGCCGTCCGACCCGTAGACCGTGTAGTACACGGTCGCGTCGCGCAGGTCGTTGGTGATGCGGGTGTCCGTCACGGTCACGAAGCCAAGCCGCGGATCCTTGATCCGCCTCTCCAGCATCTCGGCCACGATCTGCTGGATGCGGTCGGCGAGCTTACGCGCCCGAGCTGCGTCCACCATGATCGCACTCCCTTTCTATGGTCTGACGACCCTTCCATGGTCTATCGATGACCCCGCCCGCGCTCCGTTTCGGCGCAGTCAGTCGTCGTCGTTGAAAAGCCGCTGCCGCGCGGACAGCAGCTCGATCTCCGGCCGTCCGGCCACGAACCGTTCGCACTGGTCGAGCACCTGGGTGCAGTTCGCGGCGCTGCCGGACACCACCGCCACCCCGATCTCCGCCCTGCGGTACAGGTCGTTGCCGCCGGTCTCGGCGACCGCCACCCCCGGGAAGTGCTTGTGCACCTCGGCGATGATCGGCCGCAGGACGGACCGCTTCTGCTTCAGCGAGCGGACGTCCCCCAGCAGCAGGTCGAGTGTCAGCGCACCCACGTACACCTGGTCGATCACCTCGGGATCTTCAGAAGATGGAACGACGGAGGTCACCCGCCGTGTTCCCGGCGGCACCCTGAAGCGGGATGAGCCGGACATGCCAGACGCCAGGCTAGAAGATCCGCCTGGCGCCGTGTCACCGATTGAACGATCACATCACCCGTTGCCGGAGATACCGCCGGGACACCGCCGGAGATACCGGGACGCGGGGACGTCCGCGCGGACGTCCCCGCGTCCCGGTCACGAGACTTCAGTCGCGGGGCTTCTCCCGCATCTCGAAGCACTCGATGACATCTCCGAGCTTGATGTCGTTGTAGCCCACGCCGATACCGCACTCGAAGCCCTCGCGGACCTCGGTCGCGTCGTCCTTGAAGCGGCGCAGCGACGACACCGTGAGGTTGTCGGAGACCACGACGCCGTCGCGGACGAGGCGGGCCTTGGCGTTGCGCTGGATGACCCCCGAGGTGACCATCGAGCCGGCGACGCTGCCGATCCGCGGCACCTTGAAGATCTCGCGGATCTCCGCGGTGCCGAGCTGGACCTCCTCGAACTCCGGCTTGAGCATGCCCTTGAGGGCCGCCTCGATCTCCTCGATCGCCTGGTAGATGATCGAGTAGTACCGGATGTCGACGCCCTCGCGGTCGGCCAGATCCTGCGCGTTGCGCTCCGGCCGCACGTTGAAGCCGATGATGACCGCGCCCTCGGACGCCAGCGACAGGTTGACGTCGTCCTGGGTGATCGCGCCGACGCCGCGGCGGATGATCCGCAGGTTGACCTCCTCGCCCACGTCGATCTTGAGGAGGGAGTCCTCCAGCGCCTCGACGGAACCGGACACGTCGCCCTTGAGGATGAGCAGCAGCTCCTGCCGCTCGCCCCGCTCCAGGTCCTTGAACAGCTCTTCGAGGGAGCTGCTCTTGCGACTCTTGAGCAGTTCGGCGTTGCGCTTGCGCGCGACCCGCTTGTCGGCGATCTGCCGGGCGACCCGGTCGTCCTCGACGACGAGGAAGTTGTCGCCCGCGCCGGGCACGGCCGCGAGGCCGAGCACCAGCACCGGACGGGACGGGCCCGCCTCCTGGACGTTGTTGCCGTTCTCGTCGAGCATCGCCCGGACGCGGCCGTGCGCCACGCCGCAGACGATCGAGTCGCCGACCTGGAGGGTGCCGCGCTGCACCAGCACGGTCGCCACGGCGCCCCGGCCCTTGTCCAGGTGGGCCTCGATGGCCGAGCCCTGGGCGGGCATGTCGGGGTTGGCCTTCAGGTCGAGCTCGGCGTCGGCGGTCAGGACGATCGCCTCCAGCAGCCCGTCGATGTTGAGCCGCTGCTTGGCGGACACGTCGACGAACTGGGTGGAACCGCCGAACTCCTCGGCGACCAGGCCGTACTCGGTGAGCTGCGCGCGCACCTTGTTCGGGTCGGCGCCCTCGACGTCGATCTTGTTGACCGCGACGACGATCGGGACCCCGGCCGCGGTGGCGTGGTCGATCGCCTCGGTGGTCTGCGGCTTGACGCCGTCGTCGGCGGCGACCACCAGCACCACCAGGTCGGTGGTGTCGGCGCCGCGGGCCCGCATGGCGGTGAACGCCTCGTGGCCCGGGGTGTCGATGAAGGTGATCTTGCGCTCTTCGCCGTCGACCTCGGTCTCGACCTGGTAGGCGCCGATGTGCTGGGTGATGCCGCCGGCCTCGCCCGCCTGCACGTTGGCGCTCCGGACGGCGTCCAGCAGCTTGGTCTTGCCGTGGTCGACGTGACCCATGACGGTGACCACCGGCGGACGGGACTGGAGGTTCTCCTCGCCGCCCTCGTCCTCGCCGTACTCGATGTCGAACGACTCGAGGAGCTCGCGGTCCTCGTCCTCGGGGCTGACGACCTGGACGTCGAAGTCCAGCTCGAGCCCGAGCGCCATCAGGTCGTCGGGGTCGACGGACTGGGTCGCGGTGACCATCTTGCCGAGATGCATCATGATCGCGACGAGCGACGCCGGGTTGGCGCCGATCTTCTCGGCGAAGTCGGTCAGGGACGCACCCTGCGGCAGCCGGATGGTCTTGCCGTTGCCGCGCGGAGCGGAGACGCCGCCGACGGCGGGCGCCTGCATGTTCTCGAATTCCTGACGGCGCGCCCGCTTCGACTTGCGCCCGCGTGCGGGGCGTCCGCCGGGACGGCCGAACGCGCCCTGCGTGCCGCCGCGACCGCGACCGCCGCCGCCCGGACGGGGACCGCCGAAGCCGGGACGTCCACCGCCGCCGCCTCCGGCGCCCGTGCGGGGACCGCCGAAGCCGCCGCCGGGACGGCCGCCGCCACCGGGACCGCGACCGCCGCCGCCCGGACCGCGGCCACCGCCGCCGGGACCGCGACCGCCGCCGGGACCGCCGCGCCCTGGGGCGCCGCCGCCACCGCCGCCGGAAGGCCGCGAGGAAGGCATGTTCATCGGGCTCGGACGCGGGCCGCCCGGACGCGGCGGCATGCTGCCGCCGCCGGGGCTCGGCCGCGGGCCGCCGGGACCGGCGGCTCCGCCCGGCCTCGGACCGGGACGCGGGCCGCCCGGAGCGCCGCCGCCACCCGGGCGGTCACCGCCCTGGCGCGGACCCGGACGCGGGCCCGGCTTGGGCGCCTGGCCCATGCCGCTGGCGTTCGAGCTGAACGGGTTGTTGCCCGGACGTGGGCGTCCGGGGCCGCGGCCGCCGCCGTCGGAGCGGGGGCCGGGACGCGGGCCCGGCTTGGGCGCGCGGGGACCCGGCTTCGGGCCGCCCGGCGCGCGGGTACCGGAACCGCCGGAACCGGACGCGGCCGGCGCGCTCGGGCCCTGCGCCGCGGGCGCGTCCACCGGCGTGCTCGGCACGGGCGGGACCGCGGGACGCGGCGGGGCCGGCTTAGCGCCGCCGCCGGGACCACCCGGACCGCCTTGACCACCCTGACCGCCACCTGGGGCGGCCGGGGCGCCTGGGGCGCTCGGGGCCGGCTTGGGCGCGGGCGGGCGCGGCCCGGCGGGCCGCGGGGCCTGCTGCCGCGTGCCCTGAGAATCGGAGGGGCCGCCGGACGGTCCCGGACGCGGCGCGCCCGGACGCGGACCCGAAGGACGCTTCGGGGCGGCCCGCTTGTCCCCCTGCTGGGAGGACGACGAATTTGAGAAGGCTTCTTTCAGCCTGCGTTCGACCGGCGCCTCGATCGTGGAGGACGCTGACCTGACGAACTCGCCCATCTCTTTGAGCTTGGCCATGACGACCTTGCTCTCTACACCGAACTCCTTGGCGAGTTCGTACACCCGGACCTTGGCCACTGCACTCCCTACTCGGTCCGGGGGTGCGGCCTCCGGACCGTCGCTAACTTGCCGTACTCATAGCGGCGTGCTCATCGAGCGCTCATAGCAATCTCGACCTGCTTCCGACTAGACGTCGCTTACCTTCGGCCATATCAGCCATCCTGCTGCTGCGCGGCGCGTGCCGCAAGCCGAGCCCGCAGCGCACCGGCGTCGAGCGGCCCCGGAAGGCGGAACGCCCTCGGGAACGCCCGACGTCGCTCTGCGAGCTCGAGACATCCCGGATCGGGGTGCAGATGCGCGCCCCGTCCCGGCAGCCGCCCACGCGGATCGGGGACGATGACGCCCTCGACCACTACCAGGCGCAGCAAGTCGGACTTGACCGAACGAACCCGACAGCCCACACACGTGCGGACAGGGGCCGATCGGCCATGTGTCATGAGTCTACCGCGCCGACGCGTCGGCGGGACCGGTCGCATGCGCTCCTGGCGTAGAAGATCCAGATTCGCCGGGCTCGGCGGCCTTGGTGGCCGTTTCCCCGGACGCGGCGGACTGCCCCGGCGCGGCCCCCTGCTCGGGCTCGGTGTCGGACCTGATGTCGATCCGCCAGCCGGTGAGCCGGGCTGCCAGCCGGGCGTTCTGGCCCTCCTTGCCGATCGCGAGGGACAGCTGGTAATCGGGCACGATCACCCGGGCGACCCGGGCGTCGGCGTCGACCACCTCCACATGCGAAACCCGCGCGGGCGACAGCGCATTCCCGACGAACTCCGCCGGGTCCTCCGACCAGTCCACGATGTCGATCTTCTCGCCGTGCAGCTCGGCCATCACGTTGCGGACGCGGCTGCCGAGCGGGCCGATGCAGGCGCCCTTGGCGTTCACACCCGCCTTCCGGGAGCGCACCGCGATCTTGGTGCGGTGGCCGGCCTCGCGGGCGATCGCCGCGATCTCCACGGTGCCGTCCGCGATCTCCGGGACCTCTAGCGCGAACAGCTTGCGCACGAGGTTCGGGTGCGTCCTGGACAGCTGGATGGACGGGCCGCGGTGGCCCTTGCGGACCTGCACGACGTAGGCGCGCAGCCGCTCGCCGTGCTCGTACTGCTCGCCGGGCACCTGCTCCTGCGGCGGCAGGACGGCCTCGATCTTGCCGAGGTCGACCAGCACGTTCCGCGGGTCCTTGCCCTGCTGGATGATGCCGCTGACGATGTCGCCCTCGCGTCCGGCGTACTCGCCGAACGTCAGCTCGTCCTCGGCGTCGCGGAGGCGCTGCAGGATCACCTGCTTGGCGGTGGTGGCCGCGATGCGCCCGAACCCCGTCGGGGTGTCGTCGTACTCTCCGACGGGCTCGCCTTCCTCGTCGGTCTCGGTCGCCCACACGGTGACGTGGCCGCTCTGGCGGTCCAGTTCGACGCGGGCCTTGGGGGCCGCGCCCTCCGTCCGGTGGTAGGCGATCAGCAGAGCGTCTTCGATGGCCTTGACGGCCACGTCGAGCGAGATGTCCTTCTCGCTCTCCAGGCCCCGCAGGGCGGTCATGTCGATGTCCACGAGGTTCCCCCCTCTAGTCCGGCTCAGCCGGAGAACGCGTTCCCTCGGCCGTGCCCGCAGGGTGTTTGAACTCCACCTGCACTCGGCCGCGCCCCAGCTCGCCCAGGCCGAACCGCCGCCGGACGGTCTCCGTCGCGGCGGCCTTCGGCCCGGCCTTTCCCGGCCCGGCCGATTTCGGTCCAGCGGACTTGCCGCCCTTGGCCCCGGCTCCCTTGTTCCGGCGCTTCTGGACGACGTCGATCTCCACGGCCTCGTCGTCGGCCGCGACCACGCGGCCCTCGACCTGGCCTCCCTCGGTCAGCGGGGCGACGACCAGCCGGCCGACGGCACGGCGCCAGTGCCGCGGCTCGGTGAGGGGGCGGTCGACGCCCGGGGAGGTCACCTCCAGCACGTAGGGCGAGGTCCCCATGACATCGGCGGCGTCGAGCAGCTCGGAGGCCGTCTCGCTGATCGCGGCGATGTCGTCGAGGCCGACGCCGTTGTCGCCGTCCACGACGACCCGCACGAGGCGGCGCCGGCCGGCGGGCCGCACGTCGACCTCCTCCAGGTCGAAGCCGGCCTCGCCCACCGCGGGCGCGAGCAGCCTGGTCAGCTCGGCGGCGTCGGCGCGCGCCGGGCGCCCCCCTTGAGCGCGGCCGCCGCGGGACTCGACGCTCATGGGACCCTCCTCCTGTTGTGCCGCCAGCGACCTGTCGTGCCGCCTGCGGAGCGTGCCGCCTGCGATCGCGGACGTCGCCGCTCGTACCTTGACACCTCAAGACTATCGACAGCCGGGGACCGCAGCGGTTTTTCGATCGGCTCACCGGCGCGGCGGATATGGAATGCTTGAGCAGGCCCGATGGACGAGTCCCGGGAGCCGGGCCGCAGAGGGCCGCCGCCACCACTCCACCGGGTGAGGAGACTCCCTTGCCAGAGGCCGTGTCGCGCCCGCCCGAATCCGTGTCCCGCCAGCCGGAATCCATGTCGTACCAGCCAGAGTCCGTGTCGCGTCCGCCAGAATCGGTGTCGCGGCGCGCGCTGCTGGGCCGGGGGGCGGCGCTGGGCGGGGGAGCGCTCGTCCTGCCGTGGCTGGTGGGCTGCGCGGCGGAGGCCGCGGCGCCGCGCGAGGACGTGCCGACGCTGGTCGGCGCGATCGCGTCCGAGCAGAACCTGATCGCCACTTATGAGGCGGCGCGGTCGGTGAACACGTCGCTGGCCGGACGGCTGGAGCCCGTCCTGGCCCATCACCGGGAGCATCTCGCCGTCCTGAAGCGCCATTACGTGCCGGGGTCGGGCGACCGGGCCGGCGAGGGCGGCGCCATCCCGGCTCCCAGCGCGTCCCCTGTGCCGCGGGGCGGCGCTGTCTTCGTGGTGTTGCGGGAGGCGGAGGAGCGCGCCGCCGAGGAGCGCAGGGCCGAGGCCGCCAAGGCGGCTCCGGGGCTGGCCCAGCTGCTGGCGAGCATCGGCGCGTGCGAGGCGGGCCATGCCATGAGGGTGAAGGGGCAGGCCCCGCGGGTGCGGTCGAAGTCCGGCGCAGAGGCCGTCCAGTCGGCGCTGGCCGCCGAGCACGCGGCGGTGTACGGGTACGGGGTGCTCGGGGCGCGGCTGCAGGGGCCGCTCCGGCAGACCGCGAAAGCCGTCTGGAACGCCCACCGTGCCCAGCGCGACACGCTGATCTCGCTTCTGTCCGGCACACCGGTCGCCGCGGCGGCCGTCTACGAGCTGCCGGTCAAGGTCACCTCGGTGCGCAGCGCCGCTCAGCTCGCGGCGGCCTTGGAGGACGATCTGGTCCCCGCCTACATCGGTCTCGTCGGCGTCTCAGCCCCTGACCTGCGGGCCTTCGCCGCCGACGGCGCGCAGCGGGCCGCGGCGCGATCGGCCGCCTGGCGCGGCAAGGCGGGCGCGCCGATGCCGCGGGACGCGTTTCCCGGGCTGCCGTCCTCGGCGCTTTCCCCGCGCTCCGAATCGGGTGAGTGATCTTCCGCACCCCGGGAACGAAGTGCCCGATTTATCGCGTTCATCCTTTTACATGGGGATGACTCGGGGGAGGAGTCCAGATCGGCATGACCACGATTCCGCAGGGGAGCGCCCTCGATGAACTCCGGGCGGCCTACCACGAACAGCTGACGCAGCTCGCCGCCGAGCGCGACGCCGCCCGGCGCCAGGCGCGCAGGGCCCAGGCCCAGGCCGACGTGGCGCGGGCCGATCTCGCCAGTTTGAAGAGCCGCGTCCACGAGCTGCTGAACGCCGCCGCACGGCACCTTCCGGACCTTCCGGCCGTGGAGGCTCCCGCGGCGCAGCGGGCCCTTCCGGCCGCGTCCGGCTCCGCCGGTTCTGACGAGTCTGGTTCCGCTGAGTCCGGTGAACGTCCCGCCCGAGCCGCCTGACCCGGGAGGAACGGCCCCGACAAGGGCCGTCGGAGACCGCCGGGAACGCCTGTTCCCGGCGGTCTCCGCCGTCCGGGACGAGGCTGTAAGGTCGGGCGAATGACCGCGTACGGCCTCCTCGTCTCCCCCTCGCACAACCGGGTCTACGCCCAGGCCGCCGCCGCGCTGGTGAAGGCGGAGCTGACGGTGTTCAGCGAGCGGGCACTGGACGGGCGCGTCCGCGATGTCCAGGAGACCGCGATCGGCGGCGTCCCGTACGTGACGTTCTCCGCCGACGAGCTGACGGAGCAGGACGTCCGCCTCCTGTCGAACCTGTCGTCGCTGTACGCGCTCTTCCGGATCGAGGACGAGCTTCTCCGTCCCGTCACGCTCCAGCCGCTCGACCTGTTCGGCAGCGACCTCCTCACCATCCAGAAGTACTCGGGCAAGACGAACGAGTACTTCACCAAGCTGCTGCTGAACGTCACCGCGATGGCGACCGACTCCCCCATGGACCTGGTCACCGGGCGTCCACGCGTCCTCGACCCCATGTGCGGCCGCGGCACGACCCTCAACCAGGCCATGATGTACGGCCTGGACGCCGCCGGGATCGACATCGACGGCAAGGACTTCGACGCCTACGCCGCCTTCATCAAGACCTGGCTGAAGAACAACCGGGTCAAGCACCAGGCCGAGGTCGCCAACGTCCGCCGCGAGAAAGCCGTCCTCGGACGCCGCCTGCACGTGACCCTCGGCGCGTCCAAGGAGCGCTACAAGAGCGGCGAGACGATGGAGATCACCGTCGTGAACGCCGATTCCCTCGATGCCGGGAAGTTCTTCCGGCCAGGGTCGTTCGACATGATCGTGACGGACGCGCCGTACGGGGTGCAGCATGGGAGCCGTCCCAAGGGCGGGCAGGGGCAGCGGGGACGGAAGGGCAAGCTGCACCTGTCGCGCAGCCCTGTCGAGCTCCTCACGGCCGCCGTTCCCGAATGGGCCCGGCTACTGCGCTCCGGCGGCGCCATCGGCATCTCGTGGAACACGTATGTGGGGCGCCGTGAGGAGCTTGCGGACGTCCTCGCGTCCAACGGGCTGGACGTCCAGGACTCCGACGCCTACCGCGGCTTCCGCCACCGCGTCGACCAGGCCATCACCCGCGACCTCATCACCGCCCGCAAGCCCTGACCAGCACCGCCTGCGCGCGCCTCGCGGTCATGGAGCGTGCCAGCGTTCGATGTGCGGGAGCAGCTCGTCCAGGCCGTGGATGAGGGCGTCGGGCGGCGTGAGGCCGGGACGCTCGAAGGCGTGGGTGGTCTGGTGCCGGATCTGGACGGCGCGCAGCCCGGCGGACTTGGCGCCGTGGATGTCGTCGTACGGGCGGTCGCCGACGTAGACGCAGGACGCGGGATCGGTGGCGCCGACGGCGTCCATGGCGGCGCGGAACGCCTTGGCGTGCGGTTTCGTCCAGGGGATCTCGCTGGAGTAGACGGCGCCGTCGAGCAGGTGCAGGACGTCGTCGCGGGCGAAGATCCGCTCGTGCAGCTCGCGCGACCAGATGGTGTTGGACAGGACGCCGACGCGGATGCCGCGCTCGCGGAGGGCGTTGAACAGGCCGGGGACGGCGGGGTCGGTGTGGGTGTGCGGCGTCCAGGTCTCGAAATGGGTGGCGAGGAGCGCTTCGGTGGCCTCGACGCCGGCGATCTCGAAGACCTCGGCGAGGGTGGCGCTGCGCTGCTCCTCGTCGCAGCGGCGGCCGAGCGCCAGCTCCGCGTCGGCGAGCGCGGCCGCGGCCTTCTCGACGTCGTCCGGGGGCAGGTGGGCGGTGCAGATCGCGCGCCACAGGTCGGCCAGTTCGATGTCGTGCCACGGGGTCAGCGTGCCGCCCCAGTCGAAGATCACAGCTTGTACGCCCATGCTCCGGATCGTAACCACCCGCGCGGCATGGACGATCACTCCCGAACGCGACGCTTTCGTCCACCGGGACGGGAGGTTTCGTCCGGCGCGAGCGGGAGTAGGGCGGCCGTCAGCGGGGATACCGGTCCGATCAGCGGAAACCGACACGGACTGGAGGAGCCATGAGGGCGCGCAAGCCCGGTGAGGCCAGGGACTTCCGCGACGACATCGACGACATGGGCGACAACACCCAGGACGAGCAGATCGGCCTGACGGAGGAGTACGTCACCGACCCGCCCGAGGAGTTGGAGATCGAGGAGCCCCAGCAGAGCAGGGACGGGCTGGGCATCACCGAGTACGAGCGGCAGACGGCCAGGGAGGGCGACGACGAGCGGCCCCGACCGGACACGCCCGCCGAGTCCGACGCCGTCAACCCCACCCGGAGACCATGAGCACGCTGCCGCAGGGCAGGGAGCGGTTACGGCATGCCCGGCTTCTGCATCTCCTTGCGGTAGATCCAGTACAGCATTCGCTGGCCCGGACGCTCGGTGACGCCCCAGACGCGGTCGCCTCCCGAGTACGGGTCGAAGGCGAGGGACTCGCCGCCGATCGGCCCGACCAGGTGGAACGGTGAATTGCCGTCCCCGTCGCGGTCGCTGTAGATGGAGCCGGGCGAGGCCCCGTTGGACGTGTTGTAGTAGATCGTGTCTCCCGTCCCGCTGTGGTAGCCGGAGACGCCCTGCACCTTCGTGAGGTTCGTGCCGTACACGACCGATGACTTCACCCGTCCGGACGCGTCGGTCTTCAGCGACCCGTCCGCGTTGAGGGGCCACCGCACCACGCGCATGGGCCGCGCGGACGTCACCCCGCCCGCGGTCTTGAACTCGGCGGTGAGGAGGCTCTTCGGCGAGGTGGTCGGGTCATAGGAGACCGTGCTGAAGCAGAGGTCCTGGTTCTGGGCGTCCGGCACCTTGTCCCAGGCGGGGCAGGAGCCGGCGTTCTCGGGACTGAACGCGGCCGTCTGGAACAGCGCGTACTTCTCGTTGTGGGCGTAGAACTTGCCGTCGTCGCCCACGCCGAGGATGTTCTTGCCGGTGGCGACCCGGTAGGTGCGCCGGATGTCGTACACCCGAAGCCCGGACGTGCTGGCCGTGTAGAGGAAGTCGCCCGCCAGGGCGGTTCCGCCCTGGTGCTGCTTGGCCTCCGCGACGCCCTTGGTGGTGACGGATCCGGTCGGCGGCGCGGCGGGCGAGACGTCCTTGAACGCGAGCTTCCCGTCGGCGGTGGCCGTGGGGATCGCCAGTGTGACGGGCTGGTAGGCGCCCTTGGCCTGGACGCGCGGACGGGTGCCGACCGTGATGCGCGACCCGTCCGTCACCCAGTCGTCGCCCTCCTTGTGCCGGTGGTACCAGCTGAGGACGACGCCGTCGAGCTGCTCGGTGCGGCTGATGGCGACGCCCTGCGGGATCCAGTACTGGGAGCTCTTGTCGCCGTTGTCGAAGCACCACGCGCCGAGCGTCACCTTGGCGTCGACGGCCATGACGGCGTCGTTGGAGCCGCATTCGCTCTTCCAGCTCAGCCCGTTTCCGGCGCCGGCAGCCGCGGCGGCGAGGTTCGGCTGGCGTGTCATGCCGCGGTCGGGGTTCGCAGCCATCGCGTCGAGTTGGCGAAGGGCGTCCGCCGGCACGGGCTCGGACTTCATCGTGAACGAGACTCCGGGGAGCGGCGCGGTGTCTCCGGCGGCGGCCGCCGCGGCGGCGGGCGAGATCGCCACCGTCCGCGGGGTCCCGGACGGCAGCGCCACGGCGGCGGCGACGGCGAGCACGGCGCCGCCCCCGAGGCCGATCATGGTCGTCGTTCGGGGGGTGTACATGGTGACCTTTCCGGGAGACAGGCAGAAATAGGACAGATCGGAGATCCTGGGCACTTATTGATCATCTGTCAGAGCAACGCGCGAGGTTCCCGACCGAACCGTTCGCCGCGCCGTGACGGGCGGGGCAAGAGGTCGTCCGGCGATTCGCGGGCGTACCACGGGGAATGTCAGGATTCGGGCTTAGGCTGCTCAAAAATGGGCGGATCTGCGAGGTAACCGGGACATGCGGCGGGCGGGCGTGATCGTCCAGTGGGCGCTCGTCCTCGCCGCGCTCGCGACCCTCCCGCTCTACCGCGACGAGCTGCCCGACCTCGGCACCGTCTGGACGGCCGCGACGCACGCCGACCCGGCCTGGCTCGCCCTGGTCGTCCTGGCGGTGGCGGGCTCGATGGGCGCGTTCGCGCGGCTCCAGCGCCGGCTGCTGCGCATCGGCGGCCTGCGGATGTCGCTGCGCCGCGCGTTCGCGATCACCTACGCGGGGAACGCGCTGTCCACCACGCTGCCGGCCGGACCGGCGGTGAGCGTCGTCTACACGTTCCGGCAGTTCCGCCGCGGCGGGGCGTCGGCGCAGCTCGCCACGGCCGTGATCGTGGCGGGCGGCGTGATCACCACCACCGCCTACTCGCTGATCGGCCTGCTCGCGCTGCTGGCGGCCCCGCACGCCCGCGGCCCGGCGTTGGTCGTCCTGGCCATACTCATGACGCTGCTCATCCCGGCCCTGCTCTGGCCGCGGACGCGCGCCCTGGCGACTGCCCCGATCCGGCGCGCCTACCGCGCCGCGATCGCCCACCCCAAGATCGCACCGCACGTGGAGCGGCTGGCGGACGTCCCGCACAGCCTGCGCCCGACCCGCCGCGACTGGGCCGCACTGATCGCGCTCTCCCTGCTGAACTGGGTGTTCGACATCCTGGCGCTGCTGTCGGCGGCGCACGCGGTCGGCATCGGCGCCGCCCCGGACGGCGTCGCCCTCGCCTACTTCGCGGCCCAGGCGGCGGGCAGCCTCTTCCCGCTGCTGCCCGGCGGTCTCGGCGCGATCGAGGGCAGCATGGCCGCCTCGCTGGTCGCCCTGGGTGCGGCGCTCTCGCCCGCCGCCGCGGCCGTCGGCCTCTACCGGCTCGTGTCCTACTGGGCCGTCGTCGCGGTCGGCTGGATCGCGTGGATCATCCTCCACGAGGGCCTGCGCCTCCCGGCCCGCGCCAAGGCGCTTCTGGCCGGTTCCGGACGCCTTCTCCTGGACGGCCTGGCGACCGTCGCCTACGTCGCGCCGTACGCGGCCGTCCACCTGCGCGCCCAGGCCGGCGCCCGCCGCCCCTGACCCGCCGCCTCATCAGCCCAGCGACCGACCCCTGCCTCGGACCTTCGACCGAGATCACACTTTCCGGGAATCAACATCACAAAAAGGGGGCTTTAGTGGTCATCGACCGACCCGATGCCACGAAACGGACTCCCATGTACGGATCGCCCAACGGCCCGTCCGCGACACCGGTGCTCGACGTCGACGACAGCAAATTCCGCTCGGTGCTGAGCCGATTCGCGACCGGCGTGGTGGCCGTCGCCGCCGTCGAGCCCGAATCGGGACGTCCGACCGGCCTGGCCGCGAACTCGTTCACGTCCGTCTCACTCGACCCGCCCCTCGTGGCGTTCTGCGTCGCGCACACCAGCACCACCTGGCCGCGCCTGCGAGCCGCCGGCCGCCTGTGCGTCAACATCCTCGGCGAGCCGCAGCTCGCGATCGCCGAACGCCTGGCCCTCAGCGGCGGCGACAAATTCACCGGCGTCGACTGGACGGAGTCCCCCGGCGGCGCCCCGATCATCGACGGCGCTCTCGCCTGGATCGAATGCTCGGTGACCCAGGAACACCCCGCCGGCGACCACACGATCGTCGTGGCCCACGTCCACGCCCTGGCCGTCCACCACGACGACCCACCCCTGATCTTCTACAAGAGCACCTACACAACGCTCCCCTGACCAGCCTGTTCAGACGGGGCTGTCTTCGGGGGCTTTGAGGCGGGCCAGGACCTGGAGGGGGTCGGCCAGGACTTCGGCGAAGGCGAATTCGGCGGCGCCTACCAGGGTGGTGTCGTCGCCTAGGGCGGCGGTGCGGAGTTTCACCTTTTCGCGGGGGGCGGCTAGGGCGCCGGTGGCCAGGACGCTGCGGATCTGGGCGGCGGCGCCCAGGTAGATGTCGCGGAGCGTCCCGCCGAAGACGACGAGGCCGGGGTTGAAGATGTTGACGAGGTTGGCGACGCCGAAGCCGAGCCAGGTGCCGACGCGCTGCAGCGCCTCGCGGGCGACGATGTCGCCGGCGTCGGCGGATGCGACGATGTCGCGGACGGCGTCGCGGCCCGGCCGGCCCGGGATCTCCTCGCGGCCCGCGTGGGCGAGGAGGGTCCGCTCCCCCACCTCGGCCTCCAGGCAGCCCTTGGAGCCGCAGGCGCAGGGGCGTCCGCCCGGGTTGACGATCATGTGGCCGATCTCGCCGCCGTAGCCCTCGTCGCCGGCGAGGAGGCGGCCGTGCGCGATGATGCCGCCGCCGACGCCGACGTCGCCGTGCAGGTAGATCAGGTTGTCGGAGTTGACGCCCGCGCCGCGCTCGTGTTCGGCGAGCGCGCCGAGGTTGGCGTCGTTGCAGACGGAGACGGGGATGCCGAGGCCGAGGCGGCGGGACAGCAGGTCGCCGAGCCGCAGGTCGCCGACGTCGAGGTTGGGGCCGAACATGATGGTGTCGTCGGAGCGGCGGACCGTCCCTGGGAACCCGACGGTGGCGCCGACGCAGACGGCGTCCCGCTCGGCCTTGCGGACGAGGGAGCGGGCCCCGGCGACGAGCACGCCGACCAGGTCGGCCGGGTCGGAGTCGCGCGACCGGACGCCCTCGCGCCGGTCGAGGATCACGCCGCCGAGCCCCACCCGCGCGACGACGAGCCGGTCGACGCCGACCTCGAACGCGAGCACGTACACGCGGGTGGACTCGGGCCGGACGACCAGGGACGGGCGTCCGGCGCGCCGTCCGGGGCCGCGCGGCAGCTCCTCGCGGACGAGCCCGGCGGCGGTCAGGTCGGCCGTCAGCGCCATGATCGTGCTGCGGTTCAGGCCGAGGGACTCGGCGAGCGTCGCCCGGGACGCGGGCCCGCGCAGGTGGACGAAGCGCAGCAGCGTCCCGAGGTTGTGCCGCCGGATGTCCTCTTGTGACGGGCCGCCCTTCATCATCGGCGCAGCCCAAGCTCGCCGCTGGTCCCCGCGGTGATCAGCTCGACGACCTGCCGGTGCGTGACGTCGGCGGTGCTGACCTGGGCGACCATCCGGCCGAGGTACAGCGCGGCGATCCGGTCGGAGACCGCGAAGACGTCGTTCATGTTGTGCGAGATCAGCACGACGGCGAGGCCCCGGTCGGCGAGCCGCCGGACGATCTCCAGCACCTGCTGGGTCTGCGCGACGCCGAGCGCGGCGGCGGGCTCGTCCAGCACCACGACCTTGCTGTCCCACAGGACGGCGCGGGCGATCGCGACGGTCTGCCGCTGCCCGCCGGACAGCGTCGAGATCCGCCGCCGGACGGAGCCCATCGTCCGGACGGAGAGGCCGGACAGCGTCCGGCGCGCCATCTCCTCCATCGTGTCCTCGTCGAGCGCGAGGCCGCGGCGCTGCTCCCGGCCGAGGAAGAGGTTCTCGACGATGTCGAGGTTCTCGCAGAGCGCGAGGTCCTGGTGGACGATCTCGATGCCGAGCCGGGTGGCGTCGCGGGGGCTGGAGACCCGCACCGGGCGGCCCTCGAAGCGGAACTCGCCCGCGTCGAACGGGTGGATGCCGCCGATGCACTTGACCAGAGTCGTCTTCCCTGCGCCGTTGTCGCCGACGAGCGCGGTGACCTCGCCCGGATACGCCGTGAACGCGACGTCGTGCAGGACCTTCACGGAACCGAAGCTCTTGTCGATGCCGCGCAGATCCAGTGCTGGCGTCACTGACATGCCGAGGGGCTCCCACCGTGCCGCACCGCCGCCGCGCGCCAGGCGGTCGTGGTCCGTGAGCGTATCAGCAGCGTTCCACGGCCCGGAAGCGCCGTCCGGACGGCCCGGACCCGGGCCTTCGGGCAGGGCCGGGGAGCCGATGGGCCGGGCCACCGGCTCCCGTCCGTTCGCGGCCGGGTGCACGGGTCATCTCCCCGTGCTCGACCGCCGGCGCCTGGCCAGCGCGTCGATGCTCGCGGCCAGCAGCAGCACCAGCCCGGTGATCAGGTAGCTGAGGTAGGCGCTGGTGCCGAGCAGCCCGAGCCCGTTGTCGATGAGCGCGATGACGAGCCCGCCGAGGACGGCGTCGCGCGCCTTGCCGCGCCCGCCGAACAGGCTCGTCCCGCCGATGACGGCGGCGCCGACCGCGTACAGCAGCGTGTTCCCGCCGCCGGCGCTGGTGGCGACGGAGTTGAGCCGGGACGCGGCGACGATGCCGCTGACCGCCGCCAGCCCGGACGCGATCATGAAGACGGAGATCCGGATGCGGGTGACGTTGATGCCGGCCCGCCGGGCGGCCTCGGAGTTGCCGCCGACCGCGTAGATGTGCCGCCCGTAGGCGGTGCGGCCGAGGACGAACGTGCAGACGATGAGCAGCGCGCCGACCAGCGGCACGCCCCACGGGATGCCGCCGAGCATGATCAGGGGGCTGGGCGCGCGGTCCAGGCTGAGCACGTAGGTGCTGATCAGCAGGGCCGCCGCGACGACGGCGCACTGCGCGACGACGAACTCGATCGGCTTGGCGTGCAGGTGCCGGACGTGCTGGCGCCGCCACCGCAGGAGCTGCGTGGCCGTGTAGCCGGCGACGCAGAGGCCGGCGAGCGTCCAGCCGAGCCAGATCGGCATGTTCTTGTTGGACAGCGCGACGATGACGTCGTCGCGGACGGGCACCGTCCCGCCCTCGCCGATCAGCCGCAGCGTGACGCCCTGCAGGCCGAGGAAGAACGCGAGCGTGACGACGAACGACGGTATTCGCAGCACGGAGACGAGCCAGCCGATGGCCGTGCCGATGACGATGCCGATCGCCACGCCGGTCAGCACGGCGGTGTACCAGGGCTGCCCGGCGTCGGTGATGAGCTTGGCGAGCACGGCCGCGCACAGCCCGCTGGCGACGCCGGCGGCGAGGTCGATCTCGCCGAGGAGCAGCACGAAGACGAGGCCCATCGCGAGGATCGTGATGGGCAGCGCCTGCACGGACAGGTTCGCCATGTTCCCCTTGCTGAGGAACGTGTCGGGCTTCAGCGCGGTGAACAGCACGACCAGGGAGACCAGGCCGAGGACGGCGGGCAGGGCGCCGAGCTCCCCCGCCTTGATCCGGTGCCAGTAGTCCAGCAGCGCGGACTTCATGTCGTGCTCGCGGCGGTCGGTCGCGAAGTCCGAGTCCGCCAGCGTCATGGCCTTGCTACCGGCGCCCTTCGTGAGGTCGGCGCCCTTGGCGACGTCGTCGCCCGGGATGTCGGTGGACACCTGCGTCCTCCCTTCAGATGCTCTCGGCGGCGGTCTGCGGCGCGAGGCCGAGATCGCCGGAACGGCCGGCGGTGATGAGCTCCACGACCTGGCCGTGGGTGACCTCGGCGCGGGCGACGTCCGCCGCGACCCGGCCGAGGTACAGCGCGGTGATGCGGTCGGCCACCTCGAACACGTCGTTCATGTTGTGCGAGATGAGCACGACGGCGTGCCCGGTGTCGGCGAGCCGCCGGACGAGATCGAGGACCTGCCGCGTCTGCGCGACGCCGAGCGCGGCGGTGGGCTCGTCCAGGATGACGACCTTCGACTCCCAAAGCGCGGCCTTCGCGATCGCGACGGTCTGCCGCTGCCCGCCGGACAGGCTCGCCACCTGCTGCCGGACGGACTTGACCGTGCGGATCGACAGCCGCGCGAGCGTCTCCCTGGCGGCCTCCTCCATGGACGGCTCGTCCAGCACGAGGCCCTTGCGGCGCTCCCGTCCGAGGAACATGTTCTGCACGATGTCGAGGTTGTCGGCGAGCGCGAGGTCCTGGTAGACGACCTCGATCCCGAGTTCGGACGCGGCGCGCGGGCCGTCGACGGTCACCGGGCGGCCGTCGAACTCGATCCGCCCGGAGTCGAAGGGGTGGATCCCGGCGATGCACTTGATCAGGGTGGACTTGCCCGCGCCGTTGTCGCCGACGAGGGCCATGACCTCGCCGAGCCGCACCGTGAAGTCCACGTCGTGCAGCACATGGACGGCGCCGAAGCTCTTGTTGAGCCCGGTCAGTCGGAGGACGGGGTCTCCGTTTTCTGCCACGTATTTCCTTCCGTGTCTCCCTGGCGAGAATGGTGCCCTGCAGGGTGCTGCGGCTGTCGCGGGGGTGGTGCTCGTGGCGGGCCCCTTCGCCCCGGGTTTCCGGGTAATCCGGGACGTCCCCAGCGGATCGGGGCCCGCCACGAGGTCAGGAGCGGCGCGCTACTTGATGCCCGCGTCCGCGCACTTGGCCGCGTAGGCGCCCTTGCAGAGGTCCGCCTTCTTGATGAAGCCGTCGTCGACGACCTGCTTGACGTTGTCCTTGAAGACGGGGATGGGAGTGAGCAGCACGGACGGGACGTCCCGCTTGCCGGTCGGATCGTTGACCGTCCCGTTCGTCTCGCCCTTCTGGCCGTTGATCAGGGAGACGGCGAGCTTGGCGGCGGCGTCGGCCTCCTGCTTGACGGGCTTGTAGACCGTCATGCACTGGTTGCCGTCCAGGATGTTCTGCAGGCCCTCAAGGGTCGCGTCCTGTCCGGTGACGGCGACCTTGCCGGCCTGCTCGTTCTTCTTGAGGATCGACACGACCGCGCCGCCGAGCGCGTCGTTGGCGGCGACCACGCCGTCGATCTTGCCCTGCTGCTCGGTCCACATCTGCTCGAAGATCGTCGCGGCCCGCTCCGCCTTCCACTCCGGGACGGCCTGCTCGGCGACCTTCGTGTAGGTCGTCGCCTTGTCGAGGACGCTGTGCGCGCCCTGTGAGAAGAGGGTCGCGTTGTTGTCGGTCGGCGCGCCGTTCAAGTAGACGATGTTCGACTTCTTCTCGCCGAGGCATTTCTGCAGGCCCTTGCCGAGTTCCTCGCCGACCTTCACGTTGTCGAACGACACGTAGTAGTCGGCGACGCCGCCGAGCGTGAGGCGGTCGTAGTCGATGGTCTTGACGCCCTGCGCCTGCGCCTTGCGCTGGACGGCCGCCGCGGAGTTGGAGTCGAGACCGTCCACGATCAGGACGGTGACGCCGCTGGTCAGCATCTGGTCGGCGATCGTCTGGAAGCGCTGGGCCGAGCCCTCGGCGTTCTGGATGTCGTAGCCGACGCCCGCCGCCTTGAACGCCTGCTCCAGGTAGGGCCGGTCGAAGCTCTCGTACCGGACGGACGAGGTCGTGTCGGGCAGGATCACGCCGACCTTGCCCTTGGCCGATCCGGAGCCGTCGCCGGACTCGCCGGAGTCGTCCCCGCACGCGGTGAGGGTGAGCGCCGCGGCCGCGGTGAGAGCCGTCAGGCTGAGGATCCCCTTGCGCATAGCCCGGGTCCTTTCTGGGGGTGGCCGCGCCGTGCCGCGGCCGGGGGGTAAGGCCGAGATGTCGGTGTACGAGCCCACCGACTTGAATGTTGTGCCCCGCAACTTATGTCGGCCTTGTCCGTCACGCCAGACCCGATGCCCGGTTGATTTGTTGTTGGCGGTAACAATCATGTAACGCGAGATCAAGCCGGGCCTTCCCTCGCGCCACGGCTTCCGCGCGCACGCCAACGCGCACGCACCCGTCGCGGGCGCGGCGCGTTCAGAATGTTCGGCGCGTCAACATTCACCCCCGGCCGACCGTCAGCCGTGCAGGGAGATCAGCCGAATGTCCCGAAGTCAGCGCATGGCGAGCCCGGCAGTGACGAGACCGGGAGGTGAACGAAACCGGCAGGTGACCGAGACCAGCTGATGGCGAGACCGGCCGGTGACGAGATCGGCGGGTAGCGGGTCAGCGGGTGGCGAGAACCTGGGCGATGCGGGCGGCCGCGGTGGGAGCGTCGTCGGCGGGCGCGATGCGCTCGGCCCACGACCACCAGTACCACCAGCCGTCCGCGGCCTGTTCCGCCAGGACGTTCTCGGTCAGGGCGGACGCGTCCGGGTTCATCACGTGCAGGACGGGCGACTGCCCGCGGGGCAGGACGATCCGCACCCGGAAGCCGCGCTCGACCAGTACGTCCCCGAGCTCTTCCAGATATTCGATCCGCGTCCTCGACGGCGCGGTGGTTCCCGTATCGTCAGGCGTCATCCTCGGTTCCTCACGGCAGATCCTCACGGACTCCGCGCGGCCCGACGAGATCCCAGCCTCCCCCTTCGTCCGCCAGTGTGCAAGCACCGCCGGGCAGGTCGGCCCGGCCGAGCCCGTCCACCAGCCCGCCCATGACCGTTCGCGAGCCTCTTCACGGGTCCGGCGAGCGGCGCGCGTTTCGGACGTCGACGGGCGGTTATCCGGGATATCTTGCGCATAGCAGATGAACAGGACTTGGGGGCGAAGTATGACGCTGGGCCCGGATCCAGCAGCCGACCCGGACGCCACTCCGATCCTCGGCGTCCCGGCGGGCGGCCCGCAAGGAGCCGCCCAGGGACCCGCCCAGGGACCCGCGCCGGGCGCCGCGCCGGGGCCCGCCCCAGGTCCCGGACAGGCGCCCCCGCAGGCCAGGCCCCGCGCGGGCGTGCGAACGTGGCACCGGTTCCACTCCGCGATCGGCGTGTTCCTCATCGCGTACGGCCTGACGGGGCTGCTGAGCGGATTCCTGCTGTGGAGCGACCGGCAGGACGAGATCGACGGCTACTTCGACTCCGGACCCGCGACAGGCATCCTCGTCCTGGTCAAGCTGGTCGAGGCCGTACTCGTGCTGTGCGCGATCGCGGGGGTGGCGCTGCGCCGCGACGTCCTGTTCGTGCCGTCGACGGCCGGGTGGATGGCGGGGTTCGCGATGTTCGCCGTCCTGGACGTGTTCACCGGCAGGTGGACCGGGCTGCTCGAGCACCTGCTCTACCTTGCGGGGTTCGTCCTCCTGCTGTTCCTGTCGTACGGGCTGAGCGCGAAGGCCCAGCTCGCGAGCGCACCGCGACCGGACGGCGACGCCTCACCCGGCGAATCGCCCGACGACGCGTCCGGCGACTCGGGCGGTTCGTCGAGCGGCCCGCACCGGCTCACCCGGACGCAGGAGTTCGCGCTCCAGGCGATCAACCGGGCCGCCGCGCTGACCGGCCCGCGGCCCCGCCCCGGCAGACACGACTGATCTTGGCAATAGTTGCCCTTGGTGGTCGTTGCGGACGGTGACACGTTGTGGCTCATGAGAGCCCGAAAACTGGTGTCGCCCCTGCTGGTGGCGGTGTCCCTGGCGGTGCCCGCGGCGCTCGCGGCGCCCGCCGCCGCACAATCCCCGACGGCCCCGGCCGGCTGCGATCCGACGCAGACCGAACCGGTCTACCGGGGCAAGGTCCCCTCCCCCAAGCAGGTACTCGGTTTCGAGCTCGGCGAGCGGCAGGCCACCGCCGCCGAGTCCGACAAGTATCTGGAGACGGTCGCCGCGAAGAGCGAGCGGGTGATCTCCGGGACGCTGGCCAGGTCGGCGCAGGGCCGTCCGCTGAAGTACGCCATCGTGGGACGGCCCCAGCTCATATCCAAGGCCGGGCTGGCCAAGGTCCAGCGGGAAGCCGGGCTGCTGCGGGACCCGCGCACGCCGCAAGCGCTGGCCAAGCGGATCACCGAGCGCGGCGTCCCGATCCTGTGGGTCAGCGGGAACGTGCACGGGAACGAGCCGAGCGGCACGGACGCGGCGCTCAAGGTGCTGCGCGACCTCGGCGACCGCACCGACTGCGCCGCCGCGTCGATCCTGGACAACGCACTGGTCATCGTCCTGCCGACGCAGAACCCGGACGGCCGGGAGGCGAACACGCGCCAGAACGCGTACGGCTTCGACATGAACCGCGACTGGTTCGCGCGGACGCAGCCGGAGACCGACGGCAAGCTGGCGATGCTGAACGAGTACCCGCCCGCGCTCTACATCGACGCGCACGAGATGGGCGGGACGTCGTACTTCTTCCCGCCGAACGCCGACCCGATCTACCACGAGACGCCGGAGCAGGCGATCGGCTGGATCAACGACCTGTACGGCGCGGCGATGGCGGCCGAGTTCACGCGGCAGGGCATCGACTTCTTCAACCGCGACGTCTACGACCTCTTCTACCAGGGGTACGGCGACACGGTGCCGACGAGCGCGTTCCACGCGGCCGGGATGACGTTCGAGAAGGGCGGCGAGAGCCCGTACCCCGACCGCGTGAAGGAGCAGTACATCACCCAGTGGGTGACGCTTTCGGCCGCGGCCCGCAACCGGCATCGGATCCTGAGCCAGTGGCGGCAGATGACGGTGGACGCCTACGCGCAGGGCAAGGCGGGGAAGCTGGAGCCCAACCAGATCTACAACCCGCCGAACCAGGTCGACCGTCCGGTGCCCGACCGTCCGGTGCGGAACTACTTCCTGCGGGACGACGACCCTGCCAAGCGCGACGAGGTGCGCACCATCGTCCGCCGCCTCCAGCGGATGGGCGTGGACGTGAAGAAGCTCGTCCGGCCGCTGCAGGTCCCCGACTTCAAGGCGTACGGGCATCCCGAAGCGAAGACGACCCTTCCCGCCGGCACGTACTGGATCTCCATGGCGCAGGGCCAGAAGCACTGGATCCAGGCGATGCTGAACGAGGACTCCTACACGCCGTTCCCGTACTTCTACGACGTGACGGCGTGGAGCCTGCCGCTGCTGGGGAACGTGTCGGGCGGGTCGTCCGGGGCCGTCCTGAAGCCGAAGGCCGTCCCGGTGGGGACGCTGCCCGCGCCGCGTCCCGGCCATGACGGCAAGGCCCCGAAGATCGGCATCCTCCAGCTCTCGGCGACGTCGTCGGCGACGCGCCAGTCGGCCGGATGGCTGCGGCACCGCCTCGACCGCGACTGGAAGCTGCCGTTCACGCTCCTGACCCCGGCGGACGTGGCCGCGGGCAAGCTGGAGGGCGTCGAGGTCCTGGTCACGCCGGACGGCCCGTCGAAGCCCGCCTACGACGCGCTCGGCGACACCGGCCGCACCGCGCTCCAGCAGTGGACGCGGGACGGCGGCCGCTACATCGGCTGGCAGGGCGGCACGGAGCTCGCGGCGCTGCTCGGCCTGACGACCGCAACGCTGACGGAGCCGACGTCCGACATCCCCGGCACGCTGTTCCGCGTCAAGGTGGACAAGACGAGCCCGCTCGCCGATGACGTCGGCGCCACGGCCTGGAACTTCACGTCCTACGACCCGGTGATGAAGGCGTCCAGCGGCGTCGTCGTGTCGTACCCGGAGACGGACTCGCCCGACTGGTTCGTGTCCGGGTTCGAGGAGGGCGCGTCCGAGCTGGGCGGCACCGCGGCGGTCGTGGACCAGCCCGTCGGCGAGGGACGTTCCGTGCTGTTCGCGGCGGAGCCCAACTTCCGCGCGTTCACCGACGGGACGGCCACGCTGCTCTACAACGCGATCCTCGGGCCGGACCCGGCCAAGGCGCAGGCCCCGCAGGCGGGCGCCACCGCGAGGGCGGCGGAGCAGGCGGCGGCGCTGCCGTCGTACGAGTCGCCGATCCGCGTCTCGGTCAAGGCGGCCGACGCGGCGAAGGCCGCAGCGGTCCTGCGGTCGGTCGGCGCCCGGTGGGCGGAGCGCCGCAGCGGCGGCGCCGTCCACTACGTGATCGACAACCCGCGCGGCCTGCCGACCGATCACCACCCGTTCGCGGGACGGCTCCCGTCCCTCATCAAGAAGGCGGGGATCGACCCGATCGCCGTCACCCTTCCCTGAGCGGAGCGGCGTGCCGGGCTGCGGGGCGCCCGGCACGCCGCCCACTCCTACTTACGTACGATCCACGCGATAGCGGTCATCGTGCCGGGCGGAACCTCGGTGAACCCGCCGTCACGGACCGCCACCGCCGCCTTCTTCACAGCCTGCCGCCATGGAACGTCTCTGGTCAGGTGGACACGGGCGTCGCCGTCCACCCAGGCGGCCACGTCCTTCCGCCGCCCCTGACGCAGCAGAAGCTGAGCGGCGTGGCCGCATTGGGCCGCGGCCTTGCCGGTCGTGATCGTCACGTCCGGATTGACCGCGATCACCGCGTACGGCGGTTCAGGCACGGGGCCCGGCTCCTGCGCCTCCGCCAGATCAAGGCCGGCGACCTGCAGTTTCGCCAGTTCGGGCGGGACGTCCGACACCGGACTGGGCGGAAACGCCCGCACCTGCGCGCCCGCGTGCTCGACGGTCACGCCGGGCAGCGCCTCCGCCTCCGGCCACCGCACGCCCCGCGCCCGCCGCGTCACCTTCCGGATCCGGCGCGCCTCCCATTCGCGGACGGCGTCGCGCCATTCCCCGTCCGGCTCCGTCGCCCGCGGGTCCGTGAGCAGCCGGACGACCGCGGTCGCCGCCGCCTCGCAGACCGCGGCATGCTCGGGCGGGTCGGCCTTCTCGGCGCGCACCACCAGCTGCATCGCCCAGGGCGGATCGTCGTGGGGATCGTAATCGGGTCGCACGCGTGGAGTATTCCAAACCCGATGCGGCTTTCCGGACACGGATGTGGGTACGGCAACTTGTGCCGTCCCTCGGACGTCTTTCCTGTTACGGGCCGAACGGCCCTCGCCGGAGACGGCGGGGGATGGCGGAGCAGTCGGGTCGGAGGTCGCCGGTGACCAGTGGCACGTGGAGCGACTCCATACCGGGAGTCGGGACGTACTTCGTCGGGATCGACGTCGCCCCGGGACGCTACCGATGCGACGACGGCAAGGGCGGCTGGTGGGTCCGCTTCACCGGCCCCGGCGGGGGCGACCCGGTCGGCTCGTGGCCGCTGCCCGCCGGCCCCACCGAGATCGAGATCGCGCGGACCGACTTCGCGTTCGAGACCCACGTCTCCACGTACTGGCGCCGGATCGCGCCGCCGCGCGCCCCCGAGGACGGCGCCCCCGCCGAGCCCCGCCCGGTCGCCGACCCGTCCCTGCGCGCCGACCTCGACACGCTCGTCGCGCGCCGCAGGCCGCTGCTGTGGCTGGCCCCGATGACGGTCCTCGGCTTCGGGCTGCTCGGGTGGCCGCTGCTCGGCTCGCTCTGGCTGATCGCCCTGGGCATGCTCGCCGTCCTGATCGCGCTCGGCACCCCGTCGGTGTCCCTCGACCTGCGCCGCGCCCGCGAGCTCGATCGGCGCCGCGACCGCTACCTTACCCCGGAGGACTTCGACGACGAGGGCCGCGCGATGCTGGCGCGCGTCCAGGCGGCGGTCGACGCCGTGCACGACTCCGCCGTCAACCGCGAGGGCCTGCTGGACGCGGTCGACAACGCCGTCACGCTGCCGCGCCAGGAATGGGAGATCGCGCAGGTGCTGGCGCGCCAGTCGAAACTGCGCGCCGACCAGGAGCGGATGGAGGGCGCCGCGACGCTCCCCGAGGTGACGGCGGCGCTGCGCCCGCTGCGCGACAAGCTCGACATCTCCGTCGAGGCCGTGACCCGCCGCGTGGAGGCCCTGGAACGCTACGCCGAACGCGCCAAGGCCGCGGACGAGGTCCTGCGCGCCCAGCGCCACCTGGAGACGATCGCGGAGAAGGCGCACGAGTACGACGAGCTCCTCGCCGACACCGTCCGCGACGACCTGGCCCTCCCCGCGATAGAGCGGCTGACCGACCAGGGCGACGAACTCGTCCGCACCCTCCGCGAACGCCTCTCGAAGGCCGCCGAGGCCGCCGAAGAACTCCCCCCGGCGCCCTGACATCCGGGCCCGCGGGGCCCTTGTCAAGATCGTGATCTTTCCGCGTCCGCCCCTGTCCTACCGGGGTGACAGGATTCACACCGTTCATCGGCACGACATCGCAGGCGCCCTCCTCCCCGCAGCGCCGCATGTCAACGTTCAGGAGGTGTGGATGCGTCCACGTCGAACCATCCAGGTGCTGCTCGCCGCCTTCGCGGTGGCGGTGCCGACCGCCGTCGCGGGGAGCGCGGGAGTGGCGGCCGCGGAGTCCCGGACCCTGATCCCGGCGCCCACCGTCACGTCGACCGACTACCCGGACGACGACGCCTGGCACGGCACCGTCGGCCAGTACGGGAACTTCACCTTCGAGGACCCGAGCAAGCAGGCGGCCCGGTACGTCTACACCATCAACGGCAGCCGGTACACCGAGGTCCCGACGGAGGCGGGCGCGCCGGTCACCGTGCCGATCGCGCCCGAACGCAGCGGACCCAACATCCTCGAAGTCGGGTCCTTCGGCCCGAACGGGGAGAACGGCCCCAGGACCACGTACGTGTTCAGGGTGAAGGCGGGCACGGCCGCGAAGGCCCGGTGGAAGCTCGACGAGCCCGCCGGGGCCCGCCGCCTCGCCGCCGAGACGCGGGAGGGCGAAGGCCCGGTCGCCGCCTGGACGGTGGGACGGGTCACGACCGGCGCGGACGGGCAGCTCGGGACGGCGGCGAGCTTCACGGGAGGCCAAGCCGTCACGAGACCCGTGGTGGACACGACCAAGAGCTTCAGCATGTCCGCCTGGGCGAGGCCGGCCCGGGACGGCGACTCCGTCGTCATCGCGGCGACGGGACGCCTGAGCAACGCGTTCGCGCTCCAGTCGCGCGGCGGCCACTGGGCGTTCGTGATGACCGGCTCGGACTCCCGCGGAGCGGCGACCGCGCAGGCCGTCGCGGAGCGGCCCGTCTACCGCGGCACGTGGGCGCACCTCGTCGGCTCGTACGACGCGACGAAGAAGCGGCTGCGGCTCTACGTGAACGGCGCGCTCGCGTCCGACGCGCCCGCGGGCGACTCGGCGTGGAACGCGCGCGGTCCGCTGCGGATCGGCGCCGGAGCCGGGCGCGGCGCGTTCCACGGCGACCTCGACGAGGTCCGCGTGTTCGACCGGATGATCGTGGCGGACGAGGCGGCGGAGCTCCCCAAGGTCCCCAAGCGGGTGCACGGACGCTGGAAGTTCAACGCCGACGGCGCCGACGACTCGACGTTCGGCAACCACATGGCGCTGCGGGGCGGCGCGGTCATCGATCCCAACGCCGGATTCCCGTGGACGTCCCCGGCGGGCCTCATGCTGAACGGCACGGGGGCCCACGCGGAGGCGGCCGGCCCCGTCATCCGCACGGACAGGAGCTTCACGATCGCCGCGCACGCGAACACGGAGCAGGCGCCGGCGAAGGCCGTGACGCTGCTGTCGCTGTCGGGTGAGAACGTCAACCGGTTCGCGGTCAGGTTCCTGCCGACGGACGAGCCCGGTTGGGGCCGCTGGCAGCTGGTGATGGCCGACGACGACACCGCGGGAGCGCGGACCTCCGTCGCGGAGCAGACGACGTACGCGGGGTGGTGGGACCACATCGCCGTCGTCTACGACGCCCCGACGCGGACGATGAGGCTCTACGTCAATGGAGACCTCGACGAGTCCAGGTCGGTGAAGCACGACGTGGGCGCGTTCGACGCCAAGGGCGCGCTCCAGGTCGGGCGCTCCGCGATCGGTGATCCGGAGCACTGGACGGGAGCCGTCGACGACGTCTGGGCCTTCCAGGGCGCGCTGACCTGGGAGCAGCTGGCCATGCTGAACGGCGGCATGGAGATCGACACCATGGAATGGCTGGACTGACCGCCGGAAGGGCGGTGGTGGCCCTCGTGGTCACCACCGCTCGTCGGTCGCCCGCGGCGGTTAGAGAATGGCGCGGATTTGGGTGGGGGACGTGAAGAGTTCGGCGCGCATTCCGGTTTTGCGGGCGGCGAGGACGTTGCGTTCGGTGTCGTCGAAGAAAAGGACGTCGGCGGTGCGGACGCCCAAGCGGTCGGCGCAGATCTCGTAGGCGCGCGGGTCGGGTTTGGCGACGCCGATGTGGCAGGAGTAGGTGAGCGCGTCGAAGCGGGAGAGCCAGTCGCCGTGGCGGGCCTCGAAGCGGGGCACGAGGTCGCCGATGATGTTCGACAGGAGGCCGAGGGTGCGGCCCTGGTCGGCGAGTTCGTGGACGAGGGCGACCATGGTGTCGTCCACGTCCGTCCAGCTGTCGAGGTCGGCCTCGATCAGCGCGGGGACGTCGGGGAACGCGACGCCGAGAGCGTCCGCGACGACCGCCCAGTAGTCGGCGCTCGCCTGGCCCGCGTCGTAGGCGGGGCGGCAGGACCAGTAGGCGTCCCAGAACGGCGTCCCCCCGACGCCGGCGATCTCCTCGATCCGCCGCACGGCCGCGGGGGTCTGCGTGCGCGCGATCACTCCGTACAGGTCGAAAACGATCACATCGGGCATGCCCTCGAGCCTATGCGGGATCCGCGGCGCCCGAACGTAGCAAGCGCTTGATGCATGCGCGTACCCTGGTGCCGACGGTCGAGCAGGCGACCGGGCGAGACGGCATAATGAGGGGGTGACGACCACGAGCGCCGAATCCGGACGATCCAGGCCCCGCGCGGCCGCCGAGGGCGGTGCCCGCCGCCGCGGAAAAGGCTCGGCCCCCCTGGCGTCGGAACGGCGCGAGCACCTGGTGCGACTGGCCGCCGAACTGTTCGCCGAGAAGGGATTCCAGGCGACCACGGTCCGCAACATCGCCGACGAGGCGGGCATCCAGTCGGGCAGCCTTTACCACCACTTCGACTCCAAGGAGTCGATCGCCGACGAGATCCTGTCGAGTTTCTTCAGCGAGATCATGTCGGCGTATAAGGCGGTGCTCGATGAGAGCGAGAATCCGCGCGACACCATCGCCGGGCTCGTCCGGGTCGCGTTCGGCACCCTGGAGCCGCACCGGGCCGCCGTCACGGTCATGCAGAACGACTGGAACTACCTGAAGGGAATGGACCGCTTCGCCTATCTCACCAAGTCCGAGGACGAGGTCGAGAAAATGTGGGTGGACACCCTCAGGACGGGTCAGGAGGAGGGCCTTTTCCGCGCCGACCTCGACCCGAAGCTCACCTACCGGATGATCCGCGACACCATCTGGGTGGCGGTCCGCTGGTTCCGTCCGGGCGGACGGCTCAACGCCGAGGGCCTCGCCGAGCACTACCTCAAGGTGATGTTCGACGGCATCAACCTCCACTAGACGTGGACGCTGTCAGCAGGTGATTCCGCGGGCGTCCGGCGGTTCGGCAGGAGGCGCGCCAGCGGACGGGGAATCCACCAGTTCGCCTCGCCGAACAGCTCCATCAGCGCCGGGACGAGCACCAGCCGCACGATCGTCGCGTCGATCAGGATCGCGACGCCGAGGCCGAGGCCCATCTGCTTGACGGCGACGTCCGCGCCGAGCAGCACCGACAGGAACACCATCACCATGATCGCCGCGGCGGCGGTGATGACGCGGGCCGTGCGGGACAGGCCCAGCGCGACCGCCTCCCGGGTGCGGACGCCCGACTCGTACGTCTCCCGGATGCGGGACACGAGGAACACCTCGTAGTCCATGGAGAGCCCGAACAGGATCGGGAACATCATCAGCGGCACCCAGGTCGTCACCGGCATGTCGGTGGGGAACCCGAGCAGGCTCCCGGCCCACCCCCACTGGACGACGGCCGTCAGCACCCCGTACGCCGCCGCGATCGACAGCAGGTTCATGAGGGCGGCCTGCAGCGCCACCGTCACCGACCGGACGAGCCCGACGAGCAGGAGCAGCGACAGGCCGACGACGACGGCGATCAGCCACGGCAGCCGGGTGCTGACGTCGTCGGCGAAGTCGATCGCGCCCGCGTTCGGGCCGCCGACGTAGGTCTGCGCGCCGGTCCCGTCCATGACGCGGGGGATGACGTCGTCGCGCAGCTCGTGGACGAGCTTCGGCGTCGCCTCGTCCTGCGCCCCGGTGGTCGGGAACGCCATGAGGATGGACGCGGCGCCGTCCTGGCTGGTGCGCGGCGGTTGGACGGCGGCGATGCCGGGGGTCTCGCGGACGGCCGCGGCCAGCCGTCCGGCGTCCGCCGCGCTCCCGCCCTCGGTGACGAGGACGAGCGGCGCGGACGTGCCGGGCCCGAAGCCCGCCGCCATGATCTGGCTCGCGCGGTACCCGCTGTGGTCGTGCGGCTGGGTGCTGGAGTCCGGCAGGCTCAGCCGCATCGACAGCGCGGGCACGGCCAGCACCAGCAGGACGGCGGCCGCGAGCAGCCCGGCGACGATGGGGTGCGCCTGGACGACCCGCGCCCACCGTTCGGCCAGCGGGCGGCGGCGTGACTTGCCGAATCCCGGGACGCGGAGGCGGTCGATGGAGCGTCCGGCGAAGCCGAGGAGGGCGGGCAGCAGCGTCACGGCGCCGAGCATGGTCATCAGCACGGCGGTGGCGGCGGCGACCGCGACGGCGTTGAGCAGGCTCTGCTGCATGACGAACAGGCCCATCAGCGCGATCACCACGGTGGTGCCGGCGAACAGCACGGCGCGTCCGGCGGTGGTGATGGCGGTGACGGTCGCCTCCTCCGGATCCTTCCCGGCGTGCAGCTCCTCCCGGTAGCGGGTGACGATGAACAGCGCGTAGTCGATGCCGACGCCGAGCCCGATGAGCGCGGCGACGATGGGCGCGAACGACGGCGCGGGCAGCGCGTGCCCGAGCAGCATGATCAGCGCGAGGCCGGAGCCGATGCCGAACAGCGCCGTCACGATGGGCAGCCCCATCGCCAGCACCGACCCGAACGCGACGAGCAGGATGACGATGGCGGCGAGCACGCCGATGGCCTCCGAGGGCCCGCCTCCGGGCGTCTCGGCGAGGTCGACGGCGGCCCCTTCGAGCTGGACCTGGACGGGCCCGCTGTCGCTGCGCACGTCGTCGAGCAGCGCGGTCACGTCCGCCTTGGGCATGTCGTCGGACGGGACGTCCAGGCTGCCGGTCGCGAACGCCGTCTTCCCGTCCTGCGAGATCTGCCCAGGCGTCTCGAAGGGCGACGACACCGACGTGACGTGCGGCGTCTTGGCGAGCCGGTCGATCGCCTGCTGCACCTCCGCCCTGGCCTCCGGGCTCTGGACGCCCGCGTCGGCGCGCACCGCCAAGGTGATCGAGTCGCCGCTCTGGTCGGGGAAGTGCTCGTCCAGCAGGTCGGACGCCTTCGCCGATCCCGAGTCGCCGCCGGAGAAGTCGTTCAGCGGCTCCGCCGCGAAGCCGAACCCGAGCACCATCACCGCGATCGTGCCGACGATCCAGCCCGCCACCGTGAGGCGCCGCCTCCGGAAGCAGAACCGGGCGAGCCTGGCCAACCTCATGAGAACCACCCTTGTGTACGTGCTGCCCTCAACGAGGTGACGTCAGGGCACTCGGGAATGTGACGGCAGGGTCCAGCGTTTCCCGACGATCAGGGTCGACACATCGGGCGGACGGTGTCATTCGCCCCTGGCGTGTACATCCGTTGGAGTACATCCGGCGCGGTATCCCACTGTGCGGGTCTCCTAACCCCCATAGTGTGCTTAGTCACTAATTGCCGAGTAGGGGTGACGCCTTGGCCCGTGGGGACGCTGTTGCTGGAGAGAACACCCGGGGGGCGGGATGACGGCTGATCGAGGCGCCGCCGGCCGCGATGAGCCCTCGCCGGCCGCCCTGCGCGCCGCCACGGCGCGCGGCCTGCAGGAGCAGTTCCCCGGTGTCCGCGTCTGGTACGGCGAGGCGACGGGATCGTGGTGGGCGATGGTGCCGCTGCGCATCGGCCCGCGGCTGCTGGAGGCGCCGTCCCCGCAGGAGCTGCGGGAGGAGATCATGAGCCTGCGGCGCCGGGGGTGACCAGCCCGGACTCGTAGGCCAGCACGACGAGCTGCGCCCGGTCCCGTGCGGCGAGCTTGCCGATCGACCGGCTGACGTGCGTTTTCACGGTCAGCGGGCTGAGCAGCAGCTGCGCCGCGATCTCGTCGTTGGACAGGCCGCGTCCGACCAGCCGGACGACCTCGCGCTCCCGGTCGGTGAGCCCGCCGAGCGCGACCGCCGGACGGGCCGGGTCGGGACGCCGCGCGACGAACCCCTCGATCACGGCGCGGGTCACGGCGGGCGCGAGCAGCGACTCGCCGCCCGCGACGACCCGGACGGCGCGCAGCAGCTCGTCCGGCTCGATGTCCTTCACCAGGAAGCCGGACGCGCCCGCGCGCAGCGCCAGGTACACGTAGTCGTCGTCGGTGTAGGTGGTGAGGACCACGACCCGGACGTCCTTCAACGCGGGGTCGGACACGATCCGGCGGGTGGCGGCGAGCCCGTCGACCTCGGGCATCCGCATGTCCATGAGGACGACGTCCGGGCGCAGCTCGCGGGCCAGCTCGACCGCCTCGCCGCCGTGCTCGGCCTCCCCGACGACCTCGATGCCGTCGCCCCCGGCAAGCAGCGAGCGGAAGCCGGCGCGGACCAGCGACTGGTCGTCGGCGAGCACCACGCGGATTGCGGTCACGCCGCAACCGTACGACGGTTCAGGCGCCTTCGTGTGGACGGCGCCACCTCGCAGGACGTGTCCGGCGCGCGGGGCTCGTCCGCGGTGGCGCCCGCCGGGGACGGGGCGCGATCCGTCCCCGGAGGGCGTCTTCGGTGACGGTAACCCGAAAATCGTTCGGACACAAGCGCTTGTTAGGTTCCGTTGGCGGCGCGTCCGTCCGCGCTCACGTCGTGTACTGGATGGACGCGCGCTCCGCCGTGATCGGCGTGATGTACCGGTCGACCACCGCCCGGTGGGACGGGTGGTCGCGATAGGCCAGGTAGGCGTCGCGGTCGGCGAAGTCCGCGACCAGCACGAAGTCGTAGGCGGCGGGGTTCACGCCCGCGTCGGCGCCCAGGCTGTACTCCCGGATCTCCGGGATCACGGCGGGCAGCTCGCGGAGCCGCGCCGCGACCTCGTCCTGCTGGCCGGTGGTCGTCCCCTCGGCCCACCTGAACATCACCACATGCCGGAAACCGTTCATGGCGGCACGCTACCGGGGACGGCCCCGAAGATCGCAGGCCTAGACCTCGCCGAGTTCGGCCGCCGTGATCGCGCCGAGCTCCCAGCACGCGTCGAGATCGGCCTTGGACGGCTCCCCGACGACGACCACGGGCGGCTGGACGGCCTTCCACGCCAGCCCTGTGGTGATCGATTCCAGTGCCCGCAGGCCGCCGGTCGCGTCGTTGTTGCCGTGCAGGAACGCCCCGAACGGGCGCCGGACGGTCTCCTCCAGGCACGGGTAGTAGATCTGGTCGAAGAAGTGCTTGAGCGCCCCGGAGAGGTATCCGAGGTTGACCGGCGATCCGAGGAGGTAGCCGTCCGCCTCCATGACGTCCACGGCGGTGGCCGCCAGCGCCGCGCGGGACACCACGTCCACGCCCTCGACCTCGTCGGTGGACGCCCCCGCGCGGACCGCCTCGAACATCGCCTGGACGGACGGCGACGGCGTGTGGTGCACGATCAGCAGCCTCTTCATCCTCACGAGCCTAACGCCGGGGGCGGAAGGGGCCTGACGTGGTAAAAGATCCGGTTCGGGGAATGACGTCCAAAGGATCTTGGTGGTGGGCGCACCGGAGGTGTCCTTCGTGCAAGCAGGCGATTCATCGTGGCAAGCCGCTCCCGTCCGGGCGCGGCGGGGCCGGGCGGGACGGGGCAGGGCCGGGCGGGGCAGGACGCGGCCGGTCCGGCCGCTCGCCGCAGCGACGCTGGCCGTCGCCGTGCTTGTCGCGGCGCCGGCGCTGGCGGCGTCCCCGCCGTGGCTGGGTGAGCTGTCCAGGCTCGTCACCGGCGGCCCGCTCGCCCCCGCCCACGCCGTCCTGCTCGGCCTGGCCCTCGCGCTCGTCGCCCGCGGCGTCCTGCTGCGACGCCGCGCCGCCTGGTACGGCCTGGTCATCCTGGTCGTCCTCGCGCTCCTGGCCGTCCTGACCGGCGACGACGCGACGTGGCGGCTGCCGCTGCTCGCAGCCGCCCTCGGCGGGCTCTGGCTGGAGCGCGACCGGTTCACGGTCCGCCCGCATCCCGACCGTATCCGCACGGCCGTGAAGACCGCGGCGCTCCTCGTCGTCGCCGCGGTCGGCGGATCGCTGCTCTTCGGCGGCGTGTCGATCCGGTCGGTCGGGCAGGTCGCGGCCGGTCTCGGCGCGACCGGCGCGCCCATCGACGGCGCGCCGTGGCTCCCGGACGTCCTCGGCCTCGGCGGGGCGGCCGGGCTCCTCGTCGTGATCGTCACGCTCCTGTCCCCCGACCCGCCGCCCCCGCCCGGCGACGACCCGGAGCGCGGCCGCGTCGCCGGGCTCGTCGCGCACCCCGGCTCCGACACCCTCGCCCCGTTCGCGCTGCGCCGCGACAAGGCGTACGTGTTCAGCGCGGACGGGCGGGCCGTGATCGGGTACCGGGTGCAGTTCGGCGTCGCGGTCGCGGGCGGCGACCCGGTCGGCGACCCCGCCGCGCACGGCGACGCGGTCAGGTCGTTCCTCGCGCTGTGCCGGGCGTCCGGCTGGCGTCCCGCCGTCCTCGGCGCGAGCGACGGCCTCCTGCCTGCATGGGGACGGCTCCGCTCGATCGGCTACGGCGACGAGGTCGTGCTCAGCCCGCGCGAGTTCACGCTGTCGGGACGGCAGATGCGCAACGTCCGCCAGGCGGTCAAGCGCACGGTCAACGCGGGCGTCACGTCCGAGCTCGTCCCGGAACGCGATCTCGCACCGGACCTGCGCGAACGGCTGCTGGACGTCGCGTCACGCTCCCTCGGCGGCGCGGCCGAGCGCGGCTTCGCCATGAACCTGGACGAGCTGCTCACCGGCCACCACCCGGGAGCGGTCATCGCGATCGCCTACGACGCGGACAAGCGGCCCATCGCGTTCCAGCGCTACGTCACCGCGGGCGGAGGCATCAGCCTGGACGCGATGCGCCGCAGCCCCGGCGGCCCGAACGGCGTCAACGAGCGCCTCATCGTCGAGATGGTCGAGTACGCGTCCCGGCACGGCCACGAGGTCGTCTCGCTGAACTTCGCCGCGTTCCGCGAGCTGCTGGACGCCGAGGAGCGCACCGTCCTGGAGAAGGCCGGCTACCGCGCCCTGCGCCTCCTCGACCCGTGGATCGCGGTCGAGTCGCTCTACCTCTTCGACAAGAAGTTCAGGCCGTCCTACAAGCCGCGCTACGTCGTCTTCCGTTCCTGGTCCGACCTCGGGTGGCTGGCCGCCGCGCTCCTCACGCTGGAGTTCGCCCGGACGCGCCCGGCCAGGCGAGCGGAGGAGCCCGTCGCCGAACCCGTCCGCCACCTCGGGTGACGGGCCATCCTAGAACGTGATTCTATGGGGTCTCCGACGTTCCGACGAGAGGGCCCGCGCATGACCAGCATCGTGGAGGGCCACTGCGATCCGGCCTTCGCCGCAGTCCGCGACGCGTTCGAGGAGAACTTCGCCGCCGGACGCGAACTGGGCGCGGCCGTCGCCGTCTACGCAGGCGACCGCAAGGTCGTGGACCTCTGGGGCGGCATCGCCGACCGCCGTACCGGACGCGCCTGGCTGCCCGGCACGCCGTGCTTCGGGTTCTCCTGCACGAAGGCGATCACGGCGACCGCGGCACTGCTGCTCGCCGAGCGCGGCGCGTACGAGCTGGACGGCCCGGTGACGGACTGGTGGCCGGAGTTCGGCGCCGCCGGCAAGGACGGCACGACGGCCGCGCATCTGCTGTCGCACCAGGCCGGTCTGCCCGCGTTCGCGCGTCCCGTCCAGGCGGAGGAGGCGGCGGACCCGGCGTCCCTCGCCGCCGAGCTGGCCGCGCAGAAACCGGAGTGGACGCCCGGCGAGGCCCACGGCTACCACGCGTTGACCTACGGCTGGCTGGCCGGTGAGATCGTCCGGCGGCACTCCGGCAGGACGGTCGGCGCGTTCGTCAGGGACGAGTTCGCCCGCGACCTCGACCTGTGGATCGGCGCACCCGACGACGTGATCGAGCGCTCCGCGAAAATGTCCGCCGGCCGCCGCGTCGGAGCCACGTCCGAAGCACGCGGATCCGACACGCAGCCACACGAAGCCGACACGCCACCGCACGAGGCCGACACGCGACCGCACAGCGCCGCCACCTCGCCAAGGTCGCTCCCCGACGACCTCCTGGGGCGCTTGGCCGCCGCCTTCTTCGACCCGGAGAGCGCCATGAACCGGGCGCTCAACAACCCGCATCCGGGCAAGGGCGGCTACAACAACCCGGTCGTGCTGCGCGCGGGCTGGCCGTCCGCCGGGATGCTCGCCACCGCGCCCGCGCTCGCCGCGTTCTACCGCGACCTCCTGGCCGGACGGATCCTGCGCCCCGAAACCCTGCGGGACGCGATCCGTCCCCGCGTCAGCGGCCCCGACCGGACGATGCTCGTCGACAGCACATTCGGTCTGGGCTTCATGCGTCCCGCCCAGACGTTCTTCACGCCGGAGGCGGCGCGGGAGTCGGCGTTCGGGCACACCGGCGCCGGCGGCGCAATCAGCCTCGCCGACCCCGACGCCGGTCTCGCCCTCGCCTACCTCCCGAATCTGATGAGCCACATGGCGACCGGCGACCTGCGCGCCTACCGCCTCACCGAGGCCGCATACGCCTCGCTGACCTGAATTCACTGCATGGTGATGCCGCCGCTGACCGAGATGGTCTGGCCGGTGATGTATTCGGCGCGGTCGGTGCAGAGGAACGCGACGAGCCCGGCGATGTCGTCCGGACGGCCTATGCGACGCAGCGGGATCTGCCTGACCAGCTTGTCGAGCATCCCGGACTTCTGTTCGGACGCGTGGTCGGCGTCGCCGCGGAGCATCGGCGTGTCCGTGGGCCCGGGGCAGACGATGTTGGACGTGACGCCGCCGCGCGCCGCCTCCCGGGCCAGCGTCTTGGCGAGCCCGAAGAGCCCGGACTTGGTGGCCGCGTAGGCCGCCTCCCCGCCCCCGCC
>NZ_SMKT01000110.1 GCF_004348735.1 Actinomadura sp. KC06
GCGCTGGGGTGGGCATTGGGGCGGAACCGTCCCACGGCACAGTCCATTGCCCGGACGACTGCACGGCCGGCAATTGCGGCGGCGCGTTCTGCGAAGGCCGGGATAGGACAGGCAGAGCCTCAACCCGCGTAGGCCCCGCGCCACCGGACTCTGGCGCAGACGGTGTTTCCGGTGGGACGTCCTCCGGTGCCTCAGCGTTTTCGGCACCGTCGTCCTCTGCGGCGGGCTTCGGGAGGTGGACGTACCAAGGGCCCTGCGGGGGAGCGGGCGCAGGTTCTTCGGACGCGTCGTCGTCCCTGTCGGACGCGTCGTCGCCCGCGTCGTCCTCGTCGTTCTCCGGTTCGGGCGCGGGGCGGCGGATGGAGATGTCGGGCCGGGTCAGGGAGACATTCTCCGGGATGCGGAATTCGGCGGTGGCGGCGCGGGCGGACTCGTGCTCCTCGTCGGCGCGCTGCTTCTTCGAGCCGGACGTCACCGGTTTCTGCTGGGCGTCGTCGTCCACGGCCCGACCCTCCTTGACTGGTTCCTCCAGGCGGACGGAGCGGCCTCCCCGACAACCCCCGTGCATCTTGAAGGATGCGCAGTTTATCGAGAAGGTTCACGTGCATCGGCACACGCCGCCGGGTGTCGCGACCGGCGCGGGCCGATGTCCTCGGCCTCCATGAGTGATCCCGGTTCTGCCGGGTAGGGGCCGACTCGTCCCCGGGGCCCAGAGGCAACGCGAGGCTCAAGGAGTGAGCGATGGCTACGAAGGTGCGCGACATCATGACCGGCTCCCCGACGTCGGTGTCCCCGGAACTCGACATCGTGACCGTGGCGCGGGCGATGCGCGACGAGGACATCGGCGCGGTGCTGGTGATCGACGGCGAAGACCTGCAGGGCCTGGTCACCGACCGCGACCTGGTCATCCGGGGGCTGGCCGCGGGCGGCGACCCGGCCTACGCGAAGATCGGCGCCATCGCCAGCCGGGCGACCGCGACGGTCGGCCCGGACGACTCGCTGGACAAGGCCGCGCAGATCATGCGCGAGCGGTCCGTGCGGCGGCTCCCCGTCATCGAGGACGGACGCCCGGTCGGCATCGTGTCCATCGGCGACCTGGCGATGGAGAAGGACTCCCAATCGGCGCTGGCCGACATCAGCGCCGCCCGTCCGAACACCTAAACGGCGCCGGGCAGGACGGACAGCAGCCGTTCGATCTCGTTTTCGGTGTTGTAGTAGTGCACGGAGGCCCGCACGGCCGACGGGACGGAGTGCGGGTCATATCCGTGTGAGATCGGGTTCGTGACATTGATGTTGACGCCGCGTTCCCTTGCGGCTTCTTTGATGGCGGACGGCTCGTGGCCGTCCACGGTGAACGTGACGATGCCGGACGGCCGCACGCCCCTGTCCAAGACGGTGACACCAGGCCGGACGGCCAGTTCCTCACGCAGCGTCTGCGAGAGCCCTAGCACGCGCTTCTCGATTGCGGGCATTCCCAGGTCTGACGCGTAGTCGGCGGCCACGCCCAGCCCGATCTGCCCGGCGACGTACCGTTCCCATGTCTCGAATCGGACGGCGTCCTGGCGCATCTCGTAGCCGTCTGGTGCGTTCCAGGTGGCGGCCTGCAAATCGAGGAAGGGCGGCTCCAGCGTCCGGACGATTTCGCGCCGTGCGTACAGGAACCCGGTCCCGCGCGGGCCGCGCAGGAACTTGCGTCCGGTCGCGGACAGCAGGTCGCAGCCGATGTCGTTGACGCTCACGGCCAGCTGGCCGACCGACTGGCACGCGTCCAGGAGGTACAGGACGCCGTGCTCTCGGCAGAGCCGTCCGACCTCCGCGACCGGGTGGACGAGCCCATTGTGCGTAGGGACGTGGTTGAGCGACACCAGCCGGACGCCGCCTTTGACGAGTTCGGCCTCCAGCGCGTCCAGGGAAATCGTTCCGTTGGTCTCGTCCGGGACGACTTCCACACTCACGCCCTTGGCCGCGGCCATCTGCCGGTAGGCGATCGCGTTGCTGGAGTACTCGCTCGTCGTCGTGAGGATGCGGTCGCCGTCCGCGAACGGAATCGCATAGAACGCCATGTCCCACGCACGGGTGGCGTTCTCCACGTACGCGATCTCGTCGGCGTGCGCGCCGATCAACCGTGCGACCGCGGCATAGAAATTCTGGACGGACGCCGCGTTCCGTTCCGCCGCCTCGTACCCGCCGATCGTCGACTCCAGCGCGAAATGCCTGGTCACCGCGTCGATCACCGGACGCGGCGGCAGCGCGGCGCCGGCGTTGTTGAGGTGGGCCACGCTCGCGCAGCCGGGGGTGTCGGACCGGAGCTCGTCGATGTCCACGTGCCGCCTTCCCTTGAAATCTTGCCTTCCCTCGGAAATGTCGTACCCGTCCGGCACGCTGGAGTGCACGGGTCGCGCGCCGGGGCGCCGCCCCTTGACCTCAACCTCCGTTGAGGTCGCATGCTTGCTCTGCCCGGGCTCTCCTCGGGCTCAGCTCAGGCTAACGATCAGTGCGAACGATCAGCGGGGGTCGTCATGGACATGGAAGTCACCGCGTGGATGTCGCTGCACCACGCGATGAACGCGCGCGACAGCAGGCCCTTCTCGAAGAAGACCCTGCGCCGCATCAGCGGGTTCGCCCGCCCCCACAGACGGGCGCTGGCCGCCTTCCTCGCGCTCAGCGTGGCCTTGGCCGTCCTCACGGTCGCGACGCCCGTGCTGGCCGGACGGGTCGTCAACGCCATCGTCGACCAGGCCGCCACGTCCACGGTCGTGGGCCTCGCCGTGCTGATCGCCGTCCTGGCGCTCGGCGAGGGCGGGCTCGGACTCGCCAACCGGTGGCTGTCCGCCCGCATCGGCGAGGGGCTGATCCTCGACCTGCGCACCTCGGTGTTCGACCACGTCCAGCGCATGCCGGTCGCGTTCTTCACCCGCACCCGCACCGGCGCGCTCGTCAGCCGCCTCAACAACGACGTCATCGGCGCCCAGCGCGCTTTCAGCGACACCCTCTCCGGCGTCGTCAGCAACCTGGTGACGGTGCTGCTCACGTTCGCCGTGATGGTGCAGATCTCCTGGCAGATCACCCTTCTCGCGCTGGTCCTGCTGCCCGTGTTCGTCCTCCCGGCCCGCCGGATGGGCAGCCGCCTGGCGCGGCTCGAACGCGAAGCCGCCGCGCACGACGCGGCGATGAGCACGCAGATGACCGAGCGCTTCTCCGCGCCCGGCGCGACGCTGGTGAAGCTGTTCGGCCGCCCGTCGCGGGAGTCCGCCGAGTTCGCGGCGCGGGCCCGGCGCGTCCGCGACATCGGCGTCCGCACCGCGATGGTGCAGCACGTCTTCATCACGGCCCTGACCATGGTGTCCGCGCTGGCGCTGGCGCTCGTCTACGGGCTCGGCGGCTTCCTGTCCCTGCGCGGCAGCCTCGACGCCGGCGCCGTCGTCGCCCTCGCGCTGCTCCTCACCCGCCTCTACGCGCCGCTCACCGCGCTGGCCAGCGCCCGCGTCGAGGTGATGAGCGCCCTGGTCAGCTTCGAGCGCGTCTTCGAGGTCCTGGACATGCGGCCGCTGGTCGCCGAGAAGCCCGCGCCCGAGATCCGCACCGTCCCTGACGGTCCCGTGTCCGTCGAGTTCGACGGGGTCCGCTTCGCCTACCCGTCCGCCGACAAGGTCTCCCTGGCCTCGCTCGAAGAGGTCGCGACCCTCGACACCCGCGGCGGCGTCGACGTCCTGCACGACATCTCGTTCCGCGCCGAACCCGGCCAGATGATCGCGCTCGTCGGCTCGTCCGGGGCCGGGAAGTCGACCATCGCCCAGCTCCTGCCCCGCCTCTACGACGTCGACGAGGGCTCCGTCCGGCTCGGCGGCGTCGACGTCCGCGACCTGTCCTTCCAGGGCATCCGCGACACGCTCGGGATGGTCACGCAGGACGGACACCTGTTCCACGAGTCGATCCGCGAGAACCTCCTCCTCGCCCGTCCCGAGGCCGCCGAGGACGAGCTGTGGGACGTCCTGCACCGCGCCCGCCTCGACACCCTCATCAAGGGCCTCCCGGACGGCCTCGACACCATCGTCGGCGAGCGCGGCTACCGCCTCTCCGGCGGCGAGCGCCAGCGCCTCACCATCGCCCGCCTCCTCCTCGCCCGCCCCCGCGTCGTGATCCTGGACGAGGCCACCGCCCACCTAGACTCGACGTCCGAGGCCGCCGTCCAAGAAGCGCTGACCGAGGCCCTCGACGGCCGCACCGCCGTCGTCATCGCCCACCGCCTCAGCACCGTCCGCGCCGCCGACCTCATCCTCGTCGTCGAGGACGGCCGCATCATCGAACGCGGAACCCACGCCGACCTCCTAGCCACCGAAGGCCGCTACGCCGACCTGTACCGCACCCAGTTCGCCGACCAACCACCCCTAGAACCCGTCGCCTGACCCCCAGGTTTGAGCACCTGCCCATGGGGAGGACACGCCGCGTAGGAAACACCACGCGCCGTCAGGCTCCCACGCGCCGCAGGGGAGTGACATGGCTGGGGAGGAAGCGAGATGGTCGATCGGGCGGAGTTGCCTGCTCCTGTGGAGGGGCTGGTGCTGACGCATTTTCTGACCGTGCGGGACGTCGCGCGGTCGCGCGCGTTCTACGCGGACGTCTTCGGCGGCACGGTGGTGCTGGACGAGAACCCCGCCATCGTCAAGGTCGCCAACACCTGGATCATCATGAACCCCGGCGGCGGCCCCACGCCGGACAAACCGGACGTCACGCTGACGGCGCCCGAGCCCGGCGACCCGGTCTCCGCGTTCATGAACGTCCGTGTCGCCGACATCGCCACGTTCTACAGGGCGGCGACCGCCCGCGGCGCCGAGTTCCTCACCGAGCCGATCGACCGCAAGGCCGAACTGCGCTGCTACATGCGCGACCCGGACGGCCACCTCATCGAGGTCGGCCAGGCCACCGGCATGCTCGAAGGCATCTACGCCGACCCGCCCGCCACCTCCGGATAGCCCGTCCCGCCGGGCTTGGCGGCACCGGGAGAGGGAGGCTCAGCGGCCATGGTCTCTGCGGAGGAAGCGGTCCCGCTGCGGTCAGGGGGTTTCGGTTAGGAGTTGGTGGAGGGCTCGGATCACGTGGGAGCGCCAGCCGCTGCCCATGCCGCGGAAGGCGAAGGCGTGGACGGGATCGTCCAGGTCGAAGCCCTCGTGCCGGATGAACAGGCGGGTGCCTCGGCCCTCGGGGACGAGTTGCCAGGTCACCGTCGTGTCGAGGCCGCCGCCGCCCCAGCTGATGCGCAGGAGGCGTTCGGCGTCGAGGTCGAGGACCTGGCAGCGGATCGTCCCGTCGAAGTCGACGTTCGGGATCGGACGGGTCGCGAAGGCGAAGCGGTGGCCGACCACGGGCTTGAAGTCGTTCGGCATCAGCCAGCGGGCCAGCAGGTCCGGGTCGGTGAGCGCCCGCCAGACCTTGGCGGGCGGATGCGGGAGGAACTCGTCCACCTCGATGGCCGCCCGCTCGCCACTCGTTCCGTCCATGCGGCGTCCTCCCTTTCAGATCCGGCGGAAGCGGGCGACGGCGACGGCGGCGGAGACGATGACGATCCCCGCCGTCCACGCCAGCGCCCGCGAGATCTCGCCGGTGTGCGGCCCCGCGTCCTGGGTGAGGGACCGGACGGCGTCCATCATGACGGTCACCGGCTGGTGCTCGGCGAAACCGCGCAGCCATCCCGGCATCGTCTCCACGGGGACGTAGGCGCTGGACACGAAGCTCAGCGGCAGCGCGAGGAACCCGGCGCCCTGCGCGGCCTGCGGGTTCGCGGTGAGCAGGCCGACCGCGACGAACGTCCACACGAAGGCGAAGCCGAACAGGACGCAGAGGCCGAACGCGGCCAGCGCGGAGGCCCAGCCCGTGTGCACGCGGAACCCGACGGCGAAGGCCAGCGCGGCGGAGACCGCGAGGATCAGCGTGACGCGGACGGTGTCGGCCAGCACCTGCCCGGCGATGACGGCGGTGCGCGGCATCGGCAGCGACTTCAGCCGGTCGAGGTAGCCGGAGGCGGCGTCGTCGGCGACCGCGACCGCCGCGCTCATCCCGGCGAACAGCCCGCTCACCGTCAGCAGGCCGGGGATCATGTAGTCGACGTAGCCGGTGCCGCGGGTGTCGATGGCGCCGCCGAACACGTACCGGAAGATCAGCAGGAACGCGACGCTCTGCACGAGGCCCATCACGATGATCTGCGGTGTCCGGAGCGTCCGGCGGAGCCCGCGCTGGGCGACGACCCAGCTCGCCGTGCCCAGGCCGGGCCCGCCGCCGGACGCGGGCCCGCCGGGTCCGGCGGGTGTTTGCGTCACTGCCATGGCGGGCTTCCTACAGTCGGCGCGTCGTGCTCAGCGTTCATGTCGGGTCCGATCCGGTCAGGGCGAGGAAGACCTCGTCGAGGGTCGGGCGGCGGAGGGCGATGTCCGCGATGGCGGCGTGGTGCCCGGCCAGCGCGTGGACGGCCTTCACCAAGTCGTCTGGACCGTTCCCGGCGGGCATCCTCAGGAGGAGGGAGGACGGGTCGGCCTGGACGGTGCCGACCTCCTCCAGTGCGCGTGCCGCTGGTGCGACAGCGGCTTGGTCCCGGAGGCGCACCTCCACGAGATCGCTCCCGACCTGCGATTTCAGCTCCCGGGGCGTGCCCTCGGCCACGACCCGGCCCCGGTCGATGATCACGACCTGGTCGGCGAGGCGGTCGGCCTCGTCCAGGTACTGGGTGGTCAGCAGGACGTCGGTGCCCGCGGCCACGAGGTCGCCGATGGCGTCCCACAGCCCGATCCGGCTGCGCGGGTCGAGGCCGGTGGTGGGCTCGTCCAGCAGCAGCAGCCGGGGCGCGCCGACCAGGCTCGCGCCCAGGTCGAGGCGGCGGCGCATCCCGCCGGAGTAGGTGCGGACGAGCCGGTCGGCGACCTCGTCCAGCGCGAGGCGTTCCAAGACGGTCCGCGCGCTCGCGCGGGCGGCGCTGCGGCCCTGTCCGAACAGCCGGGCGATCATCTCCAGGTTCTCCCGGCCGGTCATCGCCGCCTCGACGGTTGCGTGCTGCCCGGCCAGGCCGATGATCCGCCGCACTTTGTCTGGTTCTCGGACGGCGTCGATCCCGTCTACGCGCAGCGTCCCGCCGTCAGGCCGGACGAGCGTCGCCACCGACCGGACGAACGTGGTCTTTCCGGCGCCGTTCGGGCCGAGCAGCGCGACCACCCGGCCGGGTTCGGCGACGAGGTCGAGCCCGGCGAGGGCCGTCACGTCGCCGAACCGCTTGACGAGGCCCTCGGCCTCCAGGACCGGCGTCACAGCTCGTCCTCCTCGTCCAGCAGTTTCCGCAGGTCGGAGAGCCGTTCGCGCCAGAACCGCTCGTAGGGGCTCAGCCATTCCGACAGCTCGCGCAGCGGCTCGGCCTCCAGCCGGTAGATGCGCCGCCGGCCGTCGCGCCGCTCGCTGACCAGCCCGGCGTCGCGCAGCACCTTCAGATGCTCCGAGACGCTCGGGCGGCTCATCGCGAAATGCGACGCCAGGTCGTTCACCGGGCGCGGGCCGTCCAGCAGCAGCGCCGTCAGCCGCCGCCGGACGGGGCTCGCCAGCGCCGCGAAGACGTCCACGTCACTGTCCATCTCGGTTCCCGGCCGCCGGTCAGCGCGCCGCGAGGACGATGCCGTTGCCGTCGGGGTCGGTGAGCGTCGCCTGCCGTCCCCAGGGCAGGTCCTGCGGCCCGTCGACGTCGACCCCGGCGCCACGGAGCTGCTCGCAGTCGGCGTCCAGGTCGGACGTCTCCAGGATCAGCCCGTGGACGCTGCCCGGCGTCACTCCCGGGACATGGTTGGCGAGGACGACGTTCGTCTGCGCGCCCTTCGGGGCGAGCTGGAGCCAGCGGATCGGCCCGTTGGACTGGTCGGACACGACCTCGAAGCCGAGCGTGTCCGCGTAGAAGGCCTTGGCGGCGTCCTGGTCGGACACCGGGACGGTCAGCAGGCGCACATGCGTGATGTTCATGCGGCAGACGATACGTAGGTGATTCCCTACCTGTCAAACGTAGGAATCTCCCTACGCATCAGTGCCGATCTCGGGGGCAGTGACGACCCATGCGCCTCATCGAACGCCTTGACAGCACCTTGCCGCTGGCGGCGCGACCCTACGGGCTGTTGTCGGCCCGCGCCCGCCGCCTGAACCGCGACGTCTACGACACGCGCCTTCTGCTGCAGAAGACGACCTGCATGACGGGTGCGGACGCGGCGCGCGTCTTCTACGACCCGGACCTCTTCGTCCGGGCCGATGCCGCGCCGCGCCGGCTGAGCCTCACGCTGTTCGGCGAGAACGGCGTGCAGTCGCTGGACGGAGAAAGGCATCGCGCGCGCAAGGCGATGTTCATGTCGCTGATGACCGCGGACGCCCGGGACGAGCTCCGCGACATCGCGTCCAGGATCTGGTGGGAACGCATCCGGGACTGGGAGGGACGGCGGCGGGTCGTCCTGTTCGACGGGGTCAGCGAGCTGCTGTGCCAGGCCGTCTGCGCCTGGACGGGAGTGCCCGTCGCCGAGCGCCGCATCCCCGCGATCACCAGTCTGCTCACTGCGCTGATCGACGCCCCCGCCGCCGTCGGCCCACGCTACCGGCGCGGACGCACCGCCCGGAAGATCGCCGACCGCTGGGCCGCCGAGCACGTCCGCCGCGCCCGCGTCGCCCCCGCCTCGGAGGGCACCTCGGCCTTGGACGTCATCGCGTCCTTCCGCGACACCGACGGACGCCTCCTGCCCCCGGACGTGGCGGGCGTCGAACTGCTCAACGTCCTCCGTCCCACTGTGGCGGTGGCGCGCTTCGTCGTCTTCGCCGCCCTCGCCCTGCACGGAAATCCTCAATGGCGGCACCGTCTCGCGACCGAGGACGATCCGGAACTGCTGGAAGCGTTCGTCCAGGAGGTAAGGCGCTTCTACCCGTTCTTCCCGATGGCCGCCGCGCGGGCCGCACGCGACTTCGAATGGCGCGGCCACCATTTCCCCAAGGGGCGCCGAGTCCTGCTCGACCTGCACGGAACCGACCACGATCCGCGCTTGTGGGAGCGTCCCGAACAGTTCCGGCCCGAGCGTTTCATGGGCCGGGAACCGGACGCCTATTCCATGATCCCGCAGGGCGGCGGGGACCATTACGACGGGCACCGCTGCGCCGGAGAATGGATCACCAAGGATCTGATGAAGGTGTCCGTCACCGCGCTGACCCGGTGGATGAGCTACTCGGTGCCCGCGCAGGACCTGCGCGTCCACCCGTGGCGGGCCCCGGCCGTCCCCAAGAGCCGCTTCATCGTCACCCAGGTCGCCGACACCCGCGTCGACGCCGCCGCAGGCCGCTGACCTGCGACGGCGCGGGCGCGGGCGATCAGTCGACCAGGGCCCCGGCGGTGATGTTGACCTGGGTCGAGGTGAGGCTGGCGGCGCGGTCGGAGGCGAGGAACGCGGCGACGTGGCCGACGTCGGCGAGGGACGCGGCGCGCTTGAGCAGGGTGTCGTCCACGATCTGCTGCTTCATCGGCGCCATCTCCGGAACGTCGGGGAAGGACTCGGGGACGCCGCCGCTCTTCATCGACAGCACGCGGACCGAGTGCGGCCCCAGCTCGCACGCCCACTGCCGGCGCATCGCCTCGATCATGTCGAACCCGACCTGCACGTTCCCGAGGCCCGGCGAGCGGTTCGTGCTGTCGGAGCCGCCGAAGTGCAGGATCACGCCGGAGCCCTGCTTGATCATGTGGCGCGCGGCGGCCTGCGTGGTCAGCATGAACGTCCGGGCCATCTTCTCCAGGGACGCGGCGAACTCGCCGATCGGCATCTCGATCATGGGCCGGAACAGCCCGTCCATCGAGATGGCGTTCACCGAGACGTCGACGCTGCCGGCGGTCGAGGCGACGGAGTCGACCCAGCTGTTGACGGCGTCCTCGTCCAGGGCGTCCACGCGGGCGGTCTCGGCGAGGCCGCCGGCCCCGCGGATCTCCTCGGCGACGGTGTCGAGCGTGGCGGGCGTCCGTCCGGCGAGGAAGACCCGCGCTCCTTCGGCGGCGAAGGCCCGCGCCATGGTGCCGCCGATCGTCCCGCCGCCGCCGTAGATGATCGCGGTCTTGTTCTCCAGAAGCATCGTTCTCTCCGTTCGTCTCGAGTGGTCTCGAAGGTAGGCGCGCGGCCGCAGGTCCCGCATCGGTCGCGGAACGTACCCTGAAAAGCGCAGGTCAGAGCAAGAATCGGCCGCAGCGAAGACTTTCCGGGCGGACGCGCCGCGCCGACGTACCGGTACGGCTAAGTCAGATGACCGATACGAGCCGGGCCAGCTCCATCCGCCGGGTCACGCCGATCTTCGGATACGCCTTGTAGAGGTGGTGCCCGACCGTGCGCGGGCTCAGGTAGAGCTGCGCGGCGATCTCGCGGTTGCTGAGCCCGGTGGCGGCGAGCCGGACGACCTGCAGCTCCTGCGGGGTCAGCCGCTTGAGCGGGTCGGCGTCCCCGGCGCGGGCCGCCGGACGGTCGCCGAGCGCCTCCAGTTCGGCGCGGGCGCGCTCGGCCCAGCGTTCGGCGCCGAGCCGGTCGAACGCGTCCAGGGCGGAGGTCAGCTCGGTGCGCGCCTCCGTGCGGCGGCGCCGGCGGCGCAGCCATTCGCCGTAGAGGAGACGCGTCCGCGCGGCGTCGTAGGCGTGGTCGCCGTGCAGGCTCAGCGCGGCCCGGTAGTGCTCGTCCGCGCCGTCGCCGCCGGACAGCAGCGCGCGGCAGCGCGACACCAGCGCGGTGAACGACGTGGCCGCCGCCCATGCCTCGAAGGCGGGCAGGTATGTCCGGGCCAGGTCAGGGCGTCCGGCCCGCACCGCCGCCTCCGCATGGTCCGGGACGGCGCGGATCAGCACGTCGTGCCGCGCGGGGCCGGAGCACACGGCGTCCAGATGCTCCAGCGCGGCGTCGGCGTGGCCGTCCGCGAGATCGTGCAGGCCGAGCCCCCAGGACGCCAGCGCCGCGTTGGCCGGCATCGGTTCGGCCTGACGGAGGACATCGGGCGCCATCGAACGGCTGCGCCCGGCGTCCGACTCCAGCCGGACCGTGATGCATTTCAGCGCTGTGACCTGCATGTCCATGCCGATGTCGGCGGCCAGCGACAGGCCCTCCGAGGCGGCGGACTCGGCGCCGTGCAGGTCGCCGAGCAGCAGCCGTCCGATCGCGAGGGGCTCCAGGACGTACGGCAGCCAGCCGAGCGCGCCCTGCGCCTTGACCTCCGCCGCGAGGCCCTCCAGCAGCGCGATCGCGGCCCGGTCGTCGGCCACCAGCAGCCCCAGGAAACTCGCGATGATGCGTTCGAGGACGCCGTCGACGTCACCCGTCCGCGCCGCCTCGACCAGGGCCCGCATCGGCCGGACGGCCCCGGACGCGCCACCCGGCAACCGCCCGTAGGCGATCAGGCCGCTCGCCACCAGCGCCTTGGCGGAGCCCGCCGGAACCTTCGCCCTCCTCAGCAGCTCGACGGCGTCCCGGACGAGATCATGCGCGCCCGCGTCCCGCGCGGCCCAGACGGCCTCGGTCAGCATGGACACCGCCTGCTCGGGATCGCTCTCCACGATCAGCGCCGCGCCCTCCAGCGCGAGCTCGGCGTCGGCGGCCGGGGACGTGCGCTCGTACGCGACCTGCGCGCGGATGAACGTGGCCTCGGCGATGACCCCGTCGTCCCCGGTCAGGTGGGCGGCCTCCGCCGCGAGCCGGGTGGCGGCGTCGGGACGTCCGGCGTCGTAGGCGGCCCGCGCCGCGTGGACGAGCCGCCGCGCCTTGCCCTCCGCGTCCGTGCTGAGCCGCGCCGCCCGCTCGAAGGCGGCGGCGACGGCGGCCGACCCGCCCCTGTCCCCGGCCCGCCGCGCGGCCCGCTCCAGCTCGGCCGCGACGCTCTCGTCCGGCCCGGTCGCGGCCGCCGCCAGATGCCACGCCCGCCGGTCGGCGTGCTCGTCGCCGCCGAGCGTCCCGGCCAGAGCCGCATGGACGGCGATCCGCTGATGATGCGTCGCGTTCTGGTACGTCACAGCACGGATGAGCGGATGCCGGAACCGCACCTCCTCGCCGTCGAGCACGACCAGCCGGGCCTCCTCCGCAGGCCCCAGATCGGCCGCGCCGAGCCCGAGCGTCTCCGCCGCCCGCAGCACAACGCCCAGGTCAGCGGTGCCGTCGGCCGCGACGACCAGCAGCAGCAACCGCGTGGCCTCGGGCATCTCCGCCAGCTGGAGCCGGAACGCCTCCTGGACGCGTCCGCCGATCTGCCCGCCCACCGGCAGCGGCCCGGCATGCCGGGCGGGCTGAGACTGGAGCGCGTTCGCGAGCTCGATCAGGGCCAGCGGGTTGCCGCCCGCCTCGTCCAAAAGCCGCTCCCGCACCGGGACCGTCAGGCCGGGCGCGTGCGCGTCCACAAGGTCCTGCGCGGCGGCGCGCTCCAGCCCCTCCAGCCGGACGACGTCCAGCCCGTGGTCGGGGAACGGGGCGGCGGCGTCCCGCACCGTGAAGATCATGGCGATCGGGTCGGCGGTGAGCCTGCGGGCGGCGAACAGCAGCGCGTCCAGCGAGGCCCGGTCGAGCCACTGCGCGTCATCGACGAGACACAGCACCGGACGGTCCGCGGCCAGCTCGGACAGCAGCGTCAACGTCGCCGCGCCGATCAGGAACCGGTCGCTGACCTGCCCGGACGCCAGCCCGAACGCCGACCGCAGCGCCGCCGCCTGCTGTCCGGGCAGCGCGTCGAACCGGTCGGCGTACGGGTAGAGCATCAGGTGCAGCCCGCTGAACGGCAGCTCCGACTCGGACTCGAGACCGGCCCCGCGGACGAGCCGCATGCCCGTCGCGTCCGCCGCGACCTGCTCGATCAGCGAGGTCTTCCCGATGCCCGCCTCGCCCCGGATCACCAGCGCCCCGCTCCGCCCGGAACGAGCCCCCTCCAGCACCCCGCCGACGCGCTCCCTCTCGCGATCCCGCCCAATGAGCACGCCCAAACAGTAACAAAGCCGGGACATTCATCCCGGCAGTTCCCACCACGGCTGTCAGGACGAGACGGAGGCCCGGCCGGGACTCTGCGCAACTCTTTATCGGGCCGGGAGCCCTTGCGCTGCGCATCCGGCAGATTCAAGCGGAAGAGATGCCGGAACCGGACGTTGCCCAACTAACCGCGTTGCTCGAAGGTTGTTTTCGCACCGGCATGATCGCCTCGGGGGATTGGAGGAACTGCGATGGAATCCGACGACGCCGTCCCCGATGACCTGGGCGATGTCCCTTCTTTCAAGGCGGGCCTGCGGCGGCTGAAAGCCTGGTCGGGGATCTCCTACCGGGAACTGGAGCGGAAGGCGAAGGCGACCGGGGAGATCCTCCCGGCCACCACCATCGCGGACATGCTCAGCCCCTCTCGTCCCCGCATGCCCCGAGAGAACCAGGTCAGAGCGCTCGTCCGCGCATGCGGTTGCGACGAGGACCAGGTCGCCGCCTGGGTCAGGACGCGCCGCCGGATCGTGATGAGCGAGGCCGCGCCGCCGGAGGGCCGCCCCGGCGCACGCGAGGATGGCGGGCCGCCCGGTCCGGACGTCGCTCCGGCTCCGGACGACCCGCACGTCCGCACAGGTCCGGCGGGCGACGACGTCGTCCCGCCGCGCCGGATGTCCGGCCGTACCGCGAAACTGCTGACGGCCTGCGGGATCCTGCTGCTGGTCGGCACCGGTGCGCCCCTCGCAGCACCGGTACTCGACGGCCAAGTCAGGCCCGCGGACGCTGCACGACCGCAGACGACCGCGCCATCCGCGCCGGGTCTGCCGGCATCGGGGCCGTACCGCATTCGCGTCGCGCATTCGGGCCTGTGCTTGTCCGAGCGGCGAGGCACCACGAGCGGCCTCGTCCTGCAAACTCAATGTGCCCGTGCCTTTCCGCTAATGTCCTTGGAAAGCCAGACCGCCGCCCGGTATCGCATTGCCACCGACCACCCCGAGTTCGGGCCGGGCTGCATGGGCATCTCCAGGGCCCGGAGAACTCCCGGCCCATATGTGTTCAATGATTTCTGCGGCAACGAGAACAAAGGGGCGGAGGTATTCCTCCTCACCAGCGTCATCACACCGGTCCCCGGCTACACAATCCGGGTCGCCCACAACGGCCTTTGCCTTGGATTTCCCGAGAACACCACTCGCGACGGTGCGCCGTTGCATCAGATGGAGTGCGACCAAAGCCCCGGCCAGGTCTTCACCGTAGAACCACGGTAGTCGCCGGACCGCACCTCAGCCGGATCGGCCTGCTGGTGCACATACCCCATCGCCGTTGGGTCCTATTCCGACCACCGCCAACGCAGTGAGGGCGGGCGCTCGCCAGTCTCATGTTGTCCCTTTCAGGTGACTGAAATGCCGATCGCCTGACAATTGATCACGCTGAGCGCTGAGGGCAATCACCTGACCCGTCCGACCTCGTCCGAGGTCGTCCGCACCTGTACGGCAATCCCATCACCCCAGGTCAGCAGCCGGCCATCGGCCGACCACCCCATAAATGATCACCGCAGAGCATGCCTAGGCTGGACGCCATGTAGCCGACTCGGATGAGCAGCCCGGACGAGCAGGTCGTCGAGGTGTCCCAGTTCGAGACCGACGACCCCGAACTGAGCGGCCAGATGACGATGACCACCACGCTCACGGACGTGGACGGCGGCACCGAGGTCCTCATCGTGCACGAGGGCATTCCCGACAGCGTCCCCGCCGCGGACAACGAAACCGGCACCCGAATGGCCTTGGACGACCTCGCCGACCTGGTCGAGACCGACTAGCGTCGCTCCGAGCCGTCCAACACCTGCTCAGGGCAGGTCACCAGAGGAGCGTGGCGGCGGGACGGGTCTCGGCGCCTGGCCAGACGACCTTTCCTCGGGTGCGGCCGCGCAGCAGGAACGGCGACGTGATGCGCTGCGCATGCCCCGAGCTGTGCTCGACATGCGTTTCGACCGTGCCTTCACCGACCAGCGTGCCTTCACCGACCAGCGACACGGCCAGACCGCGTAGTCGCCGACGGTCGCCCTGATAGTTCCCGACGATTCCGGCGACGTTCGGCGCGGGGCCGACGAAATACTGAGGCGATGAGACGCCGCCATTCGCGTCGAGGGTGAGGAGCAAGGCGAAAGGCGCGCTGTCGCCGTGGAGAAGACGTTTCTCCACGGCGTCGCGCGCGTTCTGGAACAGAGAGGCCAGGTCGGCGTCGACATTGACGGGCGCCGGCGTGGCCCCGGCGGGCAGGTCATCGGAATCGACGTCGAACCCCGACGCGCTGTCATGGAGAACGCCGGACCACAGCGAGGTGAAGGAATCGCAGATCGCCTTCACCACGTCCCAGTCGACGTTCTCCGGCGGGAGCGTCAACAGTGCGTAGGCGTCGGGCGTCAGCCCGGGAACGGCGGTGTCGGCGCCATAGTCCTGGATGGTGCTCCAGGTGTAGATCTGCGAGGCGGCGAACACCTCAAGGTTCACGCCGTCGTCGCGGTCCCGGCCGGGACGGACGAGCTCGGCCGAGGCGTACCGGTCACCGGCCGACTTGCGGTCGCGCGCCTGGACCCGCGACCCCCGCTCGGCGGCCCGGCGAAAGACCCGATCCAGCATCTCCGTGGCGCCCAGCCGGTCGGAGGCGCAGAAGATCCGGATCTCGTACGGCATGGAACAGCTCTCCCGGCTACTCGGGCAACCGGACGACGACGATGTTGAAGCCGCGGTTCTTCCGCAGCCATTCGTCCTTGGCCTGCTGATCCTTAGTGTAAGGCGACCCGCCTTTCTTGCACTCGACGTAGCCGAGCAACTCGCCGGTCTCGCCGTCCCAGACGGCCATGTCGAATCGTCTCGGCCCGTCGAAGCCCGGGACGTCGAACGTCACGGCCGCCCGGTCCTCCTGTTCCGTGATGACTCGCCGACCGAGCCGTTCTCGCAGGAACGCGGCCACCTCCCTTTCCCAGGCCTGCCCGGCGAGCTTGTTGATGTGCATGGTCAGTTGCGGGCCGACCAGATGGCGCGGAGTCGTGCGCGTGTCCACGACTCCGCCGAGACCGTCGACGATGAACCGGCAGGCCAGCAGATTCCTGCCGACTCCGACCCCGACCCCGACCCCGGGTGTCGTGCAAACGCCGTGAATCTGCGTTCTGATGCGGACGATGAAGCTGGTCCACGTCCGCAGAACAGAGTGCGCGGTACTGACCGTCTTGCGGAACACCGTGATTCCGGTGGCGATCCGCCAGATGGCCTTGCCGATCTTCGGCAGCTTCCCGGCGACCGCCGCCAGCTTGAGCGGTCCGAGGGCATTGAGTGCGGTGAACAGGCAACCGGCGATATCGCCCTTGGTGAAGCACGCGACGGCGTCGTTCCAGCCGATGACGTCCAGAACGACCTCTGCGCCGATGGAGACGATGTGGTCGGTCAGGCTCCGGCGGCTGTCGGTGCCCGCCTTGCTGTACTGCGCGACGAGGGCGTGCCCGCCCTGTTCGTAGAGGATCTCGCCGTCGGTGTAGTAGACGTTCAGTCCGGGAATCGGCGAGTGGTCGTCGTCCGCCTTCTGCTTCTCTTCCTCGCGCCGTTTCTGCTCGGCGATCGCGGCCGCCTCCCGTGCGGCCTTCGCCGCCGCCGCGGCGTCCTTCCCGGCCTGGATGGCGTCGGCGCGGGCCCGCTGCGCCGCCCGGTACGCGTCCCAGGCGTGGGCGGCGGCCCGCTGCGCCGAGGCGACCGCGCGGGCGGCGGACTTCTGCGCCTTCTGCGCGGACTTGACCGCCGCCTCGGCCGCCGCCCGGGCGCGCTTGGCCGATGCGGCGGCGTCGGCCGCCGACGCCGCGGCCTCGGCGGCGGAGGCGCGGGCGTTCGCGGCGTGGCTCTTGGCCTGTGCCTCGAACGCCCTGGCCTGCTTGCTCGCCGCCTCCGCCTCGGCGGCGGCGCCGCGCGCCCGGGCCGCCGCGGCCTGCGCCTCGGCGGCCTGCTGCTGCGCGATCGCCGTGGTGCGCCGCATGTTCGCGAGATAGGTGCTGATCTCCGCCTCGTGCGTGGCGCCGTCGGCGTCCCGCTGCCGCGCCTTGTACTGCCCGACCTCCAGGAACTGGCGGACATGGGAGGCCGGCCCCGACGCCGCCGCCTGGATCGCGGCCTTCAGCTCCGGGCCCGCGTCGGCCTGCATCTGCGCGACCGCGATCTGGTCGTCGATCGCCCGCGCCGTGTACTGCCCGGTCGCGAGGAAGTCGCGAAGCGCCTCGGGGGTGTTCTTCGCGAGGGCCTCCTCGGCCGCCTTCTTGACCCGCGCGCCGCCGTCGTCGCGGATCCTGCCGATCTCGGCGCGGTACTCGTCCATCCGCGCCGCGTGCTGGCCGGTGTCGAGGAACGCCCGCACCTGCGTGCCGTCGCCGTCGCGCGCCTTGGCGGCGGCGTCACGGAGCGCGGCGTCGTCCGTGGTCTGGACGATGTGGTCGAGGCTGGCGCGGTCGTCGGCCTCCGTCGCGGCGGTCAGGCCCGTCCGGACGAACTCGACGACGTCGTCGTCTCCGGCGGTCAGGGCGTCTCCGGCGGCGGCCCGCACATACGACCCGGCGGCCTCCGCGACGAGCATCCGGATCGCGACCTTGCGGCCGTTGCCGACGACCGTTGTGCGCGGCGCGCCGTCGGCCCGCGCCTCGGTGAGGAGCCGGTCGGTCTCGGCCTGGAACTTCTCGGCCTCCCCGGCCTTCCACCTCTCCTCGGCCTGCCGCTTGCTTTCGGCCGCGCTCGCGTCCTCCGCTTGGGCGACGTGCTCGTCCTGCCAGGCGGCGAGCCGGGCCGCGTCGGCCTTCCTGGCCAGCTCGTGGATGTTCTCGGCCTGCGCGGTGGCTGCGGCCGCCTGCGCGGCCGCCTTGGACGCCTCGTTGGCGTGCGCGGTGGAGACCTGCGCGTCGCCCTTGGCCTGGCCCGCGTGCTCGGCGGCGTCGTCCGCGGCGTCGGCGGCGCGTTCGGCGAACGTGGCCGCGTCGTTGGCGTGCCTTCTGGCGGTCTCGGCCTGTTCGGCGGCCTGTTCGGCGATGGCCTGCACGCGGTTCGCGGCGCGGATCGCCATCTGCGCCCGGCGTTCGGCGTACCGGGCGACGTCGTACGCCCGGCGAGCCTCCGCGCCGGCCTCGCGGGCGTAGTCGCCCGCCTGGTTGGAGAACGCCGCGGCCTGGTTGGCCTGATATCCGGCGTTGGCGGCGGCGACGGCCGCGGTCCCGGCCGCGCGGGCCGCGGTGGCGGCGGCGGTGGCCGCCTCGGCGGCCCGGCGGGCGCCCGCCGCGACGTCGCGGGCGTTCTCGGCCTGCGCGCGGGCCTGCGCGGCCTTGGACGCGTCGGCGTGCGCGGCCTGCGCCGCCTGGTTCGCCTTGGCGGCGGCCTGCCCGGCGAGGGACGCGGCGGTCGCAGCGCGGGACGCGGCGGAGGCGGCGATGCGCGCGGCGCGGGTCGCGTCGTCGGCGGCCCGCAGCGCGACCTGCGCGGCCATGGCGGCGCGGTTCGCGGCGTCGGCGGCGCGGTTCGCGGCGGCCGCCGCCTTGTTGGCGGAGTTCTTGGCGTTCTTGGTGTCCTCCGCCGCCTTCCGCGTGGCGTTCTTGGCGAGCTCGGCGGCGTGCACCGCGCGGTCGGCCGCCTCCTTGGCGAACTGTGTCTGGAGGCCCGCGCGCTTCCCGGCGTCGTCGGTCAGCTCGGCGAGCTGCTTCACCGAGTCGGTCTCGGCGTCGCGGGCCGCGGCGACCTCGTAGCCCTGGCGGAGGAACTCGCGGACGTCCTCGACGCCGCCGTCCATCGCGGCGCTGGCCGCCGCCTTGACCGTGGGGCCTCCCGTGGCCGACAGCTGCGCCGTCTTCAGCCGGTCGTCCTCGTCCTGCGCCTTCTGGTAGCCGGTGTCGAGGAACGCCTCCTGCTCGTCGGCGGTGCCCGCCAGGGCCTTGGCCGCCGCCTCGCGCACATGGCGGCCCGTCGCCGCCGCGCCCACCTGGGTGATCTTGACGCGGATGTCGGCTTCCCAGGCGGCCTTCCACCCGCCGTCCAGGAACTCCTTCACCTGGTCGGCGCCGCCGTCCAGCGCGGCCTGCGCGGCGGCGCGCACGTTGGCGCCGCCGGTGGCCATGACCTGCTCGACCCCGGCGCGCTTGTCGGCCTCGGTGGCGGCCGCGGCGCCGGTGGCGACGAACTCCTTGACGTCGGCGTCGGTGCCGAGCAGGGCCGCCTCGGCGTCCCGGACGGCGTTCGGCCCACCGGACTGGAGCAGTTCGACGGCCTTGGCACGCTGGTCGGCGATCGGGGGATCGTCGTGGCGTGATCCGGCGGTAGCCGTGCCGGACGGCAGCAGCCAGGCGAGCATCACCACCGCGAGGACAACGGAGATGACGCGGGCGCCCCGGCCGGTGCGGGGATGGGTGAGCAGGCGGGACCGGACGGTACTCATGGGCAGGCTCCCGGCGGGGGACGCGAACGAGCTGACCGGTGCCGCGGCGGCGGGGACGGCGCGACGGGAACAGCTTTCTGCACCTGAAGTGAAACCCGCCCGAGTTAGCCGCACAAGGGACGTGATCAACCCCGAAGAACACTCGAACGAGCACGGATTGTCGATCACGCGAACGCCTACCTCGGGCGATCAGTTATGGTCCCGACGTCCGGGCGACGGTGGCCGTTTCCGGCCATGCTGACCGGTATTGACGGACAGGTCAAAAACTGCACACCATCGTCCGATGCTTGATCAAGGCCGTTTTGGAAGGCGATCCCAATGCGCATGCGTTTGTCACTTCGGTCGATCATCTTCCTGCTACTGACCGTGGTGACCGCCGCGGTCGCGGCGGGCGGCCTCGCGGCGCACGCCGCCACCGAGGCGGCCACGCCCGCAGGCCCTACGGCACCGGTGAAACGGCAGGCCGCCGAGGTCCCCGCGGTGGAGGACGGCGCCTACCCCGACGCCGACAAGATCGAGCAGGAACGGCAGATCACCGTCATCGGCGGAAACGGCCTGATCACCCTCGTGGAATGCGGTCCGGGCGGGAGCGCGGACGGGCTGATCGCGGCCCGCAGCAGCATTAAGGGCACCATCTGCTTCAAGGCTCGCACCTGGCCGGGAACCGAGGCGTTCATCACCGTGAAGATTCCCGAGGTGTACTTCATCAAAGGTGATGATCACCAGGTGAAGGCGAAACTCACCCCGGAGAACGGCCCGGCCGAGACCTACGACATCGAACGCAACCAATGGACGGCGGTCGGCGAGGGAACCGGCAAACCACCCGAAGCGCTCATCGAACTGCGGGCCAAGCCATGAGCTTGCGATTCCGCCTGAGAAGCCGTTTCGCCGTCGCCGTCACCGCGGCCGCCGTGGTCGGCGGGCTGGTCACCGCGCCCGCCGGAGCCGTCATCGGCGACCCGGTGACCACCGGCGCCGACACCTTCACCGCCCGGATCCAGATCGGCGCGCAGCGCGCCTGTTCAGGCGCGCTCGTCGCCCCGAACTGGGTGCTGACCGCCAAGTCCTGCTTCGCCGCCGAACCGGGCGGACGCGCCGCCGGCCCGCAGAAACTCCCGGCGGCAAGGACGACGGTGACCGCCGGAGCCGGCGACCTCACCCAGGCGCCCGGGTTCCGCGCCCAGGTCACCGACCTGGTGGAGCACCCCGCCCGGGATCTCGCGCTCGTCGAGTTCGACGGCTGGGCCTACAACGTCCAGCCGATCGCCATCGGCGCCGCGCCCGAACCCGGGGAGAAGCTCCGCGTCACCGGCTACGGCCGCACGTCCGACACCTGGACCCCCGACACCGCGCACACCACCACCGTCACGGTCGGGGAGAGCACCGGCGCCACCTTCGCCGTGACCGGTGACGGCGACAACGCCCCGATCTGCAAGGGCGACGCGGGCGGGCCGGCGTTCCGGGAACGCGACGGCAAACCCGAACTGGTCGCCGTCCACCACACCACCGGGCTGCGCGGCTGCCTCGGCGCGCCCGAGGACGCGACGCCCGGCGCCACCGAGACCCGCGTCGACGACCTGGCGTCGTGGATCACCTCGTCCACCGATCGCCGCAGCCTGCCCGCCTCGGCGGACCGGTGGATCCGCCCGACCGGCTACATGTGCGCGTCCCGGTACGGGACACGCCTGCGCTGGGACGGCCGGTACCTGTCCGTCGTGGACTGGGCGCAGAACCGGCGCGGCGGCGTCGTCACCGACAACGAAGGAAGCGAATACCTCCATTTCCACGCCGACGGGAACCTGGTCGTCTGGAAGGGCGGCGTACAGCAGTGGACGTCCAGAACGGCCGGGCATCCGAACGCGAGGCTCGAATGCGGCGACGACGGCGGTGTGTCGATCATCGACGTTGACGGGAAGGTGCTGTGGCAGTCCGGCACCGGACCCGTCCTGCACGCCCGGACGGAATTCGACTACGGCGCCAAGGCCCAGCTCGCGCCGGTGTGCGCCTCTCCGGACAACCAGACACGGCTGATGTGGAACGGTAGCTATCTCGGCGTCTACGACGCCGCGGGCCGTCCACGCGGCCGGACGATGAACTACTACTACGGCGGGGACAACCTGCATTTCCACGGCGACGGCAACCTGGTGATCTGGAAGGACGGCAAGATCGCATGGTCGTCGGCCACCGCGAACCATCCGAACGCGCAGTTGATCTGCCAGAACGACGGAGACGTGGTCCTGCGCGACGGAGGTTCGCTGCTGTGGCGGGCAGGGACCTCACCGCAGGTCGCCGCGGGCGCGGTCGCCCGTCTCGGCATTTCCATCAACTATCTGTGCGTCAGCCCCGACAGGCGGACGAAGCTGCTCTGGATGTTCGGTGAGCTGGACAGTTCGGACGGCTGGCGCAGCGGCGGCCCCATAAACAACGAGGACCTGGACCTGGTGTTCCGGCCGGACGGCAACCTGGTGCTCGTGAACAAGGCCGGTGCCGTGCGATGGGCCACGAATACGGCCGGGCATCCCAATGCGGTCCTGCGCTGCCAGGACGACGGGAACGTCGCCATCGTCGACGGGACCACGAAACTCTGGGACACCAACAGCCGTCCGACCGGGCTCATCCGCGCCAACACCAACCCGAAACTGTGCCTCATGGTCGTCGGCTCAGGCGACCCGGTCATGACAGAAGATTTCCTCTGCGATCACAGTTTCTGGACGGTCAATCCCGAGGGCCCCATACACACGGTGTTCCACCGCAAGTGCATGGACGCCAAGGGCAAGGGAACCGCGGACCGCACCCCGGTCATCGGGTACACGTGCGTCCCCGGTGCGACCAACCAGATCTGGAAACCCGGCCCGAACGGTTCCCTCGTCAACCCGACGTCGGGCAAATGCCTGGACATCCCGAACGGCTCCACGGAGCCCTACGCGAAGTTGCAGCTGTACACCTGCAACGGCAGCAAGGCGCAACGCTGGACTCTTCCCGCCCCGCTACCACCCGGCCAACTGGACCCGGGCATCCGGAAAGACCTGAAGGGCCTCCTGGCGTCCCGCGCAGCCGAGTGACCGCGTAGAGTCTTGGGCCCTTTGGAGTCGCGGACGGTCACCATTTCAGGGAATCGCCCCTGATTGGAACAACTCGCCGTGTTCGAGGTAGCGGGTGGTGCCATCGCGCTGTGCGGCGTGAGCGTGGAGATCGGGCTGGCTCGGGGTGGGCCGCGTAGCGGTCCCGACCTGGGACCCCTCTCCGGCGGACGCGGCTAGCTTGTGCCCGACCTCGGTGAAGGCGGGAGAAGACATGCGAAAGACGCGAGCCCCTGGACGGCACACCGTTTGGCCTCTGGCCATCCCTGCGTTCGCGCTGCTGCTCGCGGGGTGCGGCGATGACGAACCGGGGGCCGCTCCCGCGTCCAGCGCGACGCGCTCTCCGGCGACGACACGCCCCGCCTCCCCGACGCCGACGCCGACCGCGACACTGCCGAAGGCTGCGAACGGCAGCCGTCTCGCCGCCTGCGCGGACGCCAGGTGCGAGGTGGAGGTCGGAGTCGGTGACGTCATCCGTTTCAACGCCGGTGTGAGGGGCCAGGCCGGTCTTGCCGAGATGACGGTGGCGAGCATCGGAGAAATGGCGATCGAATTCAAAATGGCGGGCGGAGGCATCGGATTCAGCCCGCCCGGATCGGACGACCCCTTCAACATCAACGGAGCTTTCTCCCACACCCTGATAGCGACCGCAGGTCAGAAGGCCGTCATCCGCCTGGCCGCCCCTGAGCCCGGCGCCGGCGGAGCCGAAATCGGCTAGCCCCGGAGGAGAGCGGGCGTCGAGGGCCCCTACCGCGTCCGCCGGGGAGGGCACGGACTGAAGGGTGATTCGTGATCAATACGGCACGACGACGCCGAGTTCGCGGAGCCTGGCGACCGCCAATGACAAGCACAGAGAAGCGGTGGCACCGTCGGCACGCATGCCGGCCTCCAGCGGATCGTCCCGCAGCCTGGCTTGAGCAGCACAACGGCGGCACCGACCGCACCGCGCCTAGATGGGATCTCAACGGCTTCGGGTGACCGCTGCCTGCAGCGTTTGGGGCGATGACCTTTACCGGCAGGCCGCGCTCAAGGGTCTGCAGTTGGCGCTGAAGTAGCGCAAATTGTGCAGGCGGTATCTCAGCGTGGACTGACCAGCAGCTCGAAGCCTTTCGGGCTAAGCGTGGTCCGGGCGTCCAGCGTCCCTTCGCCTTCGACGCGAAAACTGAGTCGCTGTAGGAGTACCGCAAGCATGGTGATGATCTCAGCACGTGCGAAGCGCGCCCCTAGACACCGTCGCGGGCCACCACCAAACGGCACGTACGCACCGGGCGGCGGGGAAAGGTGTTCCCATCTCCTGCTGTTGAACGTTGCCGGTTCGACGTAGCATTCGGCGAGCCTATGGATGACCCAGAAGGGCAGGACGACTCTCGAACGCGGCGGCAATCTCCACGACCCGCAAACACCGCCCTCATCTACTGCCCGGTCCGAAACCCAGGTCGGAGGCCATAGCCGCAAGGTTTCGTCAACGACCCAGCCAAGGGCAGGTGGCTCAGCCCAAGAACTTCGCCACTCGGTCGCTGCCGCCCTTGCCAACTCCTGCTCGTCGCGATTGCGCGCCAGTTCAACGAGAGCCCACGCCGTCGCCGCGGCCGGAACCGAGTGTGCCGCAAGGAGGATCGCGGTCATCGCATCGGCCATTGCAGTATCGTCGAGGCCGCTCCGATACAGGACATCCACCAGGCCGCCTTCCCCGCTGCTCTTTGCAGCCGAAAGCACCTCGGCATGCATCTTGCGGATCCCCCGGTTCGCGCGCCATTCTCTGGGCTGTGCCAGCTTCAAGTACGGTGGGAACTCGTACGGGCTGGAAAAGATCGGGAAAAGAGCGTCCAGCATGGCCTGTGCGGTTCGAGGGATGGCCGCTGCGTCACGAGACCCGAAGCAGAAGCGTGCAATCGACATCGAGGTGACTCTCTCGAGGGTCGCCGTTATGTCGTTTATGCAGCGTCGCCGAAGCATTTGGTCGGCGAGTTCATCGGTCATTTTGGAGAGCCAGACGGCGTGCTCGTCGAGCATCTCCACTGTCATGCTCGCGATGACCGTCCTGCGGGTACTCATCCATTCAGTCAGCTTCTGAGACCCTGGGGTGGCCTTAGATTTCCTCAGTCTCAGGTCGCGGTCCTTGGAGAACTTTCTGTTCGTATTCTTTAGGACGGAATGGACCTCCTCGGGTCCGGTGACAAGAACGGTTCCGGGCCACAGTTCGACTACCGGCCCGTGCAATCTGGCCATTTCATAGAGGAAGCCGAGCTGATTTGTTCTGTAGGAAAGCGCCGCGCTCGCGTGGTCCAATCCAACGGTGGGTATCCGTTGGTTGCCATCTTGTACTTCGTTGCCGTCGACATGCATCGATTCGTCAGCTTCCGTAATCGAACATTGCTCAATGCCTCCCGCTTGGAGTCGAAGTGGACTTCAAGCGGGAGGCGTGCCTGTAAATCTACAGCCAGTAATGGGTCGCAGGGTGCTCGCGAATCCCCACCCAACGCGCAAAGGTGTGGCGCACTCGACCAATTAGCGACGCGTGCTTGATCATTCTGCCTCCTTTCCTGTGCCTCGGACGGATGATTGGTGTCACTATGCACACGAGTTCTGGCTTAGCGCAAGACCCGGATCGTCCGTAAGTCCCTTAGTGGACCCATAGGGTTCATGACCTGCGGTGATGCTGGCAATGCCACCTAGTGCACTGCCGATCTTACAGATAGTCATTAATACAGTTGTGAGTCGTGATAGGAATGCTGCCAGGGATGTTCAGGGGGTCCGGCAAGTGGTCGATTCGAGTCGCAGGCCCACGCCCCCCACCGGCTGGTGATGCGAGGTCGCGGTTCTGGACCGCAAGGCCGCGGATCGAGTGGCGGCGAGGGCCTGCTGCTCACCTCGACGCCGACAGTCGGGTCGTCTGGGCGGGCCGTTGGGCCAACTCGTGTGGCGTCGGCGTCGGTCCCGCGCAGGATGTAGAGGGCATGTGTTCGGCAACTTCGGCTTGCGACATCCTCAGCGCTTTGCGGCACTCGGCCAGCTGGTGGCCATTGATGTACGCCTGGTTGCGTTTGCGTGCCTCAGCCCACGGTCTCCTCGCCGCCGGCTCCGGCGACGGTGCCCGGCCGGACATCGCTCCACTCGAGGAAGTCGGACAACGCTCCTCCTCGCGCTCCTTCAGGTACTGCTCGCGGAGCTCCTCCGCCCGAGGGATGGCTGGCAACCGCCCGGCCCTGCGAGGAGGGCCGGGCGGTGGACGCTACTGCTTGAGGTTGTTGAGGACGGCATTGAAGGTGTCGGGGGTCAGCACGAGTCTGGGCCGTTGGGGTCTTTGGAGTCGCGGACGGCCACGGCGTCAGGGAACCGTGCAACCTCCATGCATGCACCGCCCTGGTCATCGCTTCGCCGTGACTTCCGCCACTTGATCACCTCACCGCTCAACAGCCCTCTCAAGCAGCTTGCGGAAGGCGTTCGGCGTGAGTTCGAGGTGTCCGGCCTCGGGGTCCTTGCTGTCGCGGACACCTACCACGCCAGACAAGCCCGCGATTTCGACGCATTGCCCGGACGTGCCGTCCGAGGAATGGCTGGACTTGCGCCAGGCCGGAGTGCTCATTTCAAGGCCTCCATCGCTTGCTCGATTAGCTCCACGGTGGAGTCTACGGGCGCGGCCTTTGCCGCGATACGGTCGAAGCGCATGCGCAAGGCACGCGCGCCATCTGCATCCATGATGAGTCGGCCACCAGTGGCTGCCTCGATGTATCCGATTTCCCCCTCTCGAACGGTGATGACTTTAAAGGAGCCGTCCAGCGCCTCAGAGGCACCTGACGTTCGCGGCACGATGCGCATGATGATGTTGGGCTGCTGCGCCAGTTCTCGCAGGTAAAGCGAGGACGGCCCCAGCGTTCCGTCTCTGCGAGTCTTGGCGGCGTGGAAGGGGCGCGGTGACGATCAGCGCCTCTGGTGGTGCCAGGACGGCGGATCCCGGCGTGATCAGGAACTGGTCTCATCCGGCGCGGCCAGCAGCTCGCACGGGCCCGCGCTGGCGATGTTCCAGAACAATGTGGTGGCCGCCTTCACGGGATACAGAGGTCCGACGGACGACCCCCGCATATTCATGGCCTCCTTTGACCGTCAGAGTATGGTGTGGGCCGGCCCGGAGCCCGTCAAGAACGGCACCTTTCTGACGAGCCACAGCCCGGCACTGGCGGTCCACAAGCGGAGCCGTAAGCTGGCCTGGAAGGGGTGGAAGGACGACCAACGGCTGTGGCTTTCCAGCTACGACGGAAGCACGTGGACGGAGCAGCAGGAGAGTCCGGGTCAGGAATTCCTGACGAACCATGGCCCGTCTCTGGGCGTCCAGAAAGATGAGCCCTTCCTCGTGTGGCTGCGTCCGGACGGGCAAAAGGTATTGTGTGCTTCTTCCGGTAACGGCGCCGCCTGGTCGACCCCCAAGCCGTTGGCCGTCTCCACGAAACATGTTCCCGGTGTCGGGACGACGGCGTGATGGTGTGACGGCGGCAATGGCTATACGCTCTTCTGCGTGAGGCGCTGCGCTAGTAGCGTGGCGCCTTTCACGCCTGCTTGATCATCCAGTTGGGTCAGCAGGAGAGGAGGGGACGGGCGGAACTTCAGGCGGTCGGCAAGGCGAGTGGAGAGAGGGCTGAGAAGGGCCTCCCCGGCTTGGGCTAGGCCGCCGCCTATGACGATTAGTGCTGGGTCTAGCAGGAGTGTTGTGGCGGCTAGGCCGTCCGCGAGAGTGTCCAGGGCGTCGGACCAGACCTGGCTCGCCTCCACCTCGTTCTTTCCTGCGCGGTCTATGACCTCTGCCGTTGGGACGTTTTTGCCGTAGCGGCGGGAGATTGCGGCGGCTGAGGCATAGGTTTCCAGGCAGCCCTTGTTGCCGCAGGGGCAGTCTTCGCCGTTCGGGCGGACGACCACATGGCCTATCTCGCCGCTCCATCCTGCGGCACCCGGATACGGGGTGTTGTTGATGATCAGGGCGGCGGCTATCCCTGTGCCTATCGCCAGGAAGACGAAGTCGGAGGCGTCGCGGCCCGCGCCTAGGACTGCTTCCGCCAAGCCTGCTGTGCGGACGTCGTGGCCAATGGCGACGGGGATTCCCAGGCGTTCTTGTGCCAAGTGCAGCATCGGGACGTCCCGCCAGCCCAGGTTGGCAGAATAGACGGCGGTGCCTGTCGACTCGTCCACGATGCCGGGGACGGCGATTCCGGCGGCGCGGGCGGGGGAGCCCAGGGACGAGGCGCGGGTGGCTAGGTGGGCAGCGAAGTCGAGGATGCCACGTACCGGGTCGGTGTGGTCTGTTGGCCGTGATTCTGTGGCCACGATCTCGGAGTTCTTGGTTATCGCGGCTTTCATGGTGGTGCCGCCGACGTCCAAGCCGATGAGGCTCATTTGACCGAACCCGCCGTCAGGCCACCGATCAGGTAGCGCTCGATGAAGATGAACAGGATGACCACCGGGACGATCGCAATCAGGGACGTGGCGAACAAGTACTGCCAGTGCGCCTGGTATTGGGTGACGAAGGACGGGATGGCGACAGTCAGCGGGCGCCGGTCTGGGGAGGCTGTGACCGTGAGAGCAACGATGTACTCGTTCCACGCTGCGATGAACGTGTAGACGACGGCGGTGACGACGCCCGGCATGGATATGGGCAGGGTGACGCGGGTGAGTGCGCCCAAGCGGCCTGCGCCGTCCAGGAAGGCGGCCTCTTCTAGTTCCTTCGGGATGCTGGAGAAGTAGCCGTGCAGGATCCATATGCAGAACGGGAGGTTGAAGGCGGCGTTCACGAGGATCAACGACATCAGCGTGTCGGTCAGGTCCAGGGCGACCATTTCTCGGTAGATGCCGATGACCAGGGCCGTTGGCGCGAACATCTGGGTGACCAGGACGAGCAGGAGGAACGCGCCGCGTCCGCGGAAACGGTTCCGGGCCGTGTAGTAGGCGGCGGGCATCGCGCAGGCCAGGGTCACCACGGTGGCTACGGCCGCGACGGTCAGCGACACCCGCATGTACGTCCAGACCGGGGCGGCCGACCAGACGTCGATGAAATTCGACCACGTCCAATGTGATGGCAGGTAGGTGCCGGGTGAGGCGGTCAGCTCGCGCTCGGGCTTTAGCGCGGTGATGAACATTTGGAGATAGGGGAGCAGGAACGCTAGCGCGACCAGCCAGCCGACCCCGGCTAGGACGATCCGGCGGGTCATCGGACCTCCTCGCGCCAGCGGGCGGCGCGTAGATACATCAGCACCATGACGAGGATCAGGACGAAATTGACGACGGCCATCGCGCCGGACTCGCCGACGTTCTGGTCGTAGAAGGCCAGCTTGTACATGAACGTGGTGGTGGTGTCGGTGTCATGGCCCGGCCCGCCGCCCGTCATCGCCCAGATGATCGGGAAGCTGTTGAACACATTGATGACATTGATGATCGACGCGATGAGAATGGCGGGGCGCAGGAGCGGGAGCGTGATGCCGAAATAGGTGCGGAATGCTCCGGCGCCGTCCACGCGGGCCGCCTCGTACACGTCCGACGGGATCGTCTGGAGGCCGGCGAGGATCACGAATGATGTGAACGGCAGCGAGACGAACACCGCGACCCACATCATCCACAGCATCGCCTGGGTGGGGTGCGCGAGCCAGTTCACCGGCTTGTCGATCAGGTGCAGGTCGAGCAGGACGCGGTTGACGAAGCCCGAGTAATTGTCCAGCATCCATTTCCAGATCAGCGCCGTCATCAGCACCGACGCGGCCCACGGGACGACGACGGCCCAGCGGACGGCGCGGCGGCCCGGGAAGCGGGCGTTCAGCAGCTGGCCGAGCGCGAGCGACAGGGCCATCGTGACGATCACGATGCCGCCGACCCACAGCAGCGTCCGGAGCACGACGGGGATCAGGTCGTCCTCATCGAACAGGTCGCGGTAGTTGCCGATGCCGCGGTAGCCGACCGTCACGCCGGACGACGTGATGTCCTGCAGCGACGTGCGGACCATCTCGATGACGGGCCACAGCACGACGACGGAGATCAGCGCGAGGGACGGGCCGAGCCACAGCAGCGGTGTCAGCGCCCGGCCGGCCCGCCGGGGCAGGGAGGGGC
>NZ_SMKT01000111.1 GCF_004348735.1 Actinomadura sp. KC06
CACCCCGCCGATCACCCCGCCTGACGCCTAACGCCCATCACCCTCGGCATCCCCCAACCCCCATTCACCGAGAGGGTCACGTCAATGGTCCATTGGCTGCAAGAAGAGACGGGCGGGCTGCTGACGCTGTGCGCCGTGTCCATCGCGGTCCTGCTGTTCCTCATCATCAAGGTCAAGCTGGAACCGTTCATCGCGCTGCTCGTCTCCGGCCTGGCCCTCGCGCTGGTCGCCGGGCTGAGCGTCGAGGAGATCGTCGGCACCGCGCTCAGCTCCAAGGAGTCCGTGCTGGAGAAGGGCTTCGGCGGGCTCCTCGGGCACATCGCGCCGATCGTCGGGCTCGGCACCATCCTCGGCGCGATCCTGGAGCGGTCCGGAGGCGCCGACGTCCTCACCCGGCGGCTGCTGAGCGTCGCCGGCGAACGCGGCGCGCCGCTCGCGATGGGCCTCGCCGGGCTCATCTTCGGGATCCCGGTCTTCTTCGACGTCGGCATCTTCGTCCTCGCGCCGCTCGTCTACATCACCGCCAGGCGGGGCGGGCGCTCCCTCGTCCTGTACGCGATGCCGCTGCTCGCCGGGCTGTCGATGACGCACGCGTTCCTGCCGCCGCACCCCGGCGCGGTGGCCGTCGCCGGGCTCCTCGAAGTCCCGCTCGGCTGGCTCATCATCTTCGGCCTGGTCTGCGGCATCCCCGCGTTCCTCGTCGCGGGCGTCGCGTGGGGCGCCTGGATCGGCAAGCGCGTCTTCATCGAGGTGCCGGACGAGTACATCGTCGCCGAGAAGGACAAGGTCGAACTAGAGCAAGAGGACGCAGAGCCGGAACCGGAACCGTCCCTCGCCCTCGTCGGGCTGATCATCGCGGTGCCGCTCGTGCTGATCCTGCTCGCCACGTTCAGCACCGTGTGGTGGGAGGACAGCCCCGCGCTGCCCACCCTGACGTTCATCGGCAACCCCGTCGTCGCCCTCACCCTCGCCGTCCTGCTCGCGATGTACCTGCTGGGCATCCGGCGCGGCATCTCGACCGCGGAGCTGTCCGACCTCGCCGCCAGGTCGCTCCGTCCGATCGGCATGATCCTGCTGGTCATCGGCGGCGGCGCGTTCTTCGGCGCGGTCGTGTCGGCGACCGGGGTCGGCAAGGCCCTCGCCGGCACCATGTCGGACGCGGGCCTGCCGGTGATCGTGCTCGCCTACCTGATCGCCTGCGGGCTCCGGGTCGCGCAGGGCTCGGCGACCGTCGCGATCGTCACCACCGGCGGCATCGTCGCGCCGCTGGTGAAGGCCGAGGACTACTCCGACCCGCACATCGCGCTGATCGCCATCGCGATCTCCGCGGGCTCCATCATCGCCTCGCACGTCAACGACGGCGGGTTCTGGATCATCTCCCGCTACTTCAACATGTCCGTGCGCGACACCATCAAGACGTGGACGGTCCTGGAGACGATCCTGTCGATCGTCGGCTTCGCAATGGCGGCCGGGCTGAGCATCTTCATCTGACAGGTGCCGACCGGCGGGGCCTGCGCGCGGCGGCCCCGCCGGTCACCGCCATTTTTCACCGGTCGAGGAGCGACCTGAAGTGGGCCAGGATCGGCGTGCACAGCCTCGGGAGCGAGGCGTGCTGGCCCATCGCGACCATGCCGGTCACCAGGGACGCCACCCCGCCGATGAGCATCTCGCAGGCGAACTCCGGATCCGGCAGGGTGCGGAACCGCTCGTCCTCCACCAGCAGCCCGACGACGACCTCGACGAACCCGCGCTGGACGGTGTACCGCAGCGCCGTCGCCGCCGGGCCCGCCGCGTAGATCTCCAGCAGGAACATGCGCGCGGCGCCGCCGTCCGCCGACAGCTCCCGCAGATAGGCGTACAGGGCCTGTTCGAGCCGTCCCATCACCGGCTCGCCGGACGCCGAGAGCGCCTCCGTGACGACGCCTTCGATGCGTTCGGCGGCGGCCTGGTACGCGGCGAGGAAGCACGCCTGCTTGTCGGCGAAATGCTCGTAGAACGTCTCGCGCGACACGTGCGCCCGCTTCAGCACGTCGGCGACGGTGGTCCGGGCGTAGCCCTTCTCCCCGACGGCCTGTGTCATGCCCTGCAGCATGCGTTCCCGCTGGGAGGCCGAGACCTGTGCGCGGGTGAGGTGATGACGCCCGCGCGGCAGCGAGGGGAAGCCGTCGGAGTCCACACGGACAAGCTACCAACGTGTTCGTGCCAGCCGAGGAAACCCGTTTACGACGAATACTACGAACATTGTTGTTCGCCGAGATGTTACGGTTTTCAGTGCATATCGGGGGACGGACGTCCCCGTCCCTGGAGCGGGCGGGACGGCCGAGCGATCACGGCCCGGCGCAGCCGGCGTGTGATGAGCGCTCCGTCCAGGCAGTGCGCCACGGGGGCCGATCTGCACTGGACGACGCGCATCCACACGCAACGCTGACCCCGTCGCCGGGCCCGATTGCGAGGAAGGAAGAACCGCGCGGCCCCGCGGTTCCATCCGCCCTGTGGTGCCCGGTCGGCTAGGGCAGCAGGCCGGTGCGGCGGGCGGTGGTTACGGCTTCCAGGCGGGTGTGGGAGTCGAGTTTGCGCATTGCTGAGCGTAGGTAGCTTTTGACTGTTTCGGGGAGCAGGCCCAGGCGTTCGGCGGCCTCCGCGTTGGTGCAGCCGAGGGCGACGTAGGAAAGAACGTCCAGTTCGCGCGGGGACAGGACGGGGCGGGGGGAGCCGGTCGGTTCGTTCAGTCCGGCGGCGGCCAGGCGGAGTGAGGCCTCGCGGAGGCGGTCGCGGGTCGGTGCGTCCTCGATCCGCTCGGCCAGGGCGCGCAGTTCCGCGTGGACGGCCCTGACCTCCTCCCAGCGCGCCGCCGATTCCGGGACGGCCGGACGTGCGCGGGCGAGCGCCTCGTCCGCCCTGTCCTGGACGGCGATGTCCTGCTCGAGGTCGCGGGCGGCCTGGACGGCGGCGCCCACGACGCGGTCGGCGAGCGACAGCGGTTCGCGCAGCGCGCCGTACAGGACGCCGCGGACCCGCCGCCGGACGACGATCGGCACCGCGAGGATCGACAGCAGGCCCTCACGTTCGACGGGCTTGTCGTAGTCGTGGCTGATCGAGGCCGAGCACGGGTAGTTGCTCACCCACAGCGGGCGCGCCATCGCCATCGCCTTGCCGCCGAGCCCGTTGCCGTGGCGGACGACGAGGCCGTTCAGCGAATCGGTCGTGTTGCCGACGAGCTCGGTGATGTGGAGCCGGTCGTGGCCGCCGCCCGAGGCGCTCCCGGACACGGCGCCGCCGAACACCACGGGAAGGCCGGTCGTCCGGTGCAGGGCGAGCACCGCCGACCGGACGGCGCCCGCGTCATCACGCGTCACTGCACCCATGCCCCGAGCATGCCCGGTGAGACGGCGTCTCGAAAGCCCTTCACGCAGAAAGCAATGCGGGCGGGTCCTAGGCGTCGCCGAGGCCCAGGATGTCGACGGCCTCCGCCCGCATCTGCACCTTGCGGATCTTCCCGGTGACCGTCATGGGGAACTCGTCCACGACGTGCACGTAGCGCGGGATCTTGAAGTGGGCGAGCTTGCCCTCGCAGAACGCGCGGAGGGCCCCGGCCGTGAGGTCCGGGACGCCCTCGCGGAGGCGCACCCAGGCCATCAGCTCCTCGCCGTACTTCTCGTCCGGGACGCCGATGACCTGCGCGTCCACGATGTCGGGATGGGTGTAGAGGAACTCCTCGATCTCGCGCGGGTAGATGTTCTCGCCGCCGCGGATCACCATGTCCTTGATCCGGCCGGTGATGCTGACGTAGCCGTCGTCGTCCATCACGGCGAGGTCGCCGGTGTGCATCCAGCGGGCCGCGTCGATCGCCTCGGCCGTCTTCTCCGGCTCGTCCCAGTAGCCGAGCATCACCGAGTAGCCGCGCGTGCAGAACTCGCCTGGCGTGCCGCGCGGGACGGTGACGCCCGTCTCCGGGTCGATCACCTTGATCTCCAGGTGCGGCTGGACGCGTCCGACCGTGGAGACGCGGCGGTCGAGCGAGTCGCCGGCGCGGGTCTGCGTCGAGACCGGGGACGTTTCCGTCATGCCGTAGCAGATCGCGACCTCGCCCATCCCGAGCCGGTCGATGACCTGCTTCATCACCTCGACGGGGCACGGTGAGCCCGCCATGATCCCGGTGCGGAGGCTGGAGAGGTCGAGGTCGTCGAGCGACGGCTCGTTCAGGACGGCGATGAACATCGTCGGCACCCCGTACAGCGACGTGCACCGCTCGGCGGCGACGGCGTCCAGCGTCGCCTTCGGGTCGAACGCCGGAGCCGGGATCACGACGCACGCGCCGTGGCTGGTCGCCGCGAGGTTGCCCATCACCATGCCGAAGCAGTGGTAGAAGGGCACGGGCACACAGACGCGGTCTTCTTCGTCGTAGGCGCACAGTTCGCCGACGAAGAAGCCGTTGTTCAGGATGTTGTGGTGCGAGAGCGTCGCGCCCTTGGGGAAGCCCGTCGTCCCGGACGTGTACTGGATGTTGATCGGGTCGTCGGCGGTGAGCGTCCGGCCGATCTCGGTGAGGACCGCCGGGTCCTCGGCGCGGCCCGCCTCCATCAGCGCGTCCCACCGCGGCGTGCCGAGCAGGACGACGTCCCGCAGTGCCGCGCACTTCGGCCTGACCTCGTCGATCATCGCCGCGTAGTCGGACGTCTTGAACGCGGGCGCCGACACCAGCGTCCTGATCCCGGCCTGGTTGAGGACGAACTCCAGCTCGTGCACCCGGTACGCCGGGTTGATGTTCACGAGAATCGCGCCGAGCTTGGCCGTCGCGTACTGGACGAGCATCCATTCCGCGCAGTTCGGCGACCAGATCCCGACCCGGTCGCCCTTGACGACGCCGAGGTCGCGCAGGCCGAGCGCGACGGCGTCCACGTCGTCGGCGAGCTGCTCGTACGTCCAGCGGCGGCCGGACGCCCGCTCCACCAGCGCGTCGCGATCGGCGAAGGCCGCGACCGTCTTGGCGAGGTTCGCGCCGATGGTGTCGCCGAGCAGCGGCGTGCTGGACACGCCCGACGCGTAGGAGAGGGTCATCGCAGATCCTCCTCGCGGAATTCGCCCTCCGGACGGTCGTCCGCGCCGGGATGCTTGTCGATTTCGCTCGTCCGCAGCTCGACGCGGCGGATCTTCCCGGAGATCGTCTTCGGGAGCGCGCCGAACTCCAGCAGCCGGATCCGCTTGTACGGCGACAGCTGCGCCCGGCTGTGCTCGAAGATCGCCTTCGCCGTGGCCGCGTCCGGCTCCCATCCGGCGGCGAGCGTCACGTACGCCTTCGGCACGGCCGCCCTGACCGGGTCGGGCGACGGCACCACGGCGGCCTCCGCGACCGCGTCGTGCTCGATCAGCACGCTCTCCAGCTCGAACGGCGAGATCTTGTAGTCGGACGCCTTGAACACGTCGTCGGAGCGTCCGACGTAGGTGATGTATCCGTCCTCGTCCCGGGAGCCGATGTCGCCGGTGTGGTAGTAGCCGCCCGCCATCGCCTCGTCCGTGCGCGCGTCGTCGCCGTGGTAGCCGGTCATCAGCCCGAGCGGGCGGTCCTCCAGGTCGAGGCAGATCTCGCCCTCGTCGCCCGGCTCCCCGGTGACCGGATCGATCAGCACGACCTGGTAGCCCGGCACCGGACGTCCCATCGAACCCGGCTTGACCGGCTGCCCCGGCGTGTTGGCGATCTGCACGGTCGTCTCCGTCTGCCCGAAGCCGTCGCGGATCGTCCGGCCCCACGCGTCCTTCACGCGCTCGATCACCTCGGGATTGAGCGGCTCACCGGCGGCGACGACCTCGCGGGGCGGGTTCGCGAGCCGTCCCAGGTCGGACTGGATCAGCATCCGCCACACGGTCGGCGGCGCGCAGAAGCTCGTGACGCCGCAGCGTTCGAGGGTGTCGAGCAGTCGGTCCTCGTCGAAGCGCGTGTAGTTGAAGATGAACACGCACGCTTCCGCGTCCCAGGGCGCGAAGACGTTGCTCCACGCGTGCTTCGCCCAGCCCGGCGACGAGATGTTCAGGTGGACGTCCCCCGGCCGCAGCCCGATCCAGTACATCGTCGACAGGTGCCCGGCCGGATAGGACGCGTGCGTGTGCTCGACCAGTTTCGGCTTCGCGGTCGTCCCGGACGTGAAGTACAGCAGCAGGGTGTCCTGCGACATGGTGAGGCCGTACGGCGTCAACGATTCCGCGTCCTCGTAGGCGTCGGCGTACCGCACCCACCCGTCCACCGGCTCACCCACGGCGATCTTCGTGAACTCGCCCTGGACGCCGTCGAACTTCCCGGTGTCCGCCGAGCCCACCACGACATGGCGCGCCTTCCCGCGAATCAGCCGGTCTTGGAGATCGGCCGTGCCCAGCAGCGGCGTACAGGGGATCAGCACCGCGCCGAGCTTCATCGCGGCCAGCACCGTCTCCCACAGCTCGACCTGGTTGCCGAGCATCAGGATGATCCGGTCGCCCCGCCGCACGCCCGACCGCCGCAGCAGGTTCGCCACCTGGTTCGACCGCCGCGACATCTGCGAGAACGAGTACCGCGCCTCGGAGCCGTCCTCTTCCACGATCCACAGCGCGGGCGAGTCGTTGCTCTCGGCGATCTTGTCGAACCAGTCCAGCGCCCAGTTGAACCCGGTCAGGACGGGCCAGCGGAACTTCTCGTACGCGGTCGCGTAGTCGTCGCGATGCGCGAGCAGGAAGTCGCGCGCCGCACGGAACTCGACTGCGGGCATGGTCTCTCCTCGTAGCCGCACGGACACCCGGTAGAAGGATCGTTCGTCATGGCAAGTGACCTACGCCACCCCCGAACGGGGGTAGTCGGAGGAGTCCTACCCCTCGGCGCGACGCACGATCAGTCACGATCGGGCTCGATCAGGTCACCCGTGCCAGCCTTGGCCGGTGTGGTTGCCGCAGGGGTTGAGCACCAGACCGACGTAGTTGGCGGGGGGCCGGCCGTGTCCAGGCACAGTCCGCTGGGTGGGTTGGCGAGGTGGTGAGTTGTCTGGTCATAGCGCCATTCCTGGCCGCTGAAGTTGGCGCACTTTCGGACTTGCACTTGGACGCCGGGTCCCTGGGGGCCGTCGGTGTCGATGCAGAGTCCGCTGGCGGCGTTGGTGATCGGGCCCGGGCTCGAAAGTGGCGATTGCGCAGTGGGCTGCGTGCTGGGCTGGGTGTTGGGTGCGGACGCGCTGGCCGGTTGCGGGCTCGTGGGTGATGCCGAGGGTGTGGTGCTGGTGGCGGGCGAGCTTGCCGTCGCGGCACGGCCCCCGCTTCCCGCCCCGGCATCTCCGTTGGACGCGGCGAGGGCCAGCGCGACGGCGCCGACCGCGACGGTTTGAGGTCCCGATGGATCAACCTGGCCTGGTGAATGGCGGTCAGGGCCGTCGCGATACCGACCGCGAGCGCGTCGAGATCGGCTCCGCGGAGCGGGCCGTGGGCGGAGACCGCCTCCTGGACGGTCGGGCCGTCGATGAAGTCGGTGGCCACCCACAGCGGGTTCTGGTCGAGACCGGCGTCCAGGACGGGCGCCGTGCAGAACCGCCGGACTCGCCGTGCCGCCTCCACCTCCTGCCGGAACCGCTCGCGGAACTCGGGCTCGCGTGCCAGTTCGTCGTTGATGACCTTTACCGCGACACGCTGTCCGCCGCCGTCTTCGGCGAGCCACACCGTCCCCATTCCGCCACGGCCCAACTGACGAACAAGCCGGTAACGCCCGATCATCTCGACCACGCAGAAACCATGACAGACAGACGAGGGGACCATCCGCGCTGCTTTGCCCGTCAGGCGTGGTCGTCCTGTTGGATCGCGGGCTGCGGTTCGCGTTGGGACTCGCGGTGGGCGGTCTCGGCGATCGCCTTGATCCGGCTGAGGCGGGCGTCCCAGCGGGCGGCCACGTCCGCCATGGCGCGGGCCGCTTCGTCCAGGCGCCCGGGGTGGACGGTGTACCGCACTTCCCGGCCGTCGCGGCGTGCCGTGACCAGCCCGGCCCGTTGCAGGACGGCCAGGTGCTTCGCGACGGCCTGCCGCGTGAACGGCAGGTCACCGGCGAGTGCCGTGGGCGTCGCCTCGCCCTTGGCGAGCAGCACGTCGAGGAGCCGGCGGCGGCTCGGCTCCGCGACCGCCGCCAGCAGCTCCTCGTCATGCTCGGTCACTTGGGCGAGACCCCGGTCGCCGCGTACGTGGCCAGGTCGGCGAGGTGCTTGGACCAGCCCTCGTTGTGGTCGTCGGTGTAGAAGGTCTTGCGCTCGTCCGTCCAGCCGGTCTCGTCCAGGCCGGTCTCGGTCACGCGCAGCAGGGTGCGGTCGCCGTCCGGGACGAGCCTGAACTCGACCAGCGTCGAGTTGCCCTTCTCCGGCCGGGTGCCTTCGGGATTGCCCCAGCGGTAGGCGAACCGGTGCGGCGGTTCGACGGCCGCGACGACGAGGTTCACCTGCTCCTGCGCGGCCGTCTCCTTGTCGACCCAGGTCAGCGTGCCGTCGCCGTCCGCCCGCAGGTCGATCTCCGCCTTGTCGCTGAACCACTGGGCGATCTGCTCGGGCTCCGTCACCGTCCGCCAGACCACGTCCACCGGTGCCTCGATCAGGATCTCGTGCTCGATGCTCACAACCGGTCTCCTCGCTCCGTGATAATCCGCAACCTCTGGTTGCATGACCACCGTAACCTGGGCGGACCTCGATGCGCAACCAGTGGTTGCTTTTTAATCCGGTCACTCCTCTCCGGCGGGGCGGGCACGCCGCCGCCGCCGGGCGGGGGTCGGCTCGTCGTGGAATCGGGTGTCTTCGCGGAAGCGGGTGCGTTCGGTGCGCGGCTCGGCGTCCGGCCTGATCCGCTCGATCGGGTCGAGGGACGGCGCCGTCCCGAGGTCGGGCTCGCCCCGCAGGGTGCGGTCGCCCGGGGTCGGGGTGTCTCCGTCACACGGGACGCTCCGGACGGTCTCCCGGTCACCGGCGACCCGGCGTTCGGCGGCGTCCTGCCGTGCCTCGCTCTGCGGTGGACGTGGGTTGGAGCGCTCCTCCCGCATGCGCTGGGTGCTCACGACGGCGATGTAGACCGTGGTGAGCGCGCTGAGCGCGGCGGCCGCCTCCGGGTGGGCCGCCAGCCCCACGGCGGCGGCCGTCAGCGCCAGGGCCGACGCCGCCAGCAGCGGCAATATCGCGCGCTTTCGCAATTTCCGCAGGCGGCCGCGGCGCAGCAAGCGGTCGGCCGCGCGGATCACGGTGCGGATCGTGGTGCGGACGGCGGAGTGCCGGTGAGAAGGCGTGCGGTCCATGGCGGTGCTCCCGGGGGAAGTCGGGGATGGGCCTATGCCTCCTAGGTCCGCCGGGACCGGTCATTCGTGAATGTCAGACCGGACACAAAAAACTTCGCGGTCCGACTTCACACTCCGGGTTGTTCGCGGACCTCCTCTCCGAAGGAGGCGACCACGGTGACGATGGGAGCGCGCTCGTGGGGCAATCGGAGACTGACCGAGCCGCGGTACCGGCTCAACGGGCGCCCGCCCCAGCCGGATTCGGCCAGTTCTATCGCGACCATTACAGGTCGTTGATCGCTCTGGCGATGGCATTGGGGGCCACCTGGGAGGAGGCGGAGGACGCGGTCGGGAAGGCCATGCTGGAGGTTCTCCGGCGCTGGGTCGACATTCGTTTTCCGCTGGCCTACGCCGGCCGTGCCGTCAAGAGCAACTTCATAAAGCAGCGGCAGCATGACCGCGAGGAGGTGGCGCGTGCGATCAAAGGCGGGCACGAGCGTCCGGAGGCGCAGCCGGACGCGCTGATGTGCGAGTTGGAGGACAACCAATGGCTCGAACAGATCATCGGAACTCTTCCTCCGGCTCAGCGCGACACCGCCAGACTGATTCTGATCCACCGGATGAGCACCGCCGAGGCGGCCGCCGAACTGGAGAAGTCACAAGTCGCCATACGCAAGAACCTGCAACTTGCGAAAGCGGGGCTGAGAAAGCTCCTTCAGGACCAACAGCGACTCGAACTGGAGATGGAACGCCGGGTCCAGAACTCGACAGGACCCGATGGGAGGAAGCTCGATGACCAATGACCCGCCTCCTCAGCAACCGCCTGAGCCGGAGGAGCCCCTAGAGCAGATCCTGGCCGACTTCCTCAACCTGATGGACGAAGCGAACCAGCTCCTGCTCCCCGACGAGGAGGTGGAACGCCGCCTCCGCAGGCTCACCGGCGGCGAGTTCCCCGAGGCCGAGACCCACGGCCCGGACATCCCGCTGGACGACGCCGGCGAGCACGTCCCGGAACGGGACGCCGCGTCCGGCGACCTGGACCTCCCCGCGCTCGCGGAACCGGACGAATGCTCCGACGCCACCGCGGTGTGGCGGGCCGCGGAGGAGATCGAGGCGGCGGCGCGCGAGGAGGCGGCCCGGATCCGGGCGGCCGCGCAGCGGGAGGCCAAGCAGATCCTGGACGACGCGCAGTGCGAGGCCGAGGACATCAGGGCCGCGGCGCGGGAGTGGGCCGCCGCCATCGAGCGGGCCGCCCGGGAGAAGGCGGAGGACTACGAGGACAAGGGAATCCGCAAGGCGGCCAGGGAACTCACCGAGTCAAGGCAGGAGGCCGAGCGTATCCGGGCGGACGCGGAGCAGGTTCTGGAGGACGCGGAGCAGGTCCTGGAGGATGCGCGCGACGAGGCCGACAGGATCATCGAACTCGCCGAGGCGCACGCCAGCGGTCGGATCGCGGGCGCCCAGGAGGCCCAGGAAGCTCAGGAGAACGCCCGGCTCGTCCAGTCCGCCATCGGCCTGCCTCCGCACCTCGGAAGCGCGGTGATGCGAGCGGTCGGCGCACCGGCGGGAAGCGAACTGGAGGTGTACAAGCCCCCTCCGGTTCCCGCGGCCGCGCCCCTCAAGCTGCCGGTGACCGTCACCTCGCGCGCGTCGTCCCCGTGCTTCACCTCGCCCGAGCCGCCGGGACCGCCCGCGCCGCCTCCAGGCGACGAGGCCGCGCACGACGTCGAGCTCGTGGACGACGAGACGGACGTCGCCCGTCCGGCCGGGTCGTGGCCGCGCCGGCGTTTGTGGCCGTCCAGGGGGATCGTCCATTGCCCGATGGTCGCCGCCCGTGCGTTCAGCGCCGGTCATGACGAGGAAATGCGCAGCGGGGACGGGCTGCTCCGATACGTCCGCGACTCCCTTTACCAGATCATGCGGGATTCGTTCGACAGGGTGGGAATCGGCTGGGCGGCCTGCCGTTCCTTTGACCGCGGCGACGGCCTCCTCATCCTCTTTCCGCCCGACGTGATGCCCGAATTGCTGGCGAACGCTCTCATCCACGGGACGCGCTCCAGCCTCCGGCGGCATAATCGGCTTTCCAGCGACCTGGCCCAGCTCGGTATCCGGATGGCCGTCCACCAGGGAACCGTCCATTATGACGAGGCGGGCGCGACCGGCCTGTCGCTCGAACTGCTCTACCGGTTGCTGGACTGCACCGCCCGCCCGGCCACCGGCGCGGTGTCCGGAGAATACGGCCTGGTCACTTCGGCCTACATGTACGAGAACGTCATCAGGCATTACTCCGAATTGATGGACGTGGACGATTTCCAACCCATGCGCCTTCCCGGTGAGAACGACTTTCAGGCGTGGGGCTACTTTCCCTCCCCACCGGATGCCGGACCGGACGGGAACGTTCACGGGCGCGTCATGGTGGGCGACCACGAAGTGGAGATCCGCCGGCAGGGAACCGTCGTCGCGGTGCGGACCAGATCCGCTTCCCGGGTACGACGGCGCGTCCCCCGGCCGGACTGCGGGGCGCCGCCCGGCACCGACCGTCCGCTGGTCGGCAGGTACGAGGAACTGGCCCGGCTGGCGGCATGGCTCGACGCGGGGGAATCGGTGCTGGTGTGCGGGCCGCCGGGCGTGGGCAAGTCGGCGCTGCTGCGGTTCTTCGCCGGGCAGCGGGTCGCGGCGGGAGCGGACGTCGTGTCGATGTCCGCCGCGGGGATGGGCGCTGACGACGTCGTCCACGCCCTGTTCCGCCGCTGCTACGACGCGGATGACCACCGGCCCGGGCCCGAGCGGCTGCGCAGCCTGATGAGCACGGTCGGCGCCCTGGTCGTCGTGGACGATTTCGCCGGTTCCGCGGAGGACGCCGAGGCGCTCGCCGACCTCGTGTCCGGCGGGGCGATGATCATCATCGCGCGGGACCGGATCGACTGGAAACGGGGCCGGTTGCTGGAGCTGCGCGGGCTGCCGGAAGGGGCGTCGCGGGCGCTGCTCGACGCCGAACTGGGCGACCGGGTATGGCACGGGGACGCCGCGGCGGCGCGGAAGCTCTGCCGGGCCAGCCGGGGAAATCCCCTGGCCCTGCTCCAGGCCGTCGCCGCGGCGCGAACGGGAGCGGCGGCCGCGTTGCCCGCCCGCCCGGACGACGCCGTCCGCACCCTGTGGCACTCGGCGGACCCGGAAGTCCGCGCCGTGCTCCGCGTGCTGTGCGTGCTGCACGGCGTGCCGGTGCCGCCGGGCCTGCTGATCAGGCTGGCCGAGGTGGGCGACGGCCGCAAGGCGCTCAACGCCCTGCTGTGGACGCGGCTCGCGCAGCGGGCCGGTCCCGGCTATGTCGCCGCCTTCGCGCCCGGCATGCCGGTGACCGGTGCGGATCGTTCGCCGGCCGACTACGTCCATACGCTCACGCGGTGGGTCGCCGACGTCCCGCCGAGCCAGGTCGCCGAATCCGCCGCCGTCATCATCGCGGTGCTGGCGGACGCCGTCCGCGTCGGCGCGCACGTCAACGCCTGCGCCCTCGCGCGGGCGGCGGCCCCGGCGCTCGGCGTCACGCTCTGGTGGGGGGCCTGGGGACGGGTCCTGTCCCTCGGCGGCGACGCGGCCCGGCTCGCCGGTGCGGCCGACGACGCGGCCTATTTCGACGGTGAGGAACGGATGCGCCTTCTCGTCCTCGGCAGCATGACCGGCTCCGACCCGGACGACGACGCCGATCCGGGCGGTATCGGCCCCGGCGCGGGTCCGGGCGCCGGGCCTCCCGGCCCGGGCGGGGCCCTCCCGGCGCGGACCGGACGGCGGGCCAGGCTGGCGAGCTGCGGACTCATCACCGTCGTCGTCGCCGCACTGGTCGTGGTCGGGGTGTTCTGCGCGAGCCTTTTCGGCTACGGCCTGTTCGGCGATACGGAACCGTCCGGCGAGCCGCCGTCGACGACCGCGTCCATGCGGACGTCCCCGACGCAGCTGGCCGGTGCCGACTCGACGGTGCTGGTGTCGGGTTTCTCGCCCGGTGAGAAGGTCTGGTTCATGCTGGCGGGCTCCCCGGCCGACCCGCTCGCCATCGTCACCATGAAAAGGGACGGCGAGGCGACCGCGACGATACGCCAGCAGTCGTCCCAGGGCCGCTACACCGTCCTGGCCGTGGGGATGACGTCGGGACGAATCGCCCGCACCCACATCCGGCTGGTCTGACCCATCTGCATCTGGCGAAGAGGCAGGACGTCATGAAGAAGCTCATCTTCCTGTTCGTGGTGTTCTCGGTGGTGGGAGGTACCGGTGCCGTGATTCCGGCTTCGGCGGCCGGACGGCACGCGCCCGACGTCGAGCCGGTCGCCACCTGGAACGGCCTGGCCCTAGAGGCGGTGCGCGCTACCCGCGCGAGTGACGCCGACGCGGCCCGGTCGTACGCGATGGTGAACGCGGCCGTCTACGACGCGGTCAACGGGATAGCGGTGCAGCGCGACCGCCGTGACCGGGCGCACCTGCTGAGATCGCCGGACGGTGCTCCGCGCCACGCCGACCGGCAGGCGGCGGCGGTGGCCGCGGCCCATGTGGTGCTCAGCCGCCTGTATCCGGATCGCACCGCCCGCTTCAACGAGCAGCTGGCCGCCGACCTCGCCGAACTCGGTGACGGGCCGGGCGTGTCCGCCGGACGGACGTGGGGCCAGGCCGTGGGCGAGCACGTCGCCGATATCCGGGACGGGGACGGGTCGCGTCCGGTCGAGACCCAGCCGGGCGGCACCGGGCCCGGGGTGTTCCCGCTCGCGTGGTCGGGCGTCCAGTACCGCGCCATGATCCCGTTCGGGATCGCCGACGCCGGACGCTACGTCGCCCCCGGCCCGCCTGCGCTCGCGGGCCTCGACTACGCGGCGGCGTTCGCCGAGGTCAAGCTGGCCGGGTCCGCGAGGATCGCGGACCCGGCCAAGCTCGCGCACTACCAGTACTGGTCGCTGCCGGCGGGGTCGGCGCAGCCGCCCGGCGAATGGCTGAAGATCGCGCTGGAGGTGGCCGCGAAACGCTCCCTTCCCGACAAGGCGCGGCTGGCGGCCCTGCTGAGCGTCGCTCTGGCGGACGCCTCGATCCCGACCGTGCGCACCAAGTTCGTCCATCGGCATTGGCGGCCGGAGACGGCGATCCAGCAGGCCGACACAGACGGAAACCCTCACACCGAAAAGGACACCGGCTGGACAGCGCGAGCGGGCAGCGCAGGCGGAACACCCGAATACGTTTCCGGGCACAGCTCGTTCAGCGCCGCCGCTGCCGCGGTCCTGGCGGGCTTCTTCTGCGCTGACCGCATCACTTTCAGCCACGTGACGGACTCGTCCCCGATCGATCCGTCCACGGGTCAGCCCATGCGGCGCACCTTCGAGAGCTTTTCCGAAGCCGCCGCCGATGCCGGACGGTCCCGCGTCGTCGGCGGCAGCCATTTCCAGTTCAGCAATGAGGCGGGGCTGGCGATGGGCAGGAGTCTCGCCGCCGAGATCCTCGCCAAAAAGCTCCTCTACACGACAGGCCCGACGCACCACGGCGAGTGCCCGCTCTGACCTACGGGGCGGGTTCGAGGGTGGCGACGGCGTCGTCCAGGGTCTTCACGAGGTCCAGGGACGGGTCGTCCGACCAGCGGAGCATCACGTCGAGCATGATGCCGAAGGCGGCGCTCGTGAACGTGCGGACGGCGACGTCGTCGGCGGGGCGGCCGGTGCGTTCGGCGAGGATGGCGGTGACCGTGCGCATGGTGTCGATGAAGTTGCCGAACGCCACGCCGCGGAGCGCGGGGACGGACAGGATGAGGACGGTCCGGTCGTGGCCCGCGGCGAGGTCTTCGGCGGAGAAGCCGCCGAGGACCTCCCGCATGGCGGCGCGGAGCGCCTGGACGGGGGACAGCCCGGGCGGCTGCGCGCGGATCGCCGCGAAGAACAGCGGGTCGGCGTCGTCGCTGATGACGAGGTCCTCTTTGGTGGGGAAGTAGCGGAAGACGGTGGTGTGCGCGACCTCGGCGGCCTGCGCGACCTGCTCGACCGTGGTGGCCTCGTAGCCGCGCTCGCGGAAGAGGCGCAGCGCCTCCCGCTGGATCGCGGCCCGGGTCCTCGCCTTCTTCAGCTCGCGCAGGCCCTGCTTCGGCGCCATCCCCTTGCCTCTCGTCAGCGTGCCTCCGGTGTGGAGCCTACTGTCACCGGTTCCGGCGGCGGCGCGCCCTCCACGTCCAGGTGCGGCAGGACGCGGTCGAGGCGGGCGGGCAGCCACCAGCCGGCGCGGCCGAGCAGCGCCATCACGGCGGGGACGATCGTCATCCGGACGATGAACGCGTCGAAGAACACCGCGGCGGCGAGGGCGAAGCCGAACGACTGCACCATCGGGGTCTCGGAGAGGACGAACCCGGCGAACACCGCGATCATGATGATGGCGGCGGCCGTGACGACGCGGGCGCCGTGCGCGACGCCGGTGACGGCCGCGTCGACGGGGTCGGCGCCGCGGGCGTGCTCCTCGCGCATCCGGGTGACGAGGAAGACCTGGTAGTCCATGGCGATCCCGAACACCATGCCGATCAGCATGATCGGCAGCAGGTTGACGATGATGCCGGACGCGTGGACGCCGAGCGGGCCGTTCAGCCACCCCCACTGGAACACCGCGACGACCGCGCCGAACGTGGCGGCGACGCTCAGCAGGAATCCCGCGGTGGCCTTCAGCGGGACGAGGAGCGAGCGGAACACCAGGGTGAGCAGGATGAACGCCAGCCCGACGACGACCGCCAGGTAGGGGAGGAGCGCGCCGGCGAGCTTGTCGGACGTGTCGATGTCGATCGCGGTCTGGCCGGTGACGGCGACCGTGGCTCCGTCCTCGGAACGGAACCGGTCCCGGATGTCCTGGATGAGGTCCTCGGTCGCCGTGGCCGTCGGCGCGCTGGCGGGGACGACGCCGACCAGCGCGGTGTCACCGGCCGGGTTCAGGACGGGCGGTTCGACTGCGGCCACACCATCCAGGGACGTGACGCTTTTGGCGACACGCTCCGCCGCCGCCTTCGTGCCGTGCGGTGCTTGGACGACCAGGGTCAGCGGGCCGTTGATGCCGGGGCCGAAGCCGTCCGCGAGCAGGTCGTAGGCCGCGCGCTGCGTCGTCCCGGACGGGGCGGTGCCGTCGTCGGGCAGCCCGAGCCGCAGGTCGAGCGCGGGCGTCGCCGCGACGAGCAGCCCCGCGACGGCCGTGACCAGCACGGGAACGGGATGCGCGGTGATGAACCGTCCCCACCGCCGGCCGGCGGTCGCGCGCTGGTTGCGCGGGGTTCGGCGGCCGGTCAGGGCGCGGCGGCCCGCGAAGCCGAGGAGGGCGGGGAGGAGGGTCAGCGCGATCAGGACGGCCACGGCCACGGTGAACGCGGCGGCCAGCCCGAGCTGCGTCAGGACGGGGATGTCCACGACGGCGAGCCCGGCGAGGGCGATGATGACGGTCAGCCCGGCGAAGACGACGGCGGATCCGGCGGTGCCCGTGGCGTGCCCTGCCGCGTCGGCGGGGGTGCGTCCGTCCAGGACCTCCTGGCGGTAGCGGGCGATGATGAACAGCGCGTAGTCGATCGCGACGGCGAGGCCGAGCATCAGCGCGAGCGCCAGGGTGTCGGAGCTGAGCTCGACGAACGCGCTCGTGGCGCTGACGGCCGACAGCCCGATGACGATGCCGATGATCGCCGTCAGCAGCGGCAGCCCGGCCGCCACCAGCGAGCCGAGCGTGACCAGCAGGACGATCGCGGCGACGGCGACGCCGAGCAGCTCGCCGGCGCCCTCCTCGGGGGACGCCACGGCGTCGCCGCTCATCTCCACGCGCAGGCCGGGAGCGGACGCCGCCGCGCGGAGCGCGTCGCGGTCCGCGCCGGTCAGCTCGTGCTCGGGGACGCGGTAGGCGACCTCGGCGAGGGCGATCCGGCCGTCGCCGGAGACGGTGTTCCGGGTGTAGGGGGAGGCGACGTCGGCGACGTCCGGCACGGCCTTGATCCGGGCCACGGCCCGCTCGACGGAGGCGCGGTTGGCGGGTTCGGTCAGCGAGCGTCCGGCGGGGGCCGCGAAGACGACCCTGGCCGTCGCGTCGCCGGTGGCGGCCTGCGGGAACCGGTCCTTGAGCAGGTCGTTCGCCCGCTGCGACTCGGTGCCGGGGACGGCGAACGTGTCGGGCGCCGGTTCGGACAGCGCGGCCGCTCCCGACACGGTGACCACGAGCAGCCCGGCCCAGATCAGCGCGATCAGCCGGCGCCGCCGGAAGCAGAACCGGCCCACCCGGCTCAGGAACACCGCCATGACGCACTCCCTTTCGCTATTAGAGTAGGAAGTGTTAGTGAACTAGCGCTTTCTGTCAAGGCGGGTGAACGCGAACGTGCCGCCCTCCCGGGTGGAAGGGCGGCACGGTGTGGATGGGGCGCCGCGGCCACGTCCGGACGGGGGTGCCGAACGCGGCGTGCCGTCTCTCAGGGCTGGGGCGGGATGTAGGGCGGGGCCACGCCCCAGCCCCAGTGCGGCATCGGGGCCTCAAGGGGCGGTTTCGCGTCCGGTTGCGAGTTGGCGAGGGCGATGCGCGTCCCCCACTCGATGTAGGACGTGAACGCGGCGCGGAATTCGGGGTCGTCGGGGAGGCCGACCTCGTCGGCGGCGTCCATGAGGAGGGTCACCCAGCGGCGCCGCTGCGGTTCGGTGATGGCCTTGCCGACGTGCTGCCGGACCATGTGGTGGTAGCCGCCGCGCTCCCGGCTGTAACGCTCCGGGCCGCGGAAGACCTCGCCCAGCCAGTGCGCCACCCATTTCGGGTGGCCGGGGTTCATGTGCTCGAAGAGGGGGCGGAGGAGATCGTCTTTCAGCACGTTCGTGTAGAACACCTCGGTGAGCCGCTCGAACGCCTCGCCGCCGCCCGCCCACTCGTACATCGTCGGGACGGACGACCCGGCGCCGCGCACGGACGTCCGCTCGTAGTGCCGCATCTCCTCGATCTGCTGGACGTACGGCTTGATCTCGGCGAAGAAGGCGGGAAAGTGCTCGCCGCCGCGGAAGCCCTGCATGTGGTCGTCCGCGGATGTCCAGCCGATGCGGAGAATGTAGGACGTCGGCTCCTCGACGCACCGGGACAGCTCGTAGTCCACGCACTGCGGCGCGGCGGCCAGGGAGGCGGACGCGCGTGCGTAGGCGGCCTCGAAGTCGTCCGTCTCGGACGGGTCGATGCGGTAGCGGATGTACTCGACGATCATTGGACCCCCAGGCTGCGACCGGTCGGGTAATCACTGTAATCCTGTAATCACCCGACCGGAAGCGCAAACCAGGCGGTCAGCCGTCGGACGCGGGCGACCGGCGGAACCAGGCCACGGCCCCAGCCGCCGCGGCCACGACGAGCGCGATCAACCCGATCCACAGCCAGCCCGACGAGCCGCCGCCCGAGTCCTCGGAGGACGCGGCGTTCGACGGCGACGGGGCGGGGGCGGCGGGCTGCGAGCTCGCGGCGCCGGGCGAGGCCGCCGAACCGGCCGACGAGCCCTCCACCGTGAACTTGTAGCTGCCCGACACCGGATGGCCGTCCACCGACACGACACGCCAGCCGACCGTGTACTTCCCGTTCGGCAGCGCGCCGGTGACCGGCTGCGTGACCTTGTTGTCGACGGCCTTGGCCGTCCCCGCCTGGTGCTGCTTGCCTGACGCGTCGGTGAGGATCACGCGCGGCAGCCGCACCGTTTCCGTGTAGGTCAGGACGATCTGCGACGGGGAGGCGACCGACGAACCCTTCTTGGGGTTGGCCGCCGTCAGCGCGGTGTGCGCGGAGGCCGGGGTCGCGGACATCGCCAGGATCGTCCCCACGGCCAGCGAACCGGCCGCGAGGCGTGCCGCCGCGAGGCGTCCCGCCGTGGTGCGTGCCGTTGCGCGGGTCATGAGCGGCTCCGGGCGCGGGTCAGGCCGTAGCCGCCGACCGTGAGGCCGAGCGCGCCGACCGCGATGCCGATGCCGCCGAGCAGCCGCGCGGTGCCGTCATCGGCGGACGCGGCGGCGGCCGGCTTCGTCTTCGTGCTCGCGGTCAGCCCGACCGCTTCCTGCTGGCCCTTCGGGACGAGCTTGAGCACGGGCGCCGGATGCTCGGGTTCGGCCGCGCCCGCGGCGGGCGGCGGCTGGTCCCACTTGACGACCTCGCCGTTGGAGTACGTCTGGTCGGCCTTGAACATCATCTCTCCGATGTTCGTGGGCAGCGGTCCCATGGAGACGTCGAACTCCTGGAACGTCCCGGGGTCGATCTTGCCGCCGGACCAGGTGATCTTCATGACGGCCTCGGTCTGCTCGCCGCCGTGGTTCTTGATCGGCGTCGCGAGCTTGGACTTCTCGGCCTTCACCGTCCAGCCGGGGACGGGACGGACCGACACCGACGACAGCGGATGCTCGGCCGGCAGGTGCACCACCAGCTTGGTCGTGGACGCGTTGTCGCGCTCGTTCGGCACGCGGAACGCGACCTTGGTGTAGCCGCCCTGCTCGGCGGTCTTCGGGTTGACGGTGACGTGCGCGGACGCGGCCGTGGCCAGCCCGACCACGGACACGGCGGCGAGGCCCGCGACGGCGCCCAGCCGGCGGGCGCCCCGAGGGAGGACATGGGAAAGAGAGAGCATGGCGAAAGTCCGTTCGAGTGTACGGGGAAATCCGGAAGCGCCGGGAATCGGCGTCCGGTGACGTACGGCGCTCGCTCAGTAAGCGAGGAGCGCCCTCGAACGCGGCGGAGGACCCCGCCGGACGACCTGATGCCGCAGCGTGCGGCCGACCGCCGTGACGGCGGCCGTCGCCGGTACGGCGGGGATGCGCGGCGGAGCCGCGGCGGGTTCGGCGGCGAGGAGGGCGAGCAGCAGCCGGATAGGCCGGTCGGCCGCCCCGGCGACCCGCCGGGCCAGCGACCACGCGGCCCGCTCCCCGCGGCGCAGCCACCACGCCGCGATCAGTGCGGCGACGGTGTGCGCGAGCGTCATCGTCGTGCCGCCGGCGGCGTGCGCGACGGGGACCAGGATGTCCGAGCCCGCCATCGCCGCGTCGGGGACGGCGGTCTGGTGCACACCCGCCTGGTGCAGGGCCGCCGCGCGCTGCGCCGGGTCCTGCAGCGCCGCTGCGGGCGTGTTGATCGGGTCGGTGGCGCCCGTGAAGAGCGCGTGCAGCGCGAACTGGCCGCCCAGGAGGCCGCCGAGGATCGTCGCCAGCGACCGTTCGTGGCCCGCCAGCATGAGCGTCACGCCGAGCACCGCGCCGAATCCCGTCAGGACCGCCCAGATGGGGATCGCGGTCCCCGATGCGAGGACGTGCCCGGCGGTCGCCAGCGTGACGCACACGGTGGCGAACACCACCGCGCGCGCTGTTCGGAAGCCCGGTTGCGGGGGACGCGGGGACATGGCGCACCCATCGTCCCACCACATCCGCCGTCTGGGTAGTCGCCCCCGCGATCTTTCGACACGCCCAACATCTTGGGGTGATGCAAAGATCGTCAACTACATGTAGGGTTCAATCCCGTGCTGGTTCGCCCCCGCCGCTGGTCGGCGGGGGCGTCGCAAGAGGGAACCCGGTGCGAATCCGGGACTGCCCCGCAGCGGTGAGCGGGAACGACCGCCGTCATACGCACTGGGCCGGAATCCACCGGCCTGGGAAGCGACGGCCAGTAGGACGCGCCTTCGTCTTCCGAAGGTGCATTGCCCGCGAGTCCGAAGACCTGCCCGCACGTAGGAGGTCAGGCGACCGCAGCGGAGCTCCCGCGGAGTGAGGATCGCCTGACCGACCTTTCGGGGGTCTGGGGGTCGTCCCCCAGACCAACACGTCCAGGCTTCGCGGGTGGGCCGGGGGCGGAGCGCGGCGTGTGATGTCGCGTCCCGTTCGCATGCCGTCCGCGGGGCGGCTGCGAGGGGAGAGCACGTGACACAGGACCTGGCCGTACGGGTGGAGCCGGGCACGGCGGCGCTCACGGAGGTCGCCGCGGAGGTCGAGGTCGCCTGCGATGGGGTGCCTGACGTCGACGCGGCACGAGTGCTGGCGGCCGTCCGCTCGGGAACGGACGCCGGGCTGGACGCGGCGGCGTTGCGCGACCTTGTGATCGGCGAGGCGAGCGCGCTGGTCCCCGCCGAACCCGGATACTCCAAGGTCGCGGCTCGGCTGCTCGGGCTGCGGATACGGGACGAGGCGGCGTCCGCCGGGGTCCGGACGTTCGCCGACTCGGTCGCCGCCTCGCATCGGGAAGGTCTGCTCGCGGATGCTCCGGCCGCGTTCGTCGCCGCCAACGCGTCAGCGCTCAACGCCCTCATCGACGAGTCCGCGGACGACCGCTTCGAGTACTTCGGACTTCGGACGCTCTATGACCGCTATCTGCTGAGGCATCCGCAATCGCGGCTCGTCCTGGAACGTCCGCAGCATTTCCTCCTCCGCGTCGCGTGCGGCCTGTCCGACGACGTGGACGAGGCCGCCGAGCTGTACGGGCTGCTCAGCACCCTGTCGTATCTGCCCAGCTCACCGACGCTGTTCAACTCCGCGGCCCGCCGCCCGCAGCTCTCGTCCTGCTTCCTGCTCGACTCGCCGCGCGACGAGCTGGAGTCGATCTACGAGCGGTACGGGCAGGTGGCGCGGCTCAGCAAGTACGCGGGCGGCATCGGGATCTCCTGGACGAAGGTCCGCTCGCGCGGGTCGCTGATCCGCGGTACCAACGGGCATTCCAACGGGATCGTCCCGTGGCTGCGGACGCTCGACTCGTCCGTCGCGGCCGTCAACCAGGGCGGACGCAGGAAGGGCGCCGCGTGCGTGTACCTGGAGCCGTGGCACGCCGACGTCGAAGAGTTCCTTGAGCTGCGCGACAACACGGGCGAGGACGCGCGCCGCGCCCACAACCTGAACCTGGCCAACTGGATCCCGGACGAGTTCATGCGCCGCGTCGAGCAGGACGGGACGTGGTCGCTGTTCGACCCGAAGGAGGTCCCCGAGCTGGCCGACCTGTGGGGCGACCCGTTCGACGAGGCGTATCGGGCGGCGGAGAAGGCGGGACGGTTCGTCCGGCAGCTCCCGGCGCGCAAGCTGTACGGGCGGATGATGCGGACGCTCGCCGAGACGGGCAACGGCTGGATGACGTTCAAGGACGCCGCCAACCGCGCCTGCAACCAGACGGCCGAGCCGGGGCAGACCGTCCACCTGTCGAACCTGTGCACGGAGATCCTGGAGGTGACCAGCGACGGCGAGGCGGCCGTGTGCAACCTCGGATCGGTGAACCTCGCCGCGCATGTCGGCCCGTCCGGCATGGATTGGGAACGGCTCCGCGGCACCGTCCGCACCGCCATCCGGTTCCTTGACCGCACCATCGACCGCGGCTTCTACCCCACGCCAGAGGCGCAGGCAGCGAACAGCAAATGGCGTCCGGTCGGCCTGGGCGTGATGGGTCTCGCGGACGTCTTCTTCACGCTCCGCCTGCCGTTCGACTCCGACGAGGCCCGCAAGCTGTCGACGCGCATCTCGGAGGAGATCGCGCTGGCGGCTTACGAGGCGTCCGCCGACCTCGCCGCCGTGCACGGCCCGCTGCCCTCCTACGACCGGACGCGCACCGCCCGCGGCCAGCTCCATCTCGACCATTTCCCGGACGCCGCGCCGACCCGTCCCGCCGAATGGGAGCGGGTCCGGGCGCGCGTCGCCGAGGTCGGGCTGCGCAACTCGCTGCTGATCGCGATCGCGCCGACCGCCACGATCGCGTCCATCGCGGGCTGCTACGAGTGCATCGAGCCGCAGGTGTCCAACCTGTTCAAGCGCGAGACGCTGTCCGGCGAGTTCCTGCAGATCAACGGCTACCTGGTGGACGATCTGAAGTCGCTCGGGCTGTGGACGTCGGCCGTCCGGGAGGCGATCAAGAAGGCGAACGGGTCCGTCCAGGGCCTGGTCGACCTGCCGGACGAGATGCTGGCCCGCTACCGGACCGCCTGGGAACTGCCGCAGAAGGCGCTGATCGACCTCGCCGCCGCCCGCACCCCGTACATCGACCAGTCGCACTCGCTGAACCTGTTCATGGAGACGCCGACCATCGGAAAGCTCTCCTCGATGTACGCCTACGCGTGGCGGAGCGGCCTCAAGACGACGTACTACCTGCGGTCGCGTCCGGCCACGCGGATCGCGCAGACGACGGTCGCGGGAACGGCGGCCGCTGAGGCGACGGTCGCGGCGGCCGTGTGCTCCCTGGAGAACCCCGAGACCTGCGAGGCATGCCAATGATGTTGCTCGACCCGGGCATGGACCTGACGCTGCGGCCCATGCGCTACCCCGACTTCTACGAGCGCTACCGCGCCGCGATCCGCAACACGTGGACGGTCGAGGAGGTCGATCTCGCGTCCGACCTCGTGGACCTCGCTCGCCTGACGCCCGCCGAGGTGCACCTGGTCAACCGGCTCGTCGCGTTCTTCGCCACCGGCGACTCGATCGTGGCGAACAACCTGGTGCTCAACCTGTACAAGCACGTCAACGCCCCGGAGGCGCGGCTGTACCTGTCGCGGCAACTTTACGAGGAGGCCGTGCACGTCCAGTTCTATCTGACCCTCCTCGACACCTATCTGCCAGACCAGGACGAGCGCGCTAAGGCGTTCGCGGCGATCGAGCACATTCCGTCCATCCGCTCCAAGGCGGAGTTCTGCTTCCGCTGGATCGACTCGCTCGGTTCCCTGGACGAACTCCGCACCGCCGCAGACCGCCGCGCGTTCCTACTGAATCTGATCTGTTTCGCTGCCTGCATCGAGGGCCTGTTCTTCTACGGCGCGTTCGCCTACGTGTACTGGCTCCGTTCGCGCGGGCTGCTGAACGGCCTGGCCTCCGGAACCAACTGGGTGTTCCGGGACGAGTCGATGCACATGGAGTTCGCGTTCTCCGTGGTCGACACCGTCCGGGCCGAGGAGCCGGAACTGTTCGACGCCGAGCTGACGGAGCAGGTCACGCGGATGCTGGAGGAGGCCGTCCAGGCGGAACTCGACTTCGCGCGGGACCTGTGCGGCGACGGCCTGCCCGGGATGAGCGCGGACGACATGCGCACCTACCTGGAGTACGTCGCGGACCAGCGGCTCGTCCGGCTCGGCATCCCGGCCCGCTACGGGACGGCGAACCCGTTCGCGTTCATGGAGCTGCAGGACGTCCAGGAGCTGTCGAACTTCTTCGAGCGGCGCGTCTCGGCGTACCAGATCGGCGTGGAGGGGAGCGTCTCGCTGGACGAAGCGTTCTGACCCACTAGGGGCGGCGGCCCGGCTCCGGACGTTGGTCCGGAGCCGGACCGTCCTCCAGCCCCCACCCGCCGCCATTCAACGGACGAGCTCCGCTCGACGGCCCGTTGCGCATCCCGCGTATCTCGGTACTCTCAATGGAATAAATCTTAACGTTCATCTACTTGACGTTGAGCAGATGTCCTTGAGTTGGGAGTGTGCAGCGATGAACCGCGTCGAACCACCCGCATCGGCCGAGGCCGCCGCCGAGCACGTGTCCGTCAAGCGCTGGCTGGCCGTGCTGGCCGTCGCGGTGGGGACGTTCCTCGTGGTGACGGCCGAGCAGCTGCCCGTCGGCCTGCTGACGTCCATCGGCGGTGACCTCGGGGTATCCGAAGGGACCGCGGGCCTGATGGTCACCGTGCCGGGACTCGTCGCGTCCGCGGGCGCGCTGCTGGTCCCGGTCGCGATCGGACGCTTGGACCGCCGCACCGTCCTACTCGCCCTGATCAGCCTCATGGTGGTTGCCAACCTCCTTTCCTTCCTCGCCCCGAACTTCCCAGTGCTCCTCGCTTCCCGCTTCCTGGTCGGGATCAGCATCGGCGGGTTCTGGGCGCTGGCGGCGGGGATCGCCGTCCGGCTGGTCCCGTCCGGCCACGTTGCCCGCGCCACCTCGATCGCCTTCGGCGGGGCCACCGCCGCGAACGTCCTCGGCGTCCCGGCCGGGACGCTGATCGGCGGCCTCACCGACTGGCGGATCGCGTTCCTCACCCTCTCCGGCCTCGGTCTCCTAGCCGTCGCCGCGCTGTTCCTGCTCCTGCCCGGCATCCCCGCCACCGGCTCCATCCGCCTCGGCGCGCTGCTCTCCCTCTTCGGGAACCCGTTCGTACGCGGCGCCACCATTGCCACGTTCCTCCTGGTCACCGGGCACATGGCGGCCTACACCTTCGTCAGCCCCGTCCTCCAGGACGTCTCCGGCATCGATGAGGACCTCATCGGCCCGCTGCTGCTCCTGTTCGGCGCCGCCGGCATTGCCGGGACGTTCATCGGCGGAGCCGCCGCAGGGAAGAACGTCCGCGTCACCATCGCCGCCGTCAGCATCCTGCTCACCGCCGTCCTGGCGCTGTTCCCGCTGCTCGGCGCGACCGCCGTCACCGGGATCGCCCTGCTGATCCTGTGGGGTCTGGCGTTCGGCGGCGTCCCCGTCACCGTCCAGATGTGGATCCTGAAGGCGGCTCCCGACCACGCCGAGGCGGCCACGGCCCTCAACACCGTCGTGTTCAACCTCGCCATCGCGCTCGGCGCGCTGTTCGGCGGCTTCGTCGTGAACGGCGCGTCCGCCACCGCCGTGCTGTGGTTCGGGGCCGCGCTGACCGTTCTCACATTCCTGGCCGTGTGGAGTACGCGGCGCGCCTAACAGGGAGGATGATGTTCCGCACCTCTGGGACGGTTCCGAACTTTCCAGAGTGGGCAGACGTTGAACTGTCATAGCAAGGCCGAGGAGGAAGAACGATGGCTTCCATCATCGACCGGATTAAGAGATTTCTCCGGAGCCCGCAAGGCCAGAAGGCGCGGGCCAAGGCGGAACGACTCGCCCGCGACCCGCGCACCCAGGCCAAGGCCCGCCGCCTGCTGGCCAAGGTCCGCGGCGGTTCCCGCCACTGACCCCGGTGGCGACCGTCACCGATGACCCACGATCAGGCCCGTCCCGTTGAGGGGCGGGCCTTCGACTGCCAGCCCTTATGTACCGGCCGAACGAGCCTTGCGGACGCGGCGCACGATCACCCAGAGCGCGGCAACGGCCAACAGGAAGATGCCGCCGCCGATGAACCACGGTTTCCGGCTCGGGGAAGTATGGCCGGAGACGACCACGATCTCGCTCTTGCCCGACACGGCGGTGATGTCGCGGGTCACGAGCATGAAATCGTCGGAACCGAGCACATCGTTGTTCTCCCGGAAGCCGTTCAGGCCACCGGTGTGCTGCTCCTTCTTTGAATCGACCAGCAGCTTGGTGCCGTCGGCCTTGTGTACCAGGTACAGCGAGATGAGTTCGAGTTTGTCGTCGTCCCGCTTGACCAGGATCTTGCGTTCGTAGACCTTTCCGTTCGGCCCGGAAAGCGCCCGCGCCGCGTCCAACCCGGCCGGCGGCTTGCTGGAACCGCCCTCCCGCCACGGCCGGACGCAACCGGACGCATCGCAGGGACGCGGCGCCATCAGCCGTCCGATGAGCTCTTCCGGCGACCCCATGCTGGCGAAATTGGCCACCCGGGCCTGGCTGTTGGCGCTCTGGAACTCGTCGCCGACGACGTCCGTCGACCGCACGTACTCCCCGAACATCTCCCTGGTGGTGGGCGGCGTCGCGCACGCGGCCAGCGGCAGCGCGAGCGCGCTCACGGCCGCCACCCGCACCGCGGAAGCCCGCGCGACCCTTCTGAACGCCCCCGCGAGCCCCCGGCCGTCATCCGAACCGATCATGACTTCGCCACCTCTCCCTCGCCCGGCGTCCACCGACCGCGCGCGGACGAGGCCGCACGCCCGCGGCCGGTCCCGAACATTGGGGATATCCGCCCTGCTCATGACCAACGTTCCGCACATTATGGAACGGTCAAATGGCCACGACCGAGGGGGAATGCGCCTTGAGAACGATCAAAACGCGGACAGTATCCCAGCGGATTAACGCCGATTCAATCGCCCTTCCCCGTTGATATGGCGAGTTTTCGACTTTGTCGAAAAGGGCCTTGCGGCGGCCGCCGTGCTCAGGCCCATGACCCAGACCTGGACCCGCCGTCCCGGCCTGGCCGAAATAGACGAGACGGACAGGGTGTTACGGGGGATCACGGCTTCACAGATGGAGGAGTCTCGCTGATGGTCAGTGTGAGCATGGAGACTGCGGAACAGACAGAACAGCGGCTACGCCGTGTGATCACCCAGGCTGATCTCGTCGTACACGACGGCGTCTGGTGTTTTGAGGAGTCTCCGGCCGACCAGCCGCCGGCGCTCACCCCTGAAACGCTTGCGGTCGTTCGAGACCAGGAGAGCTGGAGCCGCCTGGCCCCGCTCACCCAGCAGGGCGACGGCATCGAACGCTTCGGAATCTTCTCTTTCCACTTCGCCGACCAAGCGGACAACAGCGGTTTCGTCGGCTGGCTGGCCACCCACCTCAAGACCGAGTTGGGGACCGGCGTATTCGTTGTCTGCGGCAGCAACCGCGCCCGTGGCGGCATCTACGACTACTGGGGCTGCCCCATCGATCTGCTGGATCAGGCCATCGCAGTAGTCGAGACGCTACGAGCCCACTGAGGACTCGTCCATCACGCCAACCCTGGCGTGGTCATGGTCAGAGGTCGTAGACGCCCTGCTTGATCTGTGACATCAGCTCGACCCACACGTCCCGCTCCACGGCCAGTACGCCACCACTGGGGATTCTTGGAGTCCCGGACCAGGTGACGAGAGTCTCGGACGCAGGTTTCAACGCAACCGTTGGCCCCCTCGCTTTGGCTGCTCTTGCGAAAGATGACTCTTCCAAGGCTGGCCCTGGTCACTGCTCCTCCTGCGTCAGAGGTCGTAGGCGCCCTGTTTGATTTGCGTCATCAGGGTGGCCCACTGGTCGTGTTCCAGGGTCAGGTGGCCGCCGTGGGGGTTCTTGGAGTCCCGTACTGCCTTCGTGTCGCCCATACCGGCAACCTCGACGCAGTCACCGCCTGTGCTGCCACTGTGGGAACTCTTGCGCCAGCAGATGAGGGAGGGGTTACGGTCTTTCATCGGCTCAATCTCCTAGTCGTTCCACTCTGCGGCAATCTTCTCAATCATGGCGGCCGAGTCACGCGGGCTCAATGCCTGGGCCCGCAGAGAATCGAACGCCAGCCGATGAGTCTCGATCTCGGGCAGCTTGTCCATGAGCAGTGCTCCTGCGCGGTTCTCGATGTAGGCGTACTCGGAAACGGCGGCGTCTCCCAAGTCCAGGGTGAGCAGCGTGAACGAACCGCACGTCCCGGGGTGAGCTCCGATCGAAAATGGCAGGACCTGAAGCTTGATGTTGCGTTGACGGGCCTTGGAAACAAGGACACCCAACTGGTCAGCCATGATCTGCGGACTGCCGACGGCACGGCGTAGAACAGCTTCGTCGAGGACGACCCAGTAGTGAAGTGGATCATCTCCGCTCAGAATCGCCTGGCGAGCGAGACGAGCTTCGACACGCGCTTCGATTTCTTCGTCGGCAGGTGGGCGCGGTTCGACGGACAGAACCGCGCGAGCGTACTCCGCTGTCTGGAGGAGACCGGGCACCCACTCACTGACGTAAGCGTGCATCTCGGTGGCCTCGGCTTCTAGGCCGAGGTAGAGCTCGAAGCCGGGGTGGAGGACTTCGCCGTAGCGTTGCCACCAGCCGCGCTGACGTGCGGCCTTGGCCAGCTCGGTCAGCTGGGCCGTCTCCTCCGAGGTGGCGCCGTACAGGTCCACGAGTCGTTCGAGGACACGGGCGGGCACGGAGCTTTGCCCGGTCTCCATCCGGCTGATGGTCGAGTCCGTCCGGGCGATGTGATGGGCCGCGTCGTCCGCCGTGACGCCTGCGCGGGTCCGCAACGCGCGGAGGCGGATGCCCAGCATGATGCGGCGGACGGTCGGGCTTTCGGGGCGTGGCATGGAGGCACCTCCTCGATTCTCCGTGGTCATTGTCCACTCCCGAAGTCACCTTGCGTGGTGAAACCGGCACACACAGTCCAACTCGGTCATCTCATGTGAGTTTTCTAAACGGGATTGCATCTTAGCTTCCCGTGAGTCAGGATCTAGCCGTCCGTACGACATGTGACGCGATGCACACACATCGTGATCACGGCCGGGAGGTGTGACGCATGGAGTGTCAGGGTGGGGAGCGGCTTTCGCCGGGTGGGGTTTGTGCTTGGCGGTTGCCGGAGGACGAGCGGGGGCCGGCGGCGGCGCGGCGGCTTCTGCAGGAGACGATGGG
>NZ_SMKT01000112.1 GCF_004348735.1 Actinomadura sp. KC06
CAGAAGTGTATAAGAGACAGGAGGGGTGGGGCATGGAGGTACGACTGCGCAGGGTGTACGAGCCGGTTTCGTCCGGTGACGGAAAGCGGATCCTCGTCGATCGCGTGTGGCCGCGGGGGTTGTCGAAGGAGAAGGCCCGCCTGGACGAGTGGGCCAAAGATGTCGCCCCGTCTACCGGGCTTCGCAAGTGGTACGGCCACTGTGTTGATAAGTTCGACGAGTTCACCCGTCGATACGAGGCCGAACTTGACGAACCCGAGCGCGCGGCGGCCCTGGGCCGCCTCCGGGAGCTCGCCGGGCAGGGGCCGGTCACGTTGCTCACCGCGACGAGGGACGTCGACCACAGCCAGGCCGCCGTCCTTGCGGAACTGCTGCGACACGGTGGGTAAACGTCTCCGTACTGGCCAGAATGCGCCACGGCATAAAGTCGCCATCGCGCGCCGCGTTCCGCCGCACGTCACACGGGTCCTAGAACGCTTTCTACGCGACCTGTAAGGCCATTTGAATTCTATTCATCTACTTGATGGAACGTTCCGTTCACAATGAATCCCGTTGGACGCTCCATTCTTGCTGATCACCGCAGGTGTATCGAGGTCAAGGCCCTGTTTTCGCGTGTTGAAAGTTCGTGATTGACCGTTCTAAAGAGCCAGCTTTACGCTCCCTTTGCGCAGGCTCCAGCAAGGAGGAATCGCATGCGTAAAGGGATCGTTTTTTCGGCGGTCGCTGCAATCGCCATGGCCGCCGCGACAGCGGGGCCGGCGGCGGCCGCCTCTCCCGGGTCGTATCTGGTCCCGGGTCCTGACGGCGTCACGATCGAGATCGCGACCGTCAACGGGTCCGGCTGCCCGGCGGGAACGGCCGCCGTCGCAGTCTCGGACGACAAGGAGGCCTTCACGGTCACCTACAGCGACTACACGGTCATGGCAGGCGGCGGCGCGGCTCCGACCGACTTCCGCAAGAACTGCCAGATCAGCATGAAGGTGCATGTCCCGCAGGGCTTCACCTACGCGATCTCGAACACCGACTACCGGGGATTCGCGTCCCTGCCGGCCGGTGCGACCGGTGTGCAGAAGGCCAGCTACTACTTCCAGGGCCAGCAGCAGACCGCGGCGAAGACGCACACGCTTCGGGGGGAGTACGCCGACAACTTCCAGTTCACCGACACCAACGACGTCGGTCAGCTCGTGTGGAAGCCGTGCGGCGAAGAGCGGAACTTCAACATCAACACCGAGCTCCGCGTGAGCAAGGGCTCGGACCCGGAGGAAATGGCCTTCATGGCGATGGACTCCGCCGACGGCAGCATCAAGACCATCTACCGCTTCGAGTGGATGAAGTGCCCCCCACGCACGTGGTAAGAGGAGAAGGAACCATGCGTAAAGGACTGACCGTGGCAGCGGCGGCCATCCCCGCCCTGGCGCTGGCGCTCTCCGCGGCCCCGACCGCGTCCGCCGACGTCAACGACCCCCCGCCGGACGACAAGATCACCATCAACGTGCTGACCGTGAACGGGTCCGGCTGCCCCGCCGGCACCACCGCGGTCGCCCCGGCGAGCGACAACACGGGCTTCACCGTCACCTACAGCGACTACCTCGCGCAGGCCGGCGGCGACTCCAACCCGACCGACCTCCGCAAGAACTGCCAGCTGGCCCTCCGCGTCCACGTGCCGCAGGGCTTCACGTACGCGATCGCCGGAGCCGACTATCGCGGCTTCGCGCACCTCCAGGAGGGCGCGACCGGCCTGCAGCGCGCGAGCTACTACCACCAGGGCTCGTCGCAGACGAGCCAGTCGTCGAACACGATCAAGGGCTCCTACTCCGACAACTGGCAGTTCTCCGACCGGACCGAGGTCGCCGAGCTCGTCTGGAAGCCCTGCGGTGAGGACCGCAACGTCAACATCAACACCGAACTCCGGGTGATGAAGGGCGCCTCGAAGGACACCAGCTTCATGGCCTTCGACTCCACCGACGGCAGCGTCAAGACGACCTACCACCTCGCGTGGAAGAAGTGCGACGCCTGAACCTGACGTCTGACGCCTGATCTCGGACGTCGCGTCACGCCGGGCCGCGTCCTCACCCAGGGAGGACGCGGCCCGGTCCCGAACACCCGCGTAACCAACCCCCCAATCCATGCCTGCCGCCCTCCGCCCCGCTCGATCGTGCCCGTCCCCGCGACGGGTCACGGACGAGCGGGGCGGACCGGCGGGACGAGGGGCGGAGCCTTCGCCGGGGCATGTCAAAGGCGGTGAAAACCAGGTTTTAGAGTGGAGGGGTCTTCGAGGAAGGGATCTTCACCATGCCGTTGGCCCCTCGCCTGCCGGCCCCGCCCGAGATCTTGGCCGTCCTGGAGGAGTCGTACGAGCGGGTCCTGCGGCGCGACCCGGGGGAGGCGGAGTTCCACCAGGCCGTCCACGAGGTGCTGGAGTCCCTCGGCCCGGTGCTCGCGGCGCGGCCCGGGCTGGGCGCGGCGAAGCTGGTCGAGCGGCTCATCGAGCCCGAGCGGCAGATCATGTTCCGGGTGCCGTGGCAGGACGACCAGGGCCGAGTCCACGTCAACCGCGGGTTCCGCGTGGAGTTCAACGGCGCGCTGGGCCCGTACAAGGGCGGGCTGCGCTTTCATCCCACCGTCAACCTCGGCATCGTGAAGTTCCTCGGCTTCGAGCAGATCTTCAAGAACGCGCTGACCGGGCTCGGCATCGGCGGCGGCAAGGGCGGCAGCGACTTCGACCCGCACGGCCGGTCGGACGAAGAGGTCATGCGGTTCTGCCAGTCGTTCATGACCGAGCTGTACCGGCACGTCGGCGAGCACACCGACGTCCCGGCCGGGGACATCGGCGTCGGCGGCCGCGAGATCGGCTACCTGTTCGGCCAGTACCGGCGGGTCACCAACCGGTGGGAGGCGGGCGTCCTGACCGGCAAGGGCCTGCTGTGGGGCGGCTCCGCGGGCCGGACGGAGGCCACCGGCTACGGCAACGTCCTGTTCACCGCCGAGATGCTCAGGCGGCGCGGCGAGGACCTGGACGGCCAGCAGATCGTCGTGTCCGGATCGGGCAACGTCGCGATCTACACGATCGAGAAGGCGCAGCAGCTCGGCGCGAACGTGATCACCGTGTCCGACTCGGGCGGCTACGTGGTGGACGAGAAGGGCATCGACCTCGACCTGCTCAAGCACGTCAAGGAGGTCGACCGGGGCCGCGTGTCCGACTACGCCGACCTGCGCGGCGCGTCCGCGCGGTTCGTGCCGGGCGGCCGGGTCTGGGACGTCCCCGCCGACATCGCGCTGCCGTCCGCGACGCAGAACGAGCTGGACGCGGACGCGGCGACGATCCTCGTCCGCAACGGCGTCAAGGCCGTCTCGGAGGGCGCGAACATGCCGGCGACGCCGGAGGCCGTCCACGTCTTCCAGGAGGCGGACGTCGCGTTCGGCCCCGGAAAGGCCGCCAACGCTGGCGGCGTCGCGGTGAGCGCTCTGGAGATGCGTCAGAACGCGGGTCGCGAGGCGTGGACGTTCTCCCGCGTCGAGGACGAGCTCGCCGGGATCATGAGCGCCATCCACGCCACCTGCTACGAGACCGCCGAACGCTACGGCGCCCCCGGCGACTACGTCGTCGGCGCCAACATCGCCGGCTTCGAGCGCGTCGCCGACGCGATGCTCGCCCAGGGCCTCATCTGATCCGGTCGGCTCCGCATCCGGGGCTACCGGCGGCAGAATGTCGTCCTAGGCCGGTGACGGACAGGGGGCCACGTGATGGCGGACGATTCGCAGCGCGACCGGGTGATGGCGGAGTGCCTCGCCAAGCCGGGAGCGGTGGAGGACTACCCGTTCGGTGACGACGTGGCCGTCTTCAAGGTCGCCGGACGGATGTTCGCGCTCGTCCCGCTGGGGTCATCGGCGGAGAGCGTCAGCCTCAAATGCGACCCCGACCTGGCCGTCAACCTGCGCGGCCGCTACGCCGCGATCACTCCGGGCTACCACCTCAACAAGCGGCATTGGAACACGGTGACGCTCGACGGCTCCGTCCCCGAAGAGGAACTGCTGGAGCTGATCGACCACTCCTACGACCTGGTCGTGGCGCGTCTGACCAAGGCTCAGCGCAGCGAACTGCTGCCATGAAGGCCCGTCAGGTCGTCGTCGTCCAGCTACGGAGTTTCTCGGGGTTGCGGATTACCCAGATGTGCTTGATCCGGCCGTCCGCGATGTCGAAGGCGAACACCGTCACGGTGGCGCCGTCCTGCTGAGCCACCAGGCCCGGCTGGCCGTTGACCGTGCGTTCCAGAAGCGTCATGTTGCTGAGCCTCCGTCCGGCGAGTTCGACCCAGGTGTGCGCGATCTGCTCGCCGCCCTCGATGGGGTGCAGGAAGGTGGTGGCGAGGCCGCCGCCGTCGGCGACGGCCGTGGCGCCGGGGTCGAGCAGGCCGATGAGGGCGTCGAGGTCCTTGGCCTCCCAGGCCCGCTTGAAGTCCCGGACGATCCCGGCGCGCTGGGCCGCCGGTGCCGTGGAGGGCCGCGCGTCCCGGATGCGGCGGCGGGCCGAGGAGGCCAGTTGGCGACAAGCCGCCGGGGTACGGCCGACGATTTCCGCCACTTCGGCGAAGGAGTGGCAGAAGACGTCGTGCAGGATGAACGCGACGCGCTCGGCCGGGGTCATCGATTCGAGCACGACCAGGAAGGCGAGGTTGAGCGACTCGTCCAGGGTGACCCGGTCGGCCGGATCGACGGGCCTACTTCCCGTCCGTCCGCTGATCCACTCCGTGCGTTCGGGCAGCGGCTCGGGGATCCATTCGCCCACGTAGGTCTCGCGCCGGACCCGAGCGGAGCGGAGCAGGTTCAGGCAGATGCGGCCGGCGACCGTCGTCAGCCAGGCGCCGGGCGACTCGATGGCGTCCTGCTGCAGCCGGGACATGGCGTACCAGCGGGCATAGGTCTCCTGGACGGCGTCCTCGGCCTCGGCCAGCGAACCCAGGAGCCGGTAGGCGAGATTGATCAGATGACGCCGCTCGCTCATGATCGCGTCGAGACCCGGATCGGCCCGGCCGCGTCCTGTCCCGGAACGGGTGGTCATGATCGGGTGGTCATGGTGGACGGCTCCCTCGGTCGTATCTGCCCTCACCCCTTCGACACGGCAGCGCACCGGAATGTGAGGCCGGTACGTCGCCTCACATTCCGAGGGGTCGTGTTGTCGAAGACATCATGACTACTCGAATGCCGGCGACATCGTTCGCCGACCCGGTGCCCGCGCGGCGCCTGGAGCGCGCGGCCGCCGCGCTGACCGCACACGGTTTCACCGTGGAGATCCTCGATGACGCCGCCGCGGCGCGTTCCCGCGTCAAGGATCTGATCCCGGAAGGCGCCGGCGTGCTCACCGGGGCCAGCGAGACCCTCCGCCTGTCCGGCATCGAGGCGGACATCAACGCCGGCGGACGGTACCGGGCCGTCAGGCCGCGCGTCCTAGCCATGGACCGCGCCACCCAGTCGGACGAGATCCGGCGGCTGAGCGCCACCCCCGACGTCATCGTGGGCAGCGTCCACGCGGTCACCGAAACCGGCTCCCTCGTGATCGCCTCGGGCAGCGGAAGCCAGTTGCCCGGCTACGCGGGCGGCGCCGCCCGCGCGATCTGGGTCGTCGGGGCGCAGAAGGTGGTGCCCGATTTGAGCACCGCGTTGCGCCGTGTAGAAGACCATTGCCTGCCGCTGGAAAGTGCCCGGACCCAGGCGCTCCATGGGTGGCCCAGCACCGTCAACCGCCTTCTCGTCCTCAACGCAGAACACAATTCCGGACGCGGTATCGTCCTGCTTCTCCGCGAAACCATCGGATTCTGAACAACTCTGCTCAGGATGGGGTCAGCCGTTTCTCGATGATCTCTGGTGCTGGCGGGCTTGGTGGGCTGGCGCGGCCTTTCAGATGGAGGTAAATCAACGCTGCCGCGGTCATTGCGGCAGGCCAGATCAGGTAGCGGCCCGTCATCAGCAGAAGCGCCGCAACCGCGCTGAGCGCCGCGAATGCCGAGGCGCGGGCAAGGCTGCGGCGAGGGAGAAGCCGAATGGCGGACGCCACTCCGATCGCGTACACGGTGACGAAAGAGCCGGTCGTCAGGAGTACCAGGGGTTCGGGGCCCAGGCCGATGACGGCGACTACTGCGAGGGCCAGGAACGACATCGCGGACGCGACCGTCAGGCTGCGCCTGGGCACTTGGCCCGCGACGCTGCCACGCGCTAGCCAGGACGGCAGCGCCCCATCCCGGCCGAGGGCGGCGCCGAGTTTGGCCGCCCCCGCGTAGTAGGCGTTCATCGTCCCCATCGTCAGGAGCACGGCGGCCGCGGCGGCGGGCCAGCGGGCGCCGCCGCCCAGCCCCCGGGCCATCAGTTCGCCCAGCGGCGCGTCCTCCGTGGCGGCCGCGGAGCCCAGGACGGTGATGATCGCGAACGCGACCAGGAGGTACAGGACGCCGACCACGCAGACCGCGGCGGCGGTCGCGCGGGGCAGGTCGCGTTCGGGACGGCGGAACTCGGCGGCCAGGTGCGTGATCGCCTCCCAGCCCGCGAAGCTCCACACCAGCAGGGCCGCGGCCGATCCGATCGCCGCCCAGCCGTGGGGTGCGAAGGGGGTCAGGTTGTCCCAGCGGGCGTCCGGCAGGGAGAGGGCGACCGAGGCCAGAAGGAGGGTGACCAGCAGCGCGGCCAGGACGAGCTGCAGCCTTCCCGATACGCGCAGGCCCGCCAGATTCGCGGCGGTGACCACGGCGATCAGCGCGGCGGCCGTGATGAACGTCGTCGCCGTGCCGCCGCCGACAGCGGCCGCGACGTAGGCCCCGCCGAAGAGGGCCGCGGCGGGAGCGCCCGGCGGGATCGCGAAGTAGAAGCACCAGCCCACCATCGCCGCCGCGCGGTCGCCGAACGCCAGGCGCGCGTAAGTGGACACCCCGCCCGCATCGGGATAGCGGGCGCCCAGCGCGGCGAATGTCGCCGCCAAAGGCACCGACATGACCACGAGGGCCAGCCAGGCGAGCAGCGAGGCCGGGCCCGCCGCCTCGGCGGCCAGCGCGGGAAGGGCGATCACACCCGTTCCCAGGACCGCGCCCACGTACATCGCGGTGCCCTGTCCGAAGGTGAGGTGCCCCCTGGAGTTCTCCGTCACGGGATTCAGGTTCAAGGCTGGCGGACGCGATCACTAGCGGCAGAAAAGACGGTATCCGTAGAATTCCTGCCATGAGCAGACATGTCGTCGGGCTGGCGGTGACGGCCGGCGCCCCGGTGTTCGAGCTGGCCATCCCCTGCGAGGTCTTCGGCACGGACCGCAGCGACATCGTGGACCCGTGGTACGAGCTACGGCTCTGCGCCGAGGCGTCCGGCCCGCTGGCGTCCAGCGCCGGGGTGAGCCTGCACGCGTCCCACTGCTACACCGACCTGCTGGACGTGGACACCGTCATCGTCGCCGGGCTGGCCCGTTACGCCCAGCTCGCCCCGCCGCCGGAGCTGATCGCGGCCCTGCGGGAGGCGTTCCGGCGCGGCAGGCGGATCGTGTCGCTGTGCACCGGCGCCTACGTGCTCGCGGCGGCGGGCCTGCTGGACGGGCGCCGCGCCACGACGCACTGGATGAACGCCAATGACTTCGCCCACCGGTTCCCGCGCGTGCATCTCGATCCGGCCCCGCTCTACATCGACGACGGCGACATCGTCACCACGGCGGGTTCGGGCGCGGCGATCGACGTCTGCCTGCACCTGGTGCGCACCGATCACGGCGCCGCCGCGGCCAACGAGATCGCGCGGCGGATGGTCGTGCCGCCGCATCGGGAGGGCGGCCAGGCGCAGTACACCAGGCCCGTCGCCATCGCCGAGAAGAGCGACGATCTGGCGCCGGTGCTGCAATGGGCGCTGGAGCGGCTGCATCAGCCGATCACCGTCCCGGAACTGGCCAAGGTCGCGCACATGAGCGAGCGGACGTTCGCCCGCCGTTTCCGCGACACGCTCGGCATCACGCCTCTGCAATGGCTGCTGCAGCAGCGCGTCAGGTTGGCCCAGGAATTGCTGGAGACGACCGACAGCCCGATCGAAGAGATCGCCCGCACTACGGGATTCGGGAACGGGGTCAATCTCCGTTATCACTTCGGGCGTGTCGCCGGTGTTTCCCCGCAGTCGTACCGGCACGTGTTCCGTTTCCGCGCGACCCGGCAGCCGGTCTAACGGACGGGGCCTGCCTTGATGTGACGGCCCTGATGTGACGGGTCGGTGAGCGCACCGTCTTGAACGACGACACGGCCGCCCACCATGACCGTTTCCGGGCGTCCCATCAAAGCCATGCCCTCGTAAGGCGTGTAATCGGTCGCCATATGGAGGTCAGACGTAGTGACCCGCCATTCCTCGGCGGGATTCCAGATGACGACGTCGGCGTCCGCGCCGGGCATCAGGGTGCCCTTGCGCGGGTAGAGGCCGTTCGCGCGGGCCGGGGCCGCCGCGACCAGGTCCACGAAGCGCGTGACGGGGAGGCCGCGGCGGACGACGTACTCCGAGAAGATCACCGGGAGGCGGGTCTCGACGCCGGGCAGGCCGTTCGGCATCACGCGGACGTCGCCGCTGCGCGATTCCTTCTGGACGGTGTCGTAGCAGCAGTGGTCGCTGCCGACGGTCGTGATCTCGCCGGTGAACAGGTGGCGTCCGAGCGCCTCGACGTCGGCGGCGGGACGCAGCGGCGGGCAGCACACGTACCGTTCGGGGTGCTCGCCCGCGTAGGCGGAGTCGTCCAGGACGAGATGGTGGGCGACGGCCTCGCTAAAGGCGCGGACACCGCGCCGCCGGGCAGCGGCGACCAGCTCGACGGCCTCGGCGGTGGACTGGTGGACGAAGTAGACCGGCGCGCCCACCGATTCGGCGATCGCGAGGACCTCGGCGACGGACGCGGTCTCGGCGAGGCCGGGACGGGTCGCGGCCATGTCGGCGGCGCCGATCCGTCCGGCGTCGGCGCAGCGGCGCTGGGCGTCCCCGACGATGTGGTCGGCCTCGCAGTGGATCACGACCATGCCGCCGAGCCCGGCGAGCGCCGTCATCGTGCGGAGGACGGTGTCCTCGTCGGCCATCGTCTCGCCGCGGTAGGTGGTGAACATCTTGACGGTCGTGATCCCGTCGGCGACGAGGGAGGCGAGCTGGTCGGGGACGGTGTCGTCCCACGCGACGACGCAGGCGTGCAGGGCGCTGTCGCAGAGCCCTTCCCCGGCCTTGGCGCGCTGGGCGTAGGCGACGTCGGCGGGGTTCTGGCCGGGGCGGGGGATCGCGAAGTCCACGATGGTGGTGGTTCCGCCGTGGACGGCCGCGGTGGTGCACTGGCGGTAGTCGTCCAGTGAGGTGAAGTCGCCGGACGTGAACCCGACGTGGCAGTGAGGGTCGACGCCGCCGGGCATGACGAGGCGTCCGGACGCGTCGACGACGGTCGCGGCGGACGGCGCCGTGCCGGGTTCGGCCAGGGCCGTGACGCGGCCGTCCCGGATCACCACGTCGGCGGGGCCGGTCCAGGACGCCTCGACCACGGTCCCGCCGCGGACGACCACATCGGCGCTCACCCCGCCGCCCCCGCCAGGTGGGCGCGCCAGCCGCCCGCGTCGCTGATGTCCACGACGCCGGGCAGGGTCAGCGACTCCGCGCGCATCCGCATGCACAGCGAGCCGGAGCCGTCCGCGAGCTCGATCACGCCGAGTTCCAGCTCGGGCGGCTCGCCCGGCAGGAGGTGGTCGCGGAGGATCTCGTAGGTGACGGCGTACAGCTCGCCGGGCACCGCGCGTCCGCCGGACGGCACCGGGTGCAGGCCCGGGAACTCGTCGCGGACGGAGTAGAAGCGGTACCGGGGCGCCGTCTCCGCCGGGCCGAGGAACTCGGCGCCGCTCAGCGCCGTGTTCAGCGAGCCGCCCGACATGGCCTGCCCGTTGACGAACATCCGGAGGGTTTCCATAGGTCCTTCCTGGCCGCGGGTCACGATGCGGCCTGCCGGGCGCGTTCGGCCGCCGGGTCCGGGACGGGGACGGCGGCGAGCAGCGACCGGGTGTAGGGGTGGACGGGGTCGCCGTAGATCTGCTTCCGGGCGCCGATCTCGACGAGCCGTCCCTGGTCGAGCACCGCGACCCGGTCGCAGAGGTAGTGCACGACGGCCAGGTCGTGCGCGATGAACAGGATCGACAGGTCGAGGCGTTCGCGCAGGTCGAGGAACAGGTCCAGGACCTGCGCTTGGACGGAGACGTCCAGCGACGAGACGACCTCGTCGCAGATCAGCACCTTCGGCTCCACGGCGAGGGCCCGCGCGATCGCGATGCGCTGCCGCTGCCCGCCGGAGAACGAGCGCGGGTGCCGGACGGCGTCCGGCGCCGACAGGCCCACGGTCTCCAGCAGCGCGACGGCCCGCTCGCGGCGTGCGCGGCGGTCGCGTTCGATGCCGTGGACGAGCAGGCCCTCCTCGATCAGCGCGCCCGCGGTCATCCGCGGGTTCAGCGACGAGTACGGGTCCTGGAAGACCATCTGCACGTCGCGGCGGAGCGTCCGCAGGCCGCGCCGGGACGCGCCGAGCAGGTCGGCGTCGCCGAGCCGGATCTGCCCGGAGTCGGGCTTGGTCAGCCGGGCCACGCAGCGGGCGATCGTGGACTTGCCGGAGCCCGATTCGCCGACGAGGCCGAGCACCTCGCCCGCGTTCAGGTCGAACGAGACGTCCCGCACGACCGGACGGCCGCCGAAGCTCTTGGTCAGGTTCCGCACGCTCAGCGCGGTCATCGCCCGCCTCCTTCCAAGACCTCGGTGGCCGGTGCGTCGGCATCGGCCGGAGCGTCGGCATCGGCCGCGCCGTCCGGTGTGCTGAGGCGCCGGGACGGGTCGTCGTCGATGCGCGGCACCGAGGCGAGCAGCCCGCGCGTGTACGGGTGCTGCGGCCGGGCGTAGATGTCGTCCACCGGGCCGTGCTCGACGGGGACGCCGTCGCGCATGACGACGACCCGGTCGGCGAAGCCCGCCACGATCCCGAGGTCGTGCGTGATGAGCAGCACCGACATCGAGCGCTCGGCCGCCAGCTCCCGCAGCAGCGTCAGGACCTGCGCCTGCACCCGCACGTCGAGCGCGGTGGTGGGCTCGTCCGCGATCAGCAGCGCCGGTTCGGCGATCACCGCGATGGCGATCACGACGCGCTGCCGCATCCCGCCGGAGAACTGGTGCGGGTAGTCGTCGAAGCGGCGGCCGGCGTCGCGGACGCCGAGCCGCCCGAGCAGCTCGACGCCGCGCCGCCGCGCCTCCTTCTTCCGGACGCCCCGGATGAGGAGCGGCTGCATGATCTGCCACCCGATCGTCATCACCGGGTTGAGGGACGCGAGCGGATCCTGGAAGACGAGGCCGATCCGGGCGCCGCGCACGTCCCGCATGGCGCGGTCGGGGAGGGCGAGCAGGTCGGTGCCGTCGAGGTCGACGCGGCCTTCGAGGTCGGCGTCGCGGTCCAGGCGCAGGACGGCCCGCGCCGTCACCGACTTCCCGGAGCCCGACTCGCCGACCAGCGCGACCTTCTCGCCCTGGGCGACGTCGAGGTCGACGCCGCGCAGGACCTCCACGGGTCCGTCCGGGCCGGGGAAGCGGGCGCGCAGGCCCCGGAGTTCCAGCAGCGAGGTCATGACAGCCTCCCGCGCAGCGTCGGGTCGTTGCGGACGCGCAGCCAGTCGCCCACGAGGTTGAACGAGACCGCGGTGAGCATGATCGCGAGGCCGGGGAACACGACCGCCCACCAGCCGTTGGTCAGGTTCGCCGCGGAACCGCTGATCATCGCGCCCCATTCGGCGGACGGCACCTGCGCGCCGACCCCGACGAACGACAGCCCGGAGATGACGAGCATGACCGCGGACACGTCCAGCGTCGTCTGGACGTAGAGGGTGTTCAGCGCGTTCGGCAGGACGTGCCGGAACACCAGCCGGGGCGTGGACACGCCGAGCGTGCGGGCGCCCTCCACGTACTCGGCGTCGCGGACGTCCCGGACGAGGGTCCGGACGAGCCGCGCGTAGCCGGGCCACCAGGTGAGGCACAGCGCGATCACCGCGGAGCGCAGGCCGGGGCCGAGCGCGGCGGCCAGCCCGAGCGCGAGGATGATCGGCGGCAGCGAGAGCCCGATGTCGCAGATCCGCATGAGGACCTCGTCGACGGCCCGGCCGCCGAGCGCGGCGAGCGTCCCGACGAGGGTGCCGATCAGCGTGGCGACGGCGATCACGATGACGGTCGCCAGCAGCGACACCCGCGCCCCGTGCAGCACGCGGCTGAGGATGTCGCGTCCGGTGGCGTCCGTGCCGAACCAGTGCTCCCCGGACGGCCCGTGCAGCGCCTGCGGCAGGTTCACCGCGTAGGGGTCGTGCGGCGCCAGCAGCGGGCCGGCGACCGCGATCAGCACCATCGCCGCCGCGACGCCCAGCGCGATCCGGTCCACGACGGTCGACCGTCCGGCGGGCGCGAGGAGGCGGCGCGGCAGGGGCCGTCCGGCCGGGCCCTGCGCCATGGGAACCGTTGCGGGCTTCATGACGCCGCCCCTTCCAGGACGTCCTTCTCCCGCGGCTCGCCGCCGGGAACGGCCGCCGCGGCGCGGGCGCGGGCGGGCTGGCGCAGGCGCGGGTTGAGCCACAGCTGGACGAGGTCGACGACGATGTTGGCCAGCACGAAGACCACTCCGATCACGAGCACGGTGCCGATCACCGCGTACAGGTCGTTCTGCAGGACGGCGTTGACCGCGTACGCGCCGATCCCCTTCCGCCCGAACACCGACTCGACCAGCACGGTGGAGCCGAGCATCCAGCCGAGCTGCATGCCGAGGATCGTGCTGACCGGGACGAGCGCGTTGCGCAGCCCGTGCCGGATCACGACCCGGCGCTCGGACGCCCCGGTCGCGCGGGCCAGCGTCACGAAGTCCGAGTCCAGCACGCTGATCATGGACGAGCGGACGGTGCGGGCGACGACCGCGATGAACGCCGCCGCGAGCGTGACGGCGGGCAGCAGCAGGTGCGACACCGCGTCCCAGAACGCGCCCGGGTCGCCGCTCAGCAGCGCGTCCACCGAGGTCATCCCGGTGATGGACGGCACCTCGCGGCCGAAGCCGAGCTGCCCGGTGAGCGGCAGCGCGCCGAGCCGGTCGGCGACCACGAGCTGGAGCATCAGCCCCAGCCAGAACACCGGGACGCCCGCGCCGAACAGCACGATCAGCCGGGCCGCGAGGTCGGCGGCGCGGCCCCGCCGGTACGCGGCGTACACGCCGAGCGGCACCGCGACCAGCACGTTGATCAGCATCGCGGCGAGGACGAGTTCGAGGGACGACGGCAGCGCCTGCCCGATGTCGTCCAGCACCGGCCGCTGGGTGAAGACGGACGTGCCGAGGTCGCCGCGGAGCAGGTCCCCGAGGTAGCGGGGGAACTGCTCCCACAGCGGCTTGTCGAGGCCGAGCCGCGCGGACACCGCCGCGACCTGCTCGGCGGTGGCGTTGCGCCCGGCCGCCGCCCTCGCGGGGTCGCCGGGCAGCACCTGGGTCATCAGGAACGTGACGACGCCCAGGCCGAACAGCACGACGACGCTGGTGACGAGCCGTCTCAGCAGGAAACGCGCCATGCCGTGCCTCCCCTCGCTGGAGATTTCCGTGGTGGATGCGGGCCGGACATGCGATCAGCCGACCTTGACGCGGTAGACGTCGACGGTCTGGTGGTGCGACGGCTGGTAGGCGTAGCCCTGGACGCCCTTGCGCATGACGGTCACGGTCTGCGGGTTGGACATGTTGACCGACGCGACGTCGGCGGCGATGATCCGCTGCGCCTGGCTGTAGAGGCCGCAGCGTTCCCGCTGGTCGGTGAGGCCCTGGGCCTTCTCCACCAGCGAGTCGACCTTCGGGTTGCGGTAGCCGCCGTTGTTCTGCCCGTTGTTGATGAACTTGGAGTCGAAGAGCTGGTAGAGGATCGAGTCGGTGTCGGGGTTGGGCGGGAAGGCGTAGATCATCCCGAGGTCGGGCGTGGTCTGGTTGGTCTTCAGCCGCTGCACGTACTCGGGGAACGTCACGGCCTGCAGCTTCAGCTTCACGCCGATCTTGGCCAGGTCGGACTGGAACAGCGTGGCCGCCAGCTCCATCTCGGCGGTCGCCTTCAGGTACGTCATGGTGAGCGTGACGCCGGAGAGCCCGGCCGCCTTGAGCGTGTTCCTCGCCTTGGCGAGGTCGTAGGCAGGCTGCGGCACGGACGCGTCGAAGCAGTTCATGGTGGACGGCAGCACGCCCACGGCCTGCTTCCCGGCGCCCTTGAGGATCGCGCGGATGTGCTGGTCGTACTGGTAGGCGTAGGTGATCGCCTCGCGCAGCGCCCGGTTCGACACCGGCGAGTCCTTCATCTTGAAGAACACCGACAGCTGGACGTTGCTGTCGGCCTTGTCGACCTTGAACTCCTTGTTGCTCTCGAACGAGGCCCAGTCGTTGGGGTCGATGTCCATGGCGATGTCGATGTCGCCCGCCAGCAGCGAGCTCTTCTGCGTGGCGGCCTGCGGCAGGTACCGGAAGACGACGTTCTTCGCCTGCCCGGAGAAGCCGCCCCAGTACGCGTCGTACCGGGCGAACTTGGCCTCCTGGTTGGGGGTGTAGCCGGTCACCCGGTACGGGCCGGACCCGGCGTCGTGGGTGGCGAGCCACTTCTGCCCGTCGTCGCCGCCCTTGTGCGCCTCGACCAGCTTGGAGTTGAGCAGGTAGACGCGGGTCAGCGCCGGGACCATCGGGGCGAACGGGCGGGTCAGCCGGATGGTCAGGTGCGTGTCGTCCAGGACCTTGGTGGACTCGTAGGCGGTCAGCAGCGACGCCACGCCCACCTTCAGCCGCTTGATCCGGTCGAGGCTGTACCGGACGTCGGTCGCGGTGAGCCTGGCGCCGTCGTGGAACCGCACGTCGTCGCGCAGGGTCAGGTCGATGGAGCGGCCGTCCTCGGACACCGTCCACTCGGTGGCGACGCCCGGGACGATCTTGTTGCCCGCGCCGTACGCCACCAGCGTGTCGTAGGCGGGGCGGACGACCTCGTCCACCGTGGAGTTGTCGGCCTGGGCGGGGTCGAACGTCGCGGGCGGCTCGTTCTCGGCGATGATCAGCGTCTGCTTGCGGTCGCCGCCGTACCCGCCGGTGGCGCCGCCGCAGCCGCCCGCCGCGAGCGCCACGGCGACCACGGCCGCGAGCCATGCCGCCCGGCGGCGCCCGGTCGCCCCGCGGCGCTCGGTCGCCCGGCGGCGCGCGGCCGGTCGGCGGCGCCCGGCCGGAGAAGTGGTGTGGAGCACTGGTCGTCTCCCCTTCGTGGACGTGTCCGCGCGGACGGGTCAGGTGTCGTTCCGTCCGGCGCCGTCGCGTGCCCGGCGCCGTCCGGTCCTGGCGGGGGTCTCGTGGTGGGAGCCGTCGGGAGCGACGATCAGGCCGTAGTCGCGCTCGGCCGCCTCGGCGGTGACGTAGCCGTCCAGGACGTCGGCGACGACGGCGGCCGGGTCGCGGTCGAGCGGGTCGCCGTGGCCGCCGCCGCCCGCCGTCCGGTTGACGAACCGGTCCCCGGCCCGCATCGCGGCCCGGTACATGCCGACGCGCTTCTCGCGATCGGTGCCCGGCCACAGCGTCATCCCGCTGGGCTCGGGCTCGTGGCCGCCGTGCAGCGCCCACGGCCTGGTCTTGCTCTTCTTCTTCATCGACAGCACCTCGCCGTCGGCCAGGTACCGGACCTCGCGCAGGACGCCGACACCGCCCCGGTAGCGGCCCGCGCCGCCCGAGTCGGGGATCAGCTCCAGCCGCTCGTGGAACACCGTCGACTTGTGCTCCAGCACCTCGATCGGCGTGTTCCGGACGACGCTCTGCGACGGGTGCTGCTGGGCGTTGGCGCCGTCGCGGTCGCGGCGGGCGCCCCAGCCGATGCCCTCGTTGTTGCTGATGACGAAGTCGTCGCCGGTGCGCGGGTCGTGGCCGAGGGCCATGAACCCGGGCTCGTCGCCGCCGGACGACGCCGGGATCGAGTCCAGCACCTCCGCCAGCGCCTTGTGGATCAGCTCGAACGCGACGATCCCGCTCCACTGCGTGAACGTCGCGACCGGGTACACCGCGTGGAAGAAGTTCCCCGGGTCCGCCTTGACGGTCAGGGCCCGGTAGTGGCCCGCGTTGGACGGCTCGTCCGGCGTCGTCAGCTCCTTGAACGTCGACTTGGCGAGGCTCTCCGTCGCGCCGATCGGCAGGTTCACCGGGCCGAGGACGGCGCCGTCCGAGCCGTTGAAGTCGACCTCCATCCGGTCGCCGTCGACGGTGACGGTGACCTCCATGCGGATCAGGTCGTCGGTGATGCCGTCGTCGTCGCAGTAGTCGGCGGCGGTCCAGGTGCCGTCCGGCAGGGCGGCGACGGCCTTGCGGGCGACGCGCTCGCCGTGCTCGATGATCTGCTTGACGGCCTGGTCGACGACCTCGCCGCCGAACTTCTCCCACACCTGCGCGAGCCGGTTCTCGCCGGTGCGCAGCGCGGCGAGCTGCGCGTGGAAGTCGCCGATGGTCAGGTCGGGCAGCCGCGAGTTGAAGCGGATCAGCTCCACGATGTCGCGGACGACCTCGCCCTGGCGCACGATCCGCGTCCCGGGAAAGATCAGCCCTTCCTGGTGCATGTCGGTGGAGTCGAGGACGTAGCCGGGAGCCTTCGCGCCGAGGTCCATCCAGTGCGCGCGGACGGCCAGGTACGCCGACGGCTCGTCGCCGCCGTCCCGGAAGACGGGCGCGAACAGCATCGCGTCGTAGGAGTGGGCGCCGCTCCAGTACGGGTAGTTGAGCAGGTACACGTCGCCCGGCGCGAGGTTCTCCTTCCCGACGTACTCGACGCCCTTCACGATCGCGTGGTCGTTGGCGCCGAGGAACGAGGTGATCCCCGCGGCCTCCGCCATCAGCTCCAGCTCGCCGTCGTAGATCGAGATGCCGAAGTCGAGGACCTCGTAGATCACCGGGTTGAACGCGGCGCGGACCAGCGTCCGGCGCATCTGCTCGCCGACCGACACCAGGTAGTTGCGGATCACCTCGACGGTCGCGCCGTCCAACTCGCTGCTCATGGGGCCTCCTGCGGGGGTCACTGGGCCGTCTCCGGGCTGCTGACCAGCAGGTGTCCGTGGACGTCCACGGCCAGCCGCTGGTCACTGAAGATCACCGTCGTGGAGGTGCCCTCCTCGACGATCGCGGGCCCGGGCACCGTGTGGCCGGGCGCGAGGGACGACCGCTCGTACACCGGGAACGGCACGGTCTCCCCGGCGGCGAAGTCGAACGCGGGCCGCTCCCCGACCGGCTCCGGAGTGCCGTCGCCGGTGCCGTCCAGGCGCCGCAGGCCCGGCTTCGGCAGGACGCCGACCGCCCGCACCCGCAGCGTGAGGATCTGGCCGCCGTCCGGCATCGCGTGCCCGTACCGGGCGCGGTGCTGCTCGTGGAAGCGGTCCAGGATCGCGGCGGCGTCGTCGCCGGGCCGCAGGTCGATGCCGAGCGTGTGCTCCTGGCCGTGGTAGCGGACGTCCAGGCGGCGGATCAGCGTGCGGTCCTCCGGCTTGACGCCCTGGACCGACAGCACCTCCTCGCCCTGCGACTCCAGCTCCGCGAACGCCGGTTCGAGATCGGCGAGCGTCGCGTCGCTCAGCGGCCTGAGGACGGTGGTCGCGAACTCGTACTCCAGGTCCGACATCAGCATCCCGAACGCGGAGAACGCCGCCGGGACCTGCGGGACGACCGTCTCGGTGACGCCCATCTCGCGGGCGAGCATCGGGCCGAGCAGCGGCCCGGCGCCGCCGAACGCCAGCAGCGCGAACTCGCGCGGGTCCAGGGCCCGCTCGACGGTGATCTCGCGGAGCGCGCCGACCGTCCGGGCGAGCAGGACGCGGAAGACGCTCGCCGCCGCCTTCGTCGCGTCGACGCCGAGCGGGCGGGCGAGCCTCTCCTCGACGGCGCCGCGGGCCGCGTCCGCGTCGATGCTCATGTCGCCGCCGAGGAACGCGGCCGGGTCGAGGTAGCCGAGCACCAGCGCCGCGTCCGTCACGGTCGGCTCGGTGCCGCCCGCGCCGTAGGCGACCGGTCCCGGGACGGCGCCCGCGCTCTGCGGGCCGACCTTCAGCAGACCCTCGTCGATCCAGGCGATGGAGCCGCCGCCCGCGCCGACCGTCCGGATGTCGAAGATCGGGATCAGCAGCGGGAACCCGTCGATCGCGGCCTCGTGCACCTCGCCGGGCGAGCCGTCCTCGATCACGCAGCAGTCCACGCTGGTGCCGCCGACGTCGAACGAGATCAGCTTGTCCCGGCCCAGCTCGCGGGCCAGGAAGGACGCGCCGACCACCCCGCCCGCCGGGCCCGACAGCACGGTCATCAGCGGCGCGCGGCGGGCCAGCTCGGCGGTCATCGCGCCGCCGCCCGACCGCATGATGTGCAGCGGACGGGTCAGCCCCGCGTCGGCGAGACGTCCCTCCAGCGCGCCGATGTAGTCGCTGAGGACGGGCCGGATGTAGGCGTCGAGCGTGACGGTGCTGGTCCGCTCGTACTCGCGGTACTCGCGGCTGATGTCGGTGGACGTGGACACCGACACGTCCGGGTACGCCTCCCGCAGGATCCGCGCGGCGCGGCGCTCGTGCGCGGGCTCGGCGTAGGAGTGCAGGAAGCAGATGGCGAGCGAGCGCAGCCCGTGCTCCTCGACGAGGACGCGGCCCGCCTCGCGCACGGCGTCCTCGTCCAGCGGCTCCACCTCGGCGCCCTGCGCGTCGATCCGGCCGGGCACGCCTGTTCGGTGGCGGCGCGGCACGAGCGGCGGCGGGGGCGCGTACGCGAAGTCGTACATGTGCTGGCCGGGCACGTTCGCGCGGGCGATCTCCAGCAGGTCGCGGAACCCGGCGTTGGTGATGATCCCGACGTCGGCGCCGCGCCGCTGCAGGATCGCGTTCAGCCCGAGCGTGGTGCCGTGCACGAACGCCTCGACGCCGTCCAGCCGGTCCGCGAGGCCGCCGGTCGCGTCGAGCACCCCGCGCGCCGGGGCGTCCGGGGTCGTCGGGGCCTTGTGCAGGCGGAGCTCGCCGGTGGCCTCGTCGTAGGCGATCGCGTCGACGAACGTGCCGCCGATGTCGACCGCGAGCCGGGTGCGGGACGAGGCGCTCACGGGGTTCCTCCGATGGGGGCAGGGACGGGCAGGTCGTTGCGGACGATCCGCCCGGCCTGCATGACGAACGGGATGCGGCGCAGCGCGGACACGTCCGACAGCGGGTCGCCGTCGGCGACGATCAGGTCGGCGAGCAGGCCCTCCTCGACCGCGCCGGCCTTCCCGCCGAGCCCGACGAGCCGGGCGGCGTCGCTGGTCCCGGCGCGCAGCGCCTGCGCCGGGTCCAGCCCGGCCTCGGCGAGGAACTCCATCTCGCGGACGGCGACGACGGTGTCCTCGATCGGCTCGCCCGGCGGGTAGTCGGTGCCCGCGAGCATGGTGATGCCGGGCGCGCCCGGGTCGCGCGGGTCGGCGATCCCGGCGGCGATCGCGCGGCGGATGCTGGCGAGATGGCCGGGCCCGACCTCCATCGCGCGCTCGATCTGCCACGCGCTGAACGAGTGCTCCGCCATCCAGGACGGGCAGCGGGTCACGCACAGCGTCGGGGTGAGGAACACGCGCCGCTGCGCCATCTCCTTGGCGGTCGCGTCGTCCAGCTCGTAGGCGTGCTCGTAGCCCCGGACGCCCGCCGCGAGCGCCTCCCGGATCGCCGAGCCGGAACCGGCGTGCGCGGTGACGTAGCTGCCGTGCTCCTCCGCCGCCCGGACGACGGCGCGCATCTCGTCCAGCGTCATCTGCGCGCCGGTGAACGACTCGCCCTCGTGCGCGATCCCGCCGGTGATGAACACCTTGATCAGGTCGGCTCCGGCGGCCAGCTCCTCGCGGGCCGCGCGCAGGAATCCGTCGTGGCCGTCGGCGTAGGAACAGGCCGAGCCGTGGCCGTGGCCGCCGGTCGTGGAGACGGCCCGTCCGGCGCCGACGATGCGCGGCGCGTCCACCCAGCCCTGCTCCACGCCGGTGCGGATGAGCAGGTCGGCGCGGTGCTGCTCGTGGACGCAGCGGATCGTCGTGACGCCCGCGTGCAGCGCGTCCTGCGCCCGCGAAAGGGCCCGCAGCGCGGTCAGGCCCGGGTTCTCGGCCTCGTCGGTGGCGGAGAACGGGTACGTCACCGACAGGTGGGTGTGCACCGAGATCAGGCCGGGCAGCAGGTACCGTCCGCCGAGGTCGACGCGGCGTGCGTCCGGGGGCGGCGGCGCGGCGGTGATCGTCTCGATCCGGCCCCCCGTGACGGCGGCGTTGACGTTCCGGCGGATCGTCCCGCCGACGACGTCGACGACGTGCCCGCCGGTCAGCCAGAGGGTCCCGTCCAGCGGCACGGGCCGCCGGGGGGTGGTCGTAGTCGGCACCTTGGTCTCCTCTCTCATCGGGCCTGCTCGTAGGTCGCGGGCTCCATCAGCCGCTCCGGTCCGAGGTCGTGGACGTCCACCGGCGGCGGCTCGCCCTCGACCAGGCAGCGCAGCGTCTCGCCCCACAGCGGGGCGAACGTGAAGGCGTAGGTTCCGCCGGCGACGAGGAAGCCGGGCGCGCCCGGCACCTCCCCGATCACCGGCATCTCGTCCGGGGTGGCGGCCAGCGGACCGGCCCAGGCGCGCAGCAGCCGCAGGTCCCGGACGAACGGCAGGACGCGGGCGGCCTGCGCCACATTGCCGACCACGCTGCCGAGGCTGATCGGGCTGCGGCCGTCCGGTCCCGGCTCCAGGCGGAGCGCGGGCCAGCCGCCGCCGATCAGCAGGTTCCCCGCCGTGACCTGCTTGACCGACAGGCCCTCGCCGATGTGCTGGACGAGGTGCCGCAGCGTCTCCGGCAGCCGGACGGTCACATGCATCTGGATCGCGACCGGCGTCATCCTGAGCCGGACGCCCGCCAGCGCGGCGATCTCGCCGAGCCAGGGGCCGGCGACGTCCACCACCCGGGCGGCGTCGATCCGCAGATCGCCCGCCGTGACCCGCCAGCCGGAACCGGAACGTTCCACGGTCTGGACGGGGCAGAACGGGTGCACCTCGGCGCCGTGCCGCACCGCCGCGGACAGGTAGGCGGGCGTGGTCAGCAGCGGGTTGGCGTAGCCGTCCAGCGGGCACCAGGTGGCGGCCGTGACGGTGGGGCCGAGGAGGGGGAGCGCGGCGCGGGCGCCGTCGCCGTCCAGGACCTCGGTGGCGATCCCGGCGCGCTCCTCCCAGGCGTGCTTGGCGATCAGCTCGGCGCGCTGCTCCGGGGTCTCCGCGATCGTGAACCCGCCGCTGCGGCGCAGCTCGACGGAGGCGTCCAGCTCGTCCTCGACCGACTCCCACCGATCGCTCGCGGCCCGCTGCAGGGGCAGGAACCGGGCGCTGTCCAGCGGCACCTTCTGCCCGGGACGGCGCGTGTGCACCGCCTGGACGTGCAGGTTCCCCGCCGTCGTGCCCGACCCCTCGCGTCCGGGCGCGCCGCGGTCGAGCACGATCACGCGGTGCCCCGCCCTGGCGAGATGGAACGCGGCCGCGGCGCCGAGCACACCGGCGCCGATCACGACCGCGTCGGCCGTCCGCGCGCTCATCCGGCGGCCCCTTCGGCCTGCTCGCCGAGCGCGAGCAGGGTCTCGACGGGCACCGGCCGGACGGGCTGCCGCGCCGGAAAGACAGGGACGCCGCAGGGTTCCCCGCCGGAGGCGTCGCGGACGATCCCCGCCACCGCGAACCCGCAGAACCGGCCCTGGCACGGCCCCATCCCGGCCCGCGACCAGGACTTGGTCGCGTTCAGGTCGCCGCCCGCCCGCTCCAGAACGGCGTTGCGGACGTCGGCGGCGGTCACGGCCTCGCAGCGGCAGACGATCGTGTCGCCGGTCAGCGCGCGGGACAGGACGTCCTGCAACCGCGCCGGGCTCGGGTACAGCGCCTCGTTGAGCGAGGTGAACCGGTCGAGCCCGCGAATCTCGGCGGCGAGCCGGGCGATCTCCCCAGGGGTGCTGCCGTTCTCGCGCGCGAGGATGTGTGCGGCGGCCATGAGCCCGCGGGCGCGGGCCAGATGGACGCCGCCGATGCCCGCCGCTTCGCCGATCACATAGACGCCGGGACGGCTCGTCCGGCCGAAGCGGTCGGTGACGGGCTCGGCGTCGCCGGTCACCGCGTCGGCGCGGATCTCGCAGGCGAGCAGCCGCGCCAGCTCCGGCTGCGGACGGAACCCGTAGCCGACGCAGACGGCGTCGACGTCGAGGGTCCGGACGGGTCGGGCGGGGTCGGCGGTGGCGGCGAGCGTGACCGAGGAGACCCGGTCGTCGCCGGTCGCCCGCGTCACCACGCGTCCCTGCCAGAGCGGGACGCGGGCGCGGGCCAGCCGTGCCGCGTATCCGGCCAGTTCGCGCAGCCGCGCAGGATGGCGCAGCGAGGCGGCCGCGCGAAGCGACGGACGGTACGGGTGCCCGGCCTCCGCGACGCCGACGACCTGTGCGCCCGCGTCCAGAAGCGAGCAGGCGACGGGCAACAGGAACGGTCCAGACCCGGCCACCAGCACGCGCTCACCGACCGGGGTTCCGTCGGCGGCGGCGAGGTGCTGGGCGAAGCCGGGCGTCGTGACGCCGGGGAGCTGCCAGCCGAGGAACGGGTAGGTCCGCTCATAGGCACCGGTGGCGACGATGACGTGGCGCCCCCGTAGGCGGGCCGGGACGCCGTCCGGGCCGGTGGCGAGGAGTGTCCGGCCGTCGTCGTCCACGCCCCAGACAAGGTGGCCGGTCAGGCAGTCGACGCCGAGGTCCCGGACGCGGGCGATCAGCCGCCCGCCTTCCGGACGGTGATCACCGGGCGCGGCGGGCGAGGGCCGCCGGTAGTACTGGCCGCCCAGCTCGGGCTGCTCGTCCACCAGCGCGACGGTGAGCCCGGCGGCGGCCAGGCGCGCGGCGGCCGACAGCCCCGCCGGGCCGCCGCCGACGATCAGCACGTCCCGGACCGTGGTCATCGGGACCCCGTCTCGACGGTCATGCCCGGGACGACCCTGGTCAGGCAGGCGCGCACGCCGGGCCGCCCGTCGACGGTGACCTCGCACTCGAAGCACACGCCCATGCCGCAGAACGGGCCGCGCGGCTCGCCGCTGACCGGGTTGTCGCGCAGCCGCCAGCGGCGCGCCGCGACGAACGCGGCGGTCAGCGAGGACCCGGCCGCCGCGTCCACCGCCTCCCCGTCGACGGTGATCCGGGCGGCGCTCACGGCCGCGCCCCGGCGGCCGGTTCGCGCTCGTCCGCCAGGGCCTCGGCCAGGCCGGACTCGTCCAGGACGGCGCGGATCCCCTCCAGCGCCTCGCCCGCCGCCGGCAGCAGCGGCGGGCGGACGTGCCCGCCCGGCTGCCCGAGCAGCGACATCGCGGCCTTGAGCTGCGGGATCGGCGAGGCGAACACGCCGCTGTAGTCGGGCCTGATCAGCCGCGCCGACAGCGCGCCGTAGCGGTCGGCCCAGGCGCGGGCGGCGGCGCCGTCCCGGCGCGCGACGGCCTCGTAGTAGGGGACGGCGAACGGCGCGCCGAGCCCGCCGCCGTCGATGTTCCCGTCGCCGCCGAGCTCCAGCAGCGCGGCGAGGCCGCGGCGGTGCAGGAAGCTCCCGAACACGCGGACCCGGGCGGCGACCTCCTCGACCGTGTTCAGCATCCGGAGCCAGTCGCCCGTGCTGTCCTTGATCGCGGCCACCTGGGGCAGCGCGGCGAGCCGCCGGGCCAGGCCCGGGTGGGCGCCGATGTCGGCGGCGACGCCGCGCGGCCAGTTGTAGACCATGAACGGCAGGTCGGTGGCGGAGCTGACCTCGGCGAAGAAGGCGTAGATCTCCTCCGGGCCCGGGTGGACGTAGGGCGGCGGGGTGGCGAGCGCGCCGTCCGCGCCCGCGCTCGCCGCGTGCCGGGCCAGCCCGATCGCCTCGGACGGCGTGTACGCGGTGACGCCGACGACCACCGGGATCCGTCCGGCCACCTCGTCGACGGCGATCTCGGTGACGCGGCGGCGCTCGTCCGGGCTCTGGCTGAACCACTCGCCGGTGCTGCCGTTGACCAGGACGCCGTGGACGCCCTGCCGCAGGTACAGTCTCAGCAGCGCGCGCCAGGCGTCCTCGTCCAGCGCGCCCTCAGCGGTGAACGGCGTGGGCGCCGCCGGCCAGTAGCCGTGCCATGAGACGTCGTCGCGATCCAAGATCTTTCCCCGAACTCCGTAGTGGTCATCCCTTCTGGGATCGATTGCACAAGGTTGCGGCAAGGTATCGTCCCCTGTCAAGGGTTAACCGCACTCGCGCTATGGCATGATTGCTCCACCACTGGGATCGATTGCAGAATCGGAGCACGATGGGCGTCACCCTCAAGGACGTTGCCGCCGCCGCCGGCGTGTCCCGCAGCACCGCCTCCCGGGCGCTGAGCGGCTCGGCGCTGATCGCCGCCGAGACCCGGGCCCTGGTCGAGGATGCCGCGCGCCGGCTCGGCTACCGCCCGAACCGGGCCGCCAGCGCGCTGCGCTCCCGGCAGTCGCACCTGATCGGGCTCGTCGTCGGCAACCTGGTGAACGCCTCGTTCCACACCATCGCCGAGGTGGTGCAGCGCCGGGCCGCCGCCGAGGACTACCAGATGATGCTGTCCATCACCGACGCCGACCCGCGCCGCGAGGAGGGCATCCTGCGGACGCTCGGGGAGCACGGCGTGGACGGCGTCATCCTCATCGGCACCGGGTCGAACGCCGCCGCGTCCAACGCCCTGCTGTCCGGCGGGACCGCGGTCGTGAACCTCATCCGCGGCGCGGCCGAGAGCGCGGCGCCGACCGTCCTCGCGTCCGACCGCGACGGCGCCGGCGACGCGACCCGCCACCTGCTGGAGCTCGGCCACCGCCGCATCGGCTACATCGGCGGCCCGCCCGGCACCAACTCCGGGGACGAGCGGTTCGCGGGCTACGAGCAGGCGTGGCGCGACCACGGCCTTCCGCTGGACGAGCGCCTGATCGAGCGCGGCCCGTTCGAGCCGTCGTTCGGCTCCGACGCCACCGGACGGCTGCTGGCCCGCGTCCCGGAGATGACCGCGCTGTTCGCCGCCAACCACGAGGCAGTGTTCGGGGTGCTGCCCGCGCTCGTCGCCGCGGGCGTCCGCGTCCCGGACGACCTGTCGCTCGTCTGCTACGAGGACATCAGCTGGCTGCGCTGGTGGCAGCCGCCCGTCACGGTCGTCGACAACGGGGCGCGCGAGCTCGGCGAACTCGCCATGGACCTGCTGCTCCAGCAGCTCGAACGCGGCCGGGGCTCGGTGCCCCAGGCAAGGAACGGCCGCACCTATCGCGTCGGGGCGCAGCTCGTCCAGCGCGAGTCCAGCGCCAGACCCCGGGACGTCTAGGCCGGGGTGCGTTCGTGCATCGTCCGGACGGATTCGAGGAGCTGTGCGCTCATTCCGTCTAGAGGGCCGTCGGCGCGCCAGGCCAGGAGCATGACGGCGTTGAGCGGGGTGTCGTGGAGCCGTATGTGCGTTCGCTGGGGTTCGGTGACGCCCGGCCAATAGGTGAGGGTTATCGCGCCTAACGCGTTGCCCAACGCGATGGCGGCGGAGGCGCTGTTGGCGTAGCTGATGCGCGGACGGATCCCAGCCGTGGTGCACGCCGTGTGGAAATGGCCGGTCAGCGGCTGGCATTCCGGATACGCGAGGACGACGTGCTCGTTCCCGAGGTCGGGCAGGTCGATCGCGGGTCGGGCGGCGAGCGCATGCGTGTCCGGCAGGCAGACATGCGGGAACTGCGAAGCGATCGGCTCGTGCCGGACCGTCTCGGGCGGCTTCGGATCGAGTTCCGGGAAATGGCGGAACATCGCGACGTCGATCTCGCCGTTGTCGACGAGTTGGGTGAGGCGCTGGCCGGACTCGTCCACCAGCAGGGACATCGGGGCGATCCCGAGGTCCTCGACGCAGCGCACGAAGGACGTCAGCGTCGGCGCGGGCGCCGCCCCGATCCGGACGGGCGACTTCCCGTTGACGGACGCCAAACACCGGCGCACATCGGTGAACATGCGGTTCAGCGCGGGCAGGACGGTATCGGCGTGGTCGAGGAGGATCGCCCCGGCGGTGGTGAGGGTGATCCCCGTCGGCTGGCGGTGCAGGATCGGCATTCCGACGCTACGTTCCAGCCGTTGCAGCGCCCGGCTGAGACCGCTCTGGCTCATGCCGAGTTCTTCGGCGGCGCGGTTGATGCTGCCCGCTTCGGCGACCGTGTGCAGAATGCGCAGCTGCTGCAGTTCGATGTCCATTCCTAGCCGCCCATTCTGGCCTTGTGGGCCTCTCTCAGGGCGCGGGCGAAATGCGGGATGTGCTGCGCCCAGTGGCCTTCCGGCCGGTACATGAGGACGTGGCGCGACACCCACGGCAGCCCGGCGATCGGGCGCCGGACCGTTCCCGGCGGCGACGGCCGCCACCCCTGCGTCAGCAGGACGCTCCCGTCATGCCGGACGATCTCCTCGTGCGGCCCGTGCAGCGGCAGATGGTGGACGATCGCCGGCGCGAACCCGAACGGGCGGCACACGCGGTGCAGGAACGCGATGCACCCGTCCGAGCCCGCGATCGCGATCCAGCGCTCGTCGCGGAGCTCTGCCATCGTGACGGCCGGGCGCCGGGCGAGCGGATGGTCGCCGCGGAACAGCATCTGCGGGCGCTCGTCGATGATGTGCTGGACGGCGAGCCCGTCCGGCCGGTGGACCGGTCCGTTCGTCGCCTCGTTGACCAGCGCCACGTCGAGCTCGCCGGTCAGGAGCCAGGTCGTCACCTGGCGGACGGAGTCGTCCACCAGCGTCTCGATCCGGGTGGCGGGGAACCGGCGGCGCAGCTCGTCCAGGAGGAGGTCGGCGACGCAGCTCGCCGTCCAGCCGAGCCGGATCGTGCCGGTGTGCCGGTCCCGGTGGCGGGTGAGGTCGTCGTGGATCGCGGCGCAGTCGTCAACGATCCCGGCGGCGTGGTGCAGGACGACGCGTCCGAGGGCCGTCGGCCGGACGCCGTTGTGGTCGCGGTCGAACAGGGAGCCGCCGAACAGGTCCTCCAGCCGCCGGAGCTGGCGGCTCAGGGCGGGCTGCGGCAGGCAGAGCTGCTCGGCCGCCCGGTTGAGGCTGCCCGCCGCGGCGACGGCCTGCAGCGTTCTGAGGTGGTGCAGTTCCAACTGCATGTCCGCTCCCGATGGGGGGTTGGAACGGGCGCAGATCCGAGCATTTTGACACACGTTCCCGGCGCGGCAACGGGGCCGTGACGGGATCAGCCGGTCTGCAGCAGCAGGTTCGGCGACCCGGCGCCGGGGTCGCCGACCTTGCCCGGCGCGGCCGCGTCCCGCAGCGTCTTGTCCAGGTCGGTGGGCGTGGTGTCAGGGTGTTCCGCGAGGTACATGGCCGCCACGCCTGCCGCATGGGCGGACGCCATGGACGTCCCACTTGCCTTGCTGTAGGAGAGGTCGGACGCGGCGCCCGCGGTCACGATGCGGTCCCCGGGCGCGAACAGGTGGACGCACGTGCCGTGGTTGGCGGTGCCGACGCGCTGGTCGGACCTGCCGGTGGCGGACGCGGTGATCGCCGTCGTCTGCCGTCCCGGCGTGGCGTCGCAGGCGTCGGCGTTGCCGTTTCCTGCAGCGGCGGTGTACGCGAGGCCGCGTTCCGTCATCCCGTAGAGGGCGAGGTCGAGCACCGACTGCGACGGGCCGGAGAAACTGAGGTTGAGCAGGGCCGGACGCTGGGCGTGCGCGTCGACCCAGTCGATCGCGGTCATGATCTGCTCGCCGGTGCCCGTCCCGTCGCAGCCGAGCGCGCGGACCGACTCCAGCCGGACGCCCTTGGCCACGCCCGTGAACCGGCCGCCGATCGTCGCGGCGACCTGGGTGCCGTGCCCGTTGCAGTCCGCACCGCTGCGCCCGGCGGAGCCGGTGGGGTCTATGGCGTCGAAGGCCGCGTGGGCGCGGCCGTCGAACTCGCGGTGGGTCGTCCTGATCCCGGTGTCCAGGACGTAGACGCGCACGCCATCGCCCTCGTTCGGGTACCGGTAAACGCGGTCGAGCGGGAGATCGGGCTGGTCGATGCGGTCGAGCCCCCAGGACGGCGGGTACTTCTGCGTCCCGGCGACGCGGAACGACTTGTCGGCGGTGACCGACTGGATGCGGGTGTCGGACAGGTAGGCGATGTACTGGTCCATGGTGAGGTCGGCGGAGAAGCCCTGGATCGCGGAGTAATAGGTGCGCCGGAGCAGTCCGCCGTACTTGCCGGTCATCTCCTTCGCGACCGCGGTCACCTCGTCGCGGTCGGCAGGGACATCGCGCAGCCAGACGATGTAGACCTTGGTGTCGTCCTGGTGGACGGCGGTAAGGGGACGCGCCAGTGCGGTGGCGGCGGGCTGGACGAGCGGGAGGGCGAGCGACGCGGCCATGAGCGCCGCCAGCCGGACATGCCTTTTCTTCATGGTGATCCTTCCCAAGTGGGGACGTGCCGGGGCCCGCGGCGCGCCCGCGGGCCCCGGCACTGGGCGTCCGGCCCAGTGGTTGCGAATGACGTCAGTAGTTGCGGATGACGTTGGTCAGCCAGGCGCGTAGCGCCTCGGGAGAGGACGGGTCGAAGCCCACGAAGCGGCTCCCGTACTCGCTGCCCTTGCGGACGCTGACCAGCGCCGGGATGCCCCGGACGCCGTACTGGCGCATGATGCTCGGGTTCCGGTCGACATCCACGCGGGCCCAGACCCAGGCGCCCGCGTCCTCGTCGTGGTAGCGCTGCAGGTACGGCTTCTGCACCTGGCACCAGTGGCACCATCCGGCCGTGAAGTTCAGCACGACCGGTTTCGTGTTGGACATCTCCATGACCTGGGCGTAGTTGGCCGACGTGACGTCGACGATCGTCTCGTCCGCGATG
>NZ_SMKT01000113.1 GCF_004348735.1 Actinomadura sp. KC06
GGGAGGGGGTCAGCTGGCTTCGGGAACGGGCAGGGTCGGCTGGCTGGTGACGCCGAGGGTGTCCTCGACGAGGGTGACGAAGACGTCGGCGTCGTGCAGGAGTTCCTCGGCCTCGCGCGGCGTGACGGCGCGGGGCAGCCCGGCCTCGGCGGCGGCGCGCTTGTCGGCGCCGGCGGCGAAGAAGGCGGCCCATTCGCGCAGGGCGGGCTCGGCCTCCGGGAGCAGGACCCAGACGCTGCGCGGACGGCCGCGCCGGTGGGTCTCCAGGGGTTCCTTGGACGCCAGGACCGCGGCGGCGGCGCGCAGCGCGGCCAGGTGGGCGCACACGTAGCGGACGGCGGGCGAGGTGGCCTCGGCGGCTTCGGCGAGGCCCATGCGGGCGGCGTGGAGCTGGCCGGCGGCCGTGTGCGCCGGGCGTGGTGCGGGCATCGGACGGCGGCGCGGGCTCGGCGGTGGGACGGACTGGGCGGCGGCGTGGACGCCGCGTGCGGTCATCGTTCCGGACATGTCTGCCTCCTTCCGGGCTCGGGCCGGCCGGGCGGAGAGCTTCCCCTCACTCCGCCCGGCCGTCCGTCCCGCCGGAGCTGCGCTCCGGCGGGGACGTCGCCCTGGCACGGGCCGCGAGTCCCGCACCACGTCGAACATAAGTTCGACGCACAACCCAGTAAACCGCCCTGACGCCGATTCGTCAACGTGTTCGAACGGGTGTCGTACACCGCAGGTCAGAGGGGTGCGGCGATGATCAGCCGGGCCGCCTGACGTGGACGGGGACGTCCGTCCCGAGGAGGTCCGGGAAGTACTCGGCGATGTGCATCGGCAGTCGGACGCAGCCGTGCGAGGCGGGGTATCTGGGCACGTCCAGGGCGCCGTGGAAGGCGATGCCGCCGTTGAAGTAGATGGGGTTGTAGAGGCGCCCCAGGGGCGAGACCTCCCAGCCGGAGGCGCGGCGTCCCGTACGGAAGTCGCCCGTGCCCGTCGTGGCATAGCGGCAGCGGGGAACCTTGGCGCCGCGGTCCTTGGCGCAGTAGTACTCACCGGAGCCCGACGAGATGTGCGTGATGAGACGCGGCTGCCCGTCCTTGTAGAGGACGAGGTATTGGCGTTTCAGGTCGACGTCAACGCGGTCCTTCTCGCGCTTCTTGGCCATCGGCCGTGGCTGCGAGGGGTTGGCCAGGGCCTTCCAGAACGCCTTGTCGAGCGTGCCCTTCTGCTTCATGCGGTTGACCGCCTGGAACGCCCACACGGCCAGTTGGGTGGACGTCCCGTACTTCCCGTCCGCCTTGCCCGGGTCGTAGTGCAGTTCCTTGAGGCGGCGCTGAAGTGCCTTGACGTCCTCGCCCTTCGCGCCCGGCTTCAGCTTGCGCTGCGTGGGCGTCGGGGTGGGGGCCGGCGTGGACGTCGTCGGCTTGGCGACCGGTGTCGTCGGCGGGCCCGCCGCTTCGTCCGTCCCGTTGCAGGCCGTCAGGAAAACGGCCGCTGTCAGCAGAACCGCGCTCGTCCGCACGTCGATCGGTCTCCCTCGCATGAGCTGACCTTAAAGTGCTACCCATGCATCCGAATACCGAAATCGTGGCAAAGGCGCTGCTCGACCGGGGAGCGGCGGGGACCGTCGTGGAGCTGCCCGCGTCCGCGCCGACGGCGCAGGCGGCCGCCGATCAGCTCGGCTGCGAGGTGGGAGCGATCGCCAACAGCCTGGTGTTCGACGCGGACGGGACGCCGCTGCTGGTGATGACGAGTGGCGCGCACCGGGTCGACACGGTGAAGATCGCGGCGCTGGTGGGGGCGGCGAAGGTGAAGCGGGCGACGCCGGAGTTCGTCCGGGAGGCGACCGGGCAGCCGATCGGCGGTGTGGCGCCGCTGGGGCATCCGGCGCCGATCCGTACGCTCGTGGACGTCTGGCTGGACAAGTACGACCAGGTCTGGGCGGCGGGCGGGCATCCGCACACCGTGTTCCCCACGTCGTACGAGGAACTGCTGAGGATCACCGGGGGCACCCCCGCGGAGGTGGAGTGACGAGATGAGCGGCACAGAGATCTGGCACAACCCGCGCTGCTCGAAGAGCCGCGCCGCGAAGGCCGCGCTGGACGAGGCGGGCATCGAGTACACCGAGCGCCGTTACCTGGACGAGCCGCCCACGGCGGACGAGCTCGACGCCGTGCTGACGCGGATCGGCGCGGAGCCGTGGGACGTGGCCCGCCTCAACGAGCCGAAGGCGAAGGAGCTCGGGCTCAAGAACCTGGAGCGCGACCGGGCCCGCTGGATCGAGATCATGGTGGCGAACCCGGTGCTGATCCAGCGTCCGATCGTCCTGACCGGCGAGACCGCCGTCGTGGCGCGCGACGACGCGTCCGTGCGCCTCGCCCTCGGCGAACACTGACCAGGCCCTAGGCGGCCGGTGACGCGGTGGCATGCGGGCCGCCGGCGGCCGCAGGACGTCCGTGATCAGCTTTCGTCATACGTCGGGGCACGGCCCGGTCTACTCTCTGTCGGGTGAGGGACCCGAAGCTGCGCGAGATCGACGAGCGCGCGTTCCTGCGCAGGCTCAGCCCCATGCTGGACGTCTACGCGGCCACCATGGACCCGCCGGACGAGCAGCTCCCGGGCCGCCACACCATCATGGAACGGCATGCCTCGTATCCGGGGTTCCGGGCGTTCGTGGTCGAGCGGCGCGGCGCGCTGCCCGTCCTGACGGGGCCGGTGCAGGGGTTCGCGTACGGGTTCCACGGGGCGCGCGGGCAGTGGTGGCATGACGTCGTCGTCCAGGCGCTCACCGATCTGGAGGGGCCGGAGCACGCGGAGGCGTGGCTGGAGGACACCTTCGAGATCGCGGAGCTGCACGTCCACCCGGAGTCGCAGGGCAGGGGCCTCGGCCGGGCGCTGCTGAACGCGCTGTGCGAGGGCCGGCCGGAGCGCACGGTCGTGCTGTCGACGCTGGACCGGCGGCCGGACACGCCGGCCCGCACGCTCTACCGTTCCGTTGGCATGGTCGATCTGCTGACGGACTTCGAGTTCCCCGGAGGCGGCCCCCGCTACGCGGTCATGGGCGGGACCCTGCCGCTGGCGCCGTACCCGCCGGCGTCCAGCAGCCCGTAGACCTCGCGCGTCGCCGTGGACTTGTTGAACGTGATGAAGTGGATGCCGGGCGCGTCCTGGTCGAGCAGCTCCTGGCACAGGCCGGCGGCGTGCTCGATGCCGAGGCGGCGGACGGCGTCCGGGTCGTCGGCGACGGCGTCGAAGCGGGCCTTGACCTCGGGCGGGAACGGCGCGCCCGACAGCTGCTCGGACCGCTCGATCGTGCTGATCTGGGTGACCGGCATGATGCCGGGCAGGATCGGCACGTCGCAGCCTGCTGCGGCGACGCGGTCGCGGAGCCGGAAGTAGTCCTCGGCGCGGAAGAACATCTGCGTGATCGCGTAGTCGGCGCCGGCGCGGCACTTCTCGACGAAGTGGCGGGTGTCGCTCTCGACGTCGGGCGAGCGCGGGTGCTTGTAGGGGAACGCGGCGACGCCGACGCTGAAGTCGCCGTAGGAGCGGATCATCCGGACGAGGTCGGCGGCGTACTCGACGCCGTCGGGGTGCTTGACCCACTCCCCCATCGGGTCGCCGGGCGGGTCGCCGCGCACGGCGAGGATGTTGCGGACGCCGACGGAGGCGAACCGGCCGATCAGCTGCCGCAGCTCGGCCTGGGAGTGGTTCACGGCGGTGAAGTGCGCGACGGGCGTGAGGGTGGTGTCGGTGGCGATGCGCTCGACGATGTCGACGGTCTTGTCGCGGGTGCCGCCGCCCGCGCCGTAGGTCACGGACACGAACGTCGGGTGCAGCGGCTCGAGTTCCCGGATGGTGCGCCACAGGTTCCGGGCGCCCTTGTCGGTCTTGGGCGGGAAGAACTCGAACGAGAAGGACTTGGCGCCGGAGGCCAGCAGCTCTCGGACGGCGGGAGGACGGTCTGGGCGCAGGCGTGGCATTCCCCAAGCCTACAGAAGCCCCCGGGACGCGTCCGGGCCCGCCGAAACGAGTGATGCTCCGCACAGCGCACGGGCGTTAAGTCCGCATTTCCGAAGATCTATGGACTTCTCACGTTTTCGGCGGACGGTTGAATCTTCCCAGGTGGATACGATCACGGCATGTCGACCAGCCTCATCCGCAAGGAGGTCGACGAGGCGCTCCTGGCCTTCGTCGACCGGCAGCGCCCGCCCCTGCTGACCATCAGCGACGACCTCGCACCGCTGCTGTCCGCCCTGGAGGCGCTGCTCGGCGGGGGCAAGCGGCTCCGTCCGGCGTTCTGCTACTGGGGGTGGCGGGCCGCGGGCGGCGAGGACGGCCAGGCCATCGTGCGGGCCGCGGCGTCCCTGGAGCTGCTGCAGGCCAGCGCGCTGATCCACGACGACGTGATGGACTCCAGCGACACGCGGCGCGGGCAGCCGTCCGTCCACCGCAGGTTCGAGGCGCTGCACGGCGCGCAGGCGTGGCCCGGCGACGCGGAGGCGTACGGCGCGGGCGCGGCGATCCTGCTCGGCGACCTTTGCCTGGCCTGGTCGAGCGAGATGTTCGAGACCTGCGGGCTGGACGGCGACCGCAGGCGGCGCGGCCGGGACGTCTACGACCTGATGCGCACCGAGGTCATGTGCGGCCAGTACCTCGACATGCTGGAGGGCACGCGCGGCGAGGCGTCCGTCGCCACGGCGCTGCGCGTGGTGGAGTTCAAGAGCGCCAAGTACACCATCGAGCGTCCGTTGCACCTCGGCGCGGCGCTCGCCGGGGCCCGCCCGGACGTGATCGCCGCGCTCAGCGGCTACGGGCTGCCGCTCGGCATCGCCTTCCAGCTCCGCGACGACGTCCTGGGCGTGTTCGGCGACCCGGGCGAGACCGGCAAGCCGGCGGGCGACGACCTGCGCGAGGGCAAGCGGACGGTGCTGATCGCCCTCACCGCGGAGCGCGCCTCCCCGGCCCAGGCCGCGGCGCTGCGGCGGCGCCTCGGCGACCCCGGCCTCGACCGTCCCGGCGTGGACGAGCTGCGCGCGATCATCGAGGAGACCGGCGGGCTGGCCGCCTGCGAGGCCATGATCGAGCGCTACCTCGCCGAGGCGGAGGAGGCCCTCCGCGCCGCGCCGATCACCGCCGAGGCCCGGCACGCGCTCTCCGACCTCGCGGTGGCGGCCACCGCACGGAGCATGTAGCCGCCCTGTCCGCGGCCCGGAGGCGGCCGCGCGGAGCAGGTGGGCGGCGTCGGCACGTTCCAGTCCGGGCGCCGAAGATCGCGGTTCCCCTGCCGGGATCCCCGGCGACACGGTACAAATAAGGAGATCTTCGTCCGTCCCCGCCGAGTCGGAGCCCCCCAAGTGCCGCACGACACCTCCCCCGGGAGGACGAGCCCCCATCCCGCGCGCAGCGCCGCCGCCCGTCCGGGACGGCCCGGCCAGGCCCACGCGGGCAAGCCGGGCCGTCCGGCCAAGGAACCGGGCCGTCCGGCCAAGGCGCGCCCTGCCGCATCCCGCCCGGCGCAGGCCCGTTCCGGCCCCGACCGCGAGGCCGCCGCCGTCGCGGGCCCCGATCGTCAGAGCGCCCCCGACTGCCGGAGCGGCGCCGCGCGCACGGAGCGCGGCGCCCCGCTCGGGCCGGACGACCCCCGCGGCCTGGGCGGCTACACGCTGCTCGGACGGCTCGGCGAGGGCGGCCAGGGCGTCGTCTACCTCGGCCGGGACGGCGACGGCGAGTTCGTCACCGTCAAGCTGCTGCGCGGCGGTGTGGCGGCCGGGCAGCGTGCGCGCAGCCGCTTCGTGAAGGAGGCGGACGCCGCCCTGCGGGTGTCGGGACGGCACACCGCCCGCGTCCTGGACGCCGACATGACCGGCGACCGCCCGTACATCGTCAGCGAGTTCGTCGAGGGCCCGTCGCTCCAGCACGTCGTCGAGGACCGCGGCCCGCTGCCCGCGCCCAAGCTCCGCAAGCTCGCGCTGCGGACGGCGGCGGCGCTCGCCGCGATCCACCGCGCGGGCATCGTGCACCGCGACTTCAAGCCCGGCAACGTGCTGCTCGGCCCGGACGGCGCCAAGGTCATCGACTTCGGCATCGCCCGGATCGCCGACGCCACCCCGGTGACGACCGGCCCGGTCGGCACGCCCGCCTACATGGCGCCGGAGCAGATCGAGGACGAGCCGGTCGGGACGCCCGCCGACGTTTTCGCGTGGGGCGCCACCATGGTGTGGGCCGCGACGGGACGTCCGCCGTTCGGCACCGGGCCGAGCGCGGCCGTGATGCGGCGGGTCACCTCCCGCAGCCCCGACCTCGGCGACCTGGACGGCCCGCTGCGCGACCTCGCCGCCCGCTGCCTCGACAAGAACCCGGCCGCCCGGCCGACCGCGTCGCAGATCGTCCGGGCGCTCCGCGAAGGGCAGGGACCGATGCCGAAACCGCGGCCGACGCGCATCCCGCGCTACCGGTGGCGGATGATGGTCGCGCTCGCGGCCGTCGTCGCCTCCGGCTTCGTCCTGGGCATGCTCTTCTGAGCCCCGGCCCACGAGCGCGGCGGCCTCACCGGCGCGCCGGGCTCACGAGCGCGGCGGGCTCACCAGTGCGGCGGACGGTCCTCGAAAAGGCGGGAGTCGTCGGCGTCGCCGCGCCACTCGCCCCAGCCGGTGTCGGTGTCGTCGGACGTCTGGTCCGGCAGGATCTCCAGGTCCTCGTCCAGCTCGACCGGCCGGTCGTCGTCGGGTCCCAGGCTCATGATCCCCATTGTGGGCGATCGCGGACCGGGTCGCACTGTGATCCAGGTCAAACCACGACAAGATCGAGGACGCGGGGTCAGGCGGCGAGGCGGCGGGCGAACTCCGCCGCGGCGGCGCCCGGATCGTCCGCCTCGGTGATCGCCCGTACCACGACGGCGCGGCCCGCCCCGGCGGCCAGGACGTCGCCGAGGTTGCCGAGATCGATCCCGCCGATCGCGAACCACGGCCGCGCCACGCGCTGCGCCGCGACGTACTCCAGCAGCTTCGGGCCCGGCGCCGGACGGCCGGGCTTGGTCGGGGTCGGCCACACCGGGCCGGCGCAGAAGTAGTCGACGCCGGGCTCCACTGCGGCCGCCGACGCCTGCTCGTCCGAATGCGTGGACCGGCCGATCAGCATGTCGCCGCCGATGATCTCCCGGGCGGCGTCCACCGGCAGGTCGTCCTGCCCGAGGTGCAACACGTCGGCGCCGACCGCGTGCGCCACGTCCGCGCGGTCGTTGACGGCGAGCAGCGCGCCGTGCCGCTCGCACGCCGCCCGGAAGATCTCCAGGTAGGCCAGCTCCTGCCGGGCCTCCAGGCCCTTCTGGCGGAGCTGGACGAGGTCGACGCCGCCGGCGAGGACGGCGTCCAGGAAATCCGGCAGGTCCCCTTGCCGCTCCCTCGCGTCGGTGCAGAGGTAGAGGCGGGCGCGGCTGAGCCGCGCCCGCAGCGAAACGGCGCGTTCGGTCGGAAGATGCCTGGACACGGTGGGGGACGGCTCAGAACGCGAGGGCCTGGGCGCGGCGGCGGACCTCGGTCCCCCGGTTCTCGGTGAGCGCGTCCACGGGCGTGCCCGGCAGCGTGTCATCGGCGGTGAACAGCCAGCGGACGGTCTCCACGTCGTCGAACCCGGCGTCCGACAGGAGCGTCAGCGTGCCGGGCAGGCCCTTGATCACCTGGCCGTCCTTGATGAACGCGGCGGGCACCATGGGCTCGCCCTCCCGGCGCACGGCCAGGAGACGGTGCTCGCTGATGAGCTGCTTGATCCGGTTGGGCTTGATCCCGAGTCGCCCGGCGGCCTCCTTCAGGGAGAGCCACTCGCCCGCGAGGGCGTCGGTCCGGGGGTCCAGTGCGCTGTCAACGGTTGCGTGCATCTGCGTCACGCCCCCTTGCTACCACGCCATCGGAACCCTCAAACCCCCTGCACAGCCGTTACATGCCGGTGGCGATCGCTATCCGCGAACGGCCTGGCGGACGGGCACGTCCGGGTCGGCGAGCGCCACGGCGTCGACGGCGCTGCCCGCCGCGATGACGCGCCTCGCCTGCACCAGATCGCGGGGCCTGTCGACGGCCAGGACCGCGTCGAGCCGGTCGCCGGTCAGCCACGCGGCCGTCCACTTCCGGCCGGACGGGTCGCCGCGCCACACGATCCGCTCGGACGCCGCGTGGCTCCCCGCGTACTGCACCATCCGCCCGAACTGCTCGGACCAGAAGTACGGGACGGCGTCGTACACGGCCTCCTGGCCGAGCAGCGACGCGGCGGCGACGTCGGGGGCGTTGAGGGCGGTGTCCCAGTGCTCGACGAGGAGCCGCCGCCCGTACCGGGCCGACCACCAGGCGGCGCAGTCGCCGACCGCGACGACGTCCGGCCGGACGGAGCCGGGCTCCTCCTCCCCCGCGTACGTGCGGAACGAGCCATCGGTGACCACGCCGCGCTCCAGCAGCAGGCCGGAGCCTTCCAGCCACGACAGGTCCGGCCGGACGCCGACGCCGACGATGATCTCGTCCGCGCCGATCGGTGCGCCTCCGGCGAGGACGAGGCCGCCGTCGCGCACTTCGGCGACCTTGACGCCGGTGCGCAGCCCGACGCCCGCCTCCGCGTACCAGGGCGCGGTGCGCGCGCCGGCCTCGGGGCCGAGCGCTCCGGCGAGCGGCGTGTCCGCGGCCTCCACCACGGTCACCACGCAGCCCTTCTTCGCGGCGGTCGTCGCGACCTCGGCGCCGATCCAGCCCGCCCCGACGATCACGATCCGGGCGCCCTCGGTGAGCCGGGACCGCAGGTCGCGGGCGTCCTCGATGGTGCGCAGGACGTGCTGGGGCCCGTCCCCCGGCAGGGTGATCGGGACGGCGCCGGTAGCGATGACCAGCCCGTCGAACGGGAGATCGCCCGCCGTGGACGCGATGACGCCGCCGCGCGCGTCCAGGCGGAGGCCGGTGGCGCGCTCGCCGAGGAGCAGGTCGCAGCGCAGCGCGTCCCAGTCGGCGTCGACGGTCGTGTCGTCGGACTCGCCCGCGAGGACGGCCTTCGACAGCGGCGGCCGGTCATAGGGCGGATGCCGCTCGGCCGAGACGAGGGTCAGCGCGCCCTTGTACCCCCTGCCCCTCAGCGACTCCGCGGCGCGCAGGCCGGCCAGCCCGCCGCCCACGACGATGACCCTCTCCATGAGAATCACCCTAACGGGCGGCCTCCACAGGCTGGACGCCTGTCCAGACAGTTGCCCGCACCCCAGGGGGTCGTAAGGTGGGGAGCGGGTAAAACAGCACAAAGCGCGGGAGTCCGGTGCGACCGGGCTGAGAGGGCGGCTGGAACGGGCCGCCGACCGCCACGACCTGATCCGGATCATGCCGGCGAAGGGAGCGCGCATGGAGATCGTGATCGTCGGGGCCGGGGTCATCGGCCTCGCCACCGCCTGGCGGGCCGCCGCCGGCGGCGCCGCCGTCACCCTGGTCGACCCCGAGCCCGCGAGCGGCGCGTCGTCGGTCGCCGCGGGCATGCTCACCCCGGTCAGCGAGCTGACCTACGGCGAGGAGCCGCTGCTGCGGCTGGGCCTCGCGTCCCGCGACCGGTACGGCGCGTTCGTCGCCGAGCTGGAGGAGCTGACCGGCCTGGAGACCGGCTACCGCACGGACGGGATCATCGAGGTCGCCTTCGACGCCGACGACCTGAAGTACCTGGACGACCTGCGCCGCTTCCAGGAGACCCTCGGCGTCCCGGTCGAGGCGCTGACCGGACGGGAGTGCCGCCGCCTGGAGCCGATGCTCGCGCCGGGCGTGCGCGGCGGCCTGCTCGCCCCCGAGGACGGCTCGATCGACCCGCGCCGCCTGGCCCCGGCGCTGCTCGCGGGGGGCGAGAAGCTCGGCGTCCGGCTCGTCCGCCGCCGGGCCGCGGAGATCGTCGTCGAGCGCGACACCGCGGTCGGGGTCCGGCTGGACGACGGCACGGCGCTCCGGGCCGACCGCGTCCTGCTGGCGGCGGGCCCCTGGTCGGGCGATCTCGGCGGGCTGCCGCCCGGGACCGTTCCACCCGTCCGTCCCGTCAAGGGGCAGGTGATCCGGCTCCGCACCCGGACGCCGTTCATCGGCCGGTCCACGCGCGGGATGGTGAAGGGCTCGTCGGTCTACCTGGTGCCCCGCCTGGACGGCGAGATCGTCGTCGGCGCCACCCAGGAGGAGCTGGGCTTCGACACCCGCGTCACGGCGGGCGGTCTGTGGGAGCTGCTGCGCGACGCCCGCGAGCTGCTGCCCGGCGTCACCGAGCTGGAGTTCGTCGAGGTGTCGGCGGGCCTGCGCCCCGGCTCGCCGGACAACGCGCCGGTGATGGGCCCGTCCGCGCTGCCCGGCCTCGTCATCGGCACCGGCCACTTCCGCAACGGCGTCCTGCTCGCCCCGATCTCCGCCGACATCCTGTCCGCGATGCTGCTGGACGCCCCCGTCCCCGACGTCGCCGGACCGTCCTCCAGCCCCCACCCGCCACCGTTCAACGGACGAGCTTTGCTCGACGCTTTCTCGCCCGGCCGCTTCTCCCCCGAGGTGCATTCATGAAGGTGATCGTCAACGGTGAGCCGCGCGAGCTGCCGGACGGCGCGAGCGTGGCCGAGGCGGTCGCGTCCGTGTCCGGGGCCGCGTCCGGAATCGCGGTGGCGGTGAACGACGAGGTCGTCCGGCGCTCGGCGTGGGAGGGCACGACGCTGCGCGAGGCCGACCGACTCGAAGTCCTGACCGCCGTGCAGGGAGGCTAGACGTGACGGACAAGCTGGTCATCGCGGGCGAGGAGCTGGGCTCCCGGCTGATCATGGGGACGGGCGGCGCGCCGAGCATGCACGTCCTGCGCGAGGCGCTGACCGCGTCCGGGACGGAGCTGACCACGGTCGCGATGCGGCGCGTGGACCCGTCCGCCCGCGGCTCGGTGCTGGACGTCCTGTCCGAGTGCGGCATCCGGGTGCTGCCGAACACCGCGGGCTGCTTCACCGCCGGCGAGGCCGTCCTCACCGCGAAGCTGGCCCGCGAGGCTCTCGGCACGAACTGGGTCAAGCTGGAGGTGATCGCGGACGAGCACACGCTGCTGCCCGACCCGATCGAGCTCGTCGACGCCGCCGAGCAGCTCGTGGACGACGGATTCGCCGTCCTGCCGTATACCAACGACGACCCCGTCCTGGCGCGGCGGCTGGAGCAGATCGGGTGCGTGGCCGTGATGCCGCTCGGCTCCCCGATCGGATCGGGCCTCGGGATCCGCAACCCGCACAACATCGAGCTGATCGTCGAGCGGGCGGGCGTCCCGGTCATCCTGGACGCGGGCCTCGGCACCGCGTCCGACGCCGCGCTGGCGATGGAGCTGGGCTGCGACGCGGTCCTGCTGGCGACCGCGGTGACCCGCGCCCAGCACCCGGCGCGGATGGCCGCCGCGATGCGGCACGCGGTGGAGGCCGGGCGGCTGGCCCGGCTCGCCGGACGCATCCCGAAGCGCCGCTACGCGCAGGCGTCCTCGCCCTTCGAGGGAATCGCGACTTCGTAGCAGCACTAAACCCCCACCTATAGAAATATTCGCTAGACCTGAAATGTCTGCGCCACCAGACTGGGGACGTCCAACCCGGACCCGCACGCCGCAACCCGGCGCATCGCTTCGGTGTTGATCGAAACGTCCCATACCTAAGGTGCGTGACATGCAGCAGGAAAGCGGCGCGCGCGTCGACAGGCTCGCAGTGGCGGCCGCCACGGTGACGGTGGTGCTGTGGGCCTCCGCCTTCGTCTCGATCCGCAGCGCCGGCGCCGAGTACAGTCCCGGCGCCCTCGCCCTCGGCCGCCTCCTCTCGGGGACGGTCGTGCTCGGCGCGCTGTGGCTCGTCCGGCGCGAGGGGCTCCCGCCGAAGGCCGCCTGGCCCGGCATCGTCACCGCTGGACTCCTGTGGTTCGGCGCGTACATGGTCGCCCTGAACTGGGGCGAGCAGCTCGTGGACGCGGGCACGGCCGCCCTCGTCGTCAACATCGGGCCGATCCTCATCGCCCTCCTCGGCGGCTGGCTGCTGAAGGAGGGACTGCCGCCCCGCCTGCTGGCGGGGATGGCGGTGTCGTTCGGGGGCGCGGCCGTCGTCGGGCTTTCGATGTCCGGCGAGGGCCGCTCGTCCGTCGGCGGGGTGCTGCTCTGCCTGGTCGCCGCCGTCACGTACGCGGCGGGCGTCGTCAGCCAGAAGCCCGCGCTGCGGCACGCCTCGGCGCTGCAGTTCACCACGTTCGCCTGCGCGATCGGCACGCTCGCCTGCCTGCCGTTCTCGGGCCAGCTCGTCTCCCAGGCCGCCGACGCCCCCGCCGGGGCGACCCTCAACATGATCTACCTGGGCGTCTTCCCCACCGCCATCGCGTTCACCACCTGGGGATACGCCCTCGCCCGGACGTCCGCCGGAAAGATGGGCGCCACCACCTACGCCGCACCCGCCCTCGTCGTGTTCATGTCGTGGCTGTTCCTCGGCGAGGTCCCCGGCCTCATCACGCTCGCCGGCGGCCTGCTCTGCCTTGCGGGCGTGGCGGTCTCCCGCAGCGCCCGCCCGCTGCGCCGCCCCGCGCCGCCGGAGCCCACCGCCGTCCCGGCGGAGTCACCCTCGGGGCTCATCGATGCTCATACTCGCGACTGATGAGAACCTCGCCGATCCGGCCGTAAAATCGCAGCGATGGACACGACGGTTGCCGATCCCCTCGTCGGGCGGGTGCTCGACGGGCGCTACCGCATTGAGTCCCGCGTCGCCCGGGGCGGCATGGCCACGGTCTACGTCGCCCGCGACATCAGGCTCGACCGCATCGTCGCGATCAAGGTGATGCACGCCGGACTCGCCTCCGACGAGGACTTCGTCGCCCGCTTCATCGGCGAGGCCAAGGCAGCGGCGGTGCTGTCGCACCCGAACGTCGTCGCCGTCTACGACCAGCGCACCGACGGCGAGCACGTCTTCCTGGTGATGGAGTACGTCGCCGGGCACACGCTCCGCGACGCGCTCACCACGCTCGGGCGGCTCGGCCCCCGCGCCGCGCTGGAGATCATGCAGCCGGTGCTCGCGGCGCTCGGCGCGGCGCACCGGGCCGGTCTCGTGCACCGCGACGTCAAGCCCGAGAACGTCCTGATCACCGAGGACGGCCAGGTCAAGGTCGCCGACTTCGGCCTCGCCCGGGCCGAGACCGCGAGCAAGATGACCAAGACCGGCGTGATCATCGGGACGGTCGGCTACCTGGCGCCCGAGCAGGTGGTGTCCGGCGACGCCGACGTCCGCTCGGACGTGTACGCCGCCGGCGTCATGCTGTTCGAGCTGCTCACCGGCCGCCTCCCCCACCAGGCCGACACGCCGCTCGCCGTCGCCTTCAAGCACGCGAACGAGACGGTGCCGCCGCCGTCGAGCGCCGTCCCCGGCATCCCTGCCCGCGTCAACGAGTTGGTCACCGACGCGACGAGCCACGACCCGCAGCGCCGCCCGCAGGACGCGAACCAGTACCTCGCCGAGGTCGCCGAGGTGTTCGGCGGCCTCCCCCGCGACTTCGACCGCCGCCTTGAGGAGAGCAACGCCACCGCCGTCCTGGAGGCCCCGCCCTCACACGGCCGCACCGCTGTCCTCGACGCGACCACGCTCCCACCCGCCTATGCGCCCGAGCGCACCAGGGCAGACCGGGCCATCGGCGCGCTGACCGGCCGGTACGTCCTCGTCGCCATCGGCGCGATCGCGGCGATCATCCTCGGCTGGGCCGTCTGGTACCAGACGTCGGGGCAGTACGAGCACGTCCCGTCGTCCATCATCGGGATGAAGGTCGCCGACGCCCGCGACCGGCTGGAGAGCGCCGGGCTGGACGTGCAGACCGCGAAGGCCGTCTACGACGACCGCGTCCACAAGGGCGGCGTCGCCAAGTCCGACCCGCCCGCGGGCGCCCGCGTCGCCAAGGGCGAGACCGTCACGCTGACGCCCTCTCGCGGCATCACACCCAAGGAAGTGCCCGACGTCGAAGGCAAGTCCCTTGAAGAGGCCAAGCAAACCCTCAAGGACGAAGGCTTCACCGTAGGCCGGACGAGCTTCACCCCATCGCAGACGATCGCGAAGGACCAGGTCGTCGGCACGACCCCTGCGGCGGGCGAGCGGCAGTCCCCCGACGAGCCGGTCGGCGTCATCGTCTCCACCGGCATGTCGATGCCGAACCTCGTCGGCCAGAACGGCGACGCCGCCGCGAACCAGCTCCGCTCGATGGGCCTGGACGTCAAGGTCGAGAAGCGGAAGGCCGAAGGCAAGCCGCCCGACACGGTGATCGAGCAGAACCCGTCCGAAGGCACAGGCGTGTCCCGCGGCGACAAGGTCACGATCGTCGTCAACAAGCGCGACTGCCTCGTCGACACGGGCCCGTTCCAGTTCGGCTGCGAGGACGGCGAGGGCACGCAGAACGTCCCGGTCCCGAACCTGACCGGCGGCAACGTGGACGACGCCAAGAAGGCCCTTGAGGACTCCGGTTTCAAGGTCAACGTGACGGGGTTCGGCGGCAACACCGTCCGCTTCCAGTCCCCGAACAGCGGCGAGGCCAGGCGCGGCTCCACCGTCACGATCGTCCGGGGCCCGTGACCGGCTAGGCTGAACGCGCAATGACATCTCGCAACCCCGTCGGGGCGCACGTCCCCGTGGCCGGCGGCCTCGCGACCGGCGGCCTGAAATACGCCGCCCGGATCGGCGCCGAGGCCGTGCAGGTCTTCGTGGCCAACCCGCGCGGCTGGGCGCTCCCCGAAGGCAAGCCCGCCGAGGACGAGAAACTCCGCGCCGCCGGCGTCCCCGTTTACATCCACACCCCGTACCTGGTGAATTTCGGCTCCCCCAGCCAGGAGACCCTCGCCAAGTCGATCGCGACCGTCCGCCACTCCCTCACCCGAGGCCGCGCCATCGGCGCCCTAGGCGTGGTGGTCCACACCGGCTCCGCCGTCACCCAGACCTACGACGAGGCGATGGCCCAGGTCCGCGACCATGTGCTCCCCCTTCTGGACGAGATCCCCGAAGACGGCCCCGACCTGCTCCTGGAACCCATGGCAGGCCAGAACAACATGCTCTGCGCCAAAGTCCAGGACCTGGGCCCATTCTTCGACCGCCTGGAAAACCACCCGAAACTAGGCGTCTGCTTCGACACCTGCCACGCCTTCGCCGCAGGCCACGACCTGGCGGCCCCGGGCGGCGCAAAAGCCACCATCGACGCCCTGATCGACACAGTAGGCGAGGGCCGCCTGAAACTGGTCCACGCCAACGACTCAAAGGACCCCTGCGCCTCCGGCAGAGACCGCCACGAAAACATAGGCGCAGGCCAAATCGGCGAACCCCCCTTCGCCGACCTCTTCAGCCACCCCGCCGTAGCCGGAATCCCGTTCCTAATAGAAACCCCGGGCCGAGCCCCCGAGCCCCACGCCAAAGACATAAAAACCTTGAAACGCCTCCGCGACACCTAGAACCCAGCAGCGGAGGCAGTCCGCGGGCCCGTCGGTTGAAGCCGCACCGCCCCACAAACCAGCACCAACTACTGCAACGACCCAAGCCACCACAGCAATCGGCAACAACCTAAACGCTTGCGATCGCGTCCGAAGGCAGGTTTCGAGCCTGCGAGAAACCTGATCGCGCAGCGAGCCGCCAAGGCGAGACGAAGCGATGCAGCGATCGCGCGTATTTCTCGACGATGGAGGGCCCCCAGGGCCCGAAGGAGGAGAGAAATACAAAAAACACGACTCGGGCGCCGCTGAACAACCCCCCGACTGTTCAACGACGCCCGAGCCACAGGCCACCGGATCCCACCCCCCCGGTACGGGATCCAGCGACGCACGATCCGGCGTTCGAGCCGGATCTCCGGATTTGCTCTTGTGGCGGAGGTTTCGCGGTGTGTGCGGCGTGGTGCCGTTTCACGGGCCGCCCGTCCCTCCGGGGGCGGTGTGGCGTTCGGTGCCACTGAGAACTCTAGGGGTGTGATGCCACGGTTGCGGACTAGGAAAACCCAGGTCTCGGTAAACGGTACGTAGTCATAGATGTGCGTTGAGTAGTCATACGGCGAGCGGGCGGTCCGGCGGGACGAGCGGTGTTTGGGAACGGTCCATTGCGCGCGGCGGCGCGATGGTCGATGGATCGCGGGCGTTCAGCGGACGGGCGTGCCCTCGGGCAGGTGCAGCTTCATGAGCGCGCGGCCGGCGCGGCGCGGGACGCGGCGGCGGGTCAGCAGCGACACGACGATCATGATGGCGAACGCGGCGGGCGCGGCGACGGCGGCGGGCTGGGTGAGGACGACCTGGGGCCAGCCCGTCCAGGGGCCGTGGAACAGGCGGGCGGCGCCCGCGGCGACGGCGAGGCCGCCGCCGACGAGGAGCCCGGCGGCGGCGCCGGGGGCGGTGAGGCCGCGCCACCAGATGCCGAGGACGAGGAGCGGGCACAGGGAGCACGCCGACACGCAGAGGGCCACCGTGACGAGGCCGACCACGCTCTGCGGGGCGATTCTCGGCAGCACGGCCAGCGGCGCGGCCAGCGCGAGCACGACGCCGAGGCGGAACGCCGTGACGCCGCTGCGGCGGCGGACGCTCTGGGAGATCGTCCCGGCGAGGGCCACGACGATCCCGCAGGACGTGGAGATGAACGCGGCGAACGCCCCGGCGGTGACGAGGCCGGTGAGCAGCGCGCCGCCGGGTCCGGGGATCATCCGCTGCGGCAGCGTCAGGAGGGTCGCGTCGGTGTCGCCGGTCATCAGCAGCTCGGGAGCGTAGAGGCGCCCCAAGGTGCCGTAAAGGATGGGGAACACGGAGAACAGGGTCAGCATGACGGGCACGAACGCGGCGGTGCGGCGCGCGGAGGCCCCGTCGGCGCTGGTGTAGAAGCGCATCAGGACGTGCGGCAGGCCCATCGTGCCGAGGAGGATGGCGAGCAGCGCCGAGTAGATGCGGTAGAGGCCGATCTCCCCGCCGCGTCCGAACGGCGTGGCCCAGGTGACGCCGTCCTGGACGGGCAGCCGTTCGGCGTGCGGCACCGCCGCGCCGGCCGGGAAGCGGATGTCGGTTCCGGCGCCGATGGTGTGCCGGCCGGGCGCGAGGTGCACGGTCTCGCCGTCGCGGGCGACGCCGTCCACGTGTCCCCGCGCGGTGACGGTGACGGCGGCGGGCACGGTGACGGCGGCGTCGGTGCGCACCTCCACCCGCGTGGCCCGGTCGAAGTTCGGCGGGACGGCGGAGACGGGATCGGGGGCGCCGGCGAGGTTCCACACCGCGATGAGCGCCATGGCGGGCACGGCCACGGCGACGAGCTTCAGCCAGAACTGGACGGCCTGGACGGCGGTGATGCCGCGCATCCCGCCGGCGGCGGCGAGCAGCAGCGCGACGGCGGCCACGACGGCCCAGCCCGTCCAGACGGGGGCGCCGGTCAGGACGCGCAGCGTCACCCCGGCGCCCTGGAACTGCGGCACCAGGTAGAACCAGCCGGTGAAGCAGACGCAGGCGGTGACGATCCGCCGGACGGTCCGGGAGCCGAGCCGCCATTCGGCGAAGTCGGGGACGGAGTAGGCGCCGGACCGGCGGAGCGGCGCGGTGACGAACGCGAGGAGCAGGACGTATCCGGCGGTGGCGGCGATGGGGAGCCACAGCGCGTCGGCGCCGTAGGCGAGCACCAGCCCGGCGGAGCCGAGGAACGCGGCGGCGGAGATGTACTCGCCGCTGATCGCGGACGCGTTCCACCAGGGGGTGACGCCGCGCGAGGCGACCAGGGAGCCGGCGGCGGGCCCGGCGGAACGGCGGCCGCGGACGGACGCCGCCACCAGCGCCGCGGTCGCCGCGATCAGCGCCGCCGCCACGGCCAGCGCGGTCACGGACGGCCCACCGCCTCGCTCTGCGGGGCCTGCGGGGGCGTCCTCCCGGTTGGGCTCCCGCACGCGACCGGTCCCGTGAGGTCGCGTTCCGCCCGTTCGGCGCGTCTCAGCTGCCGCATCGCCACGGTGATCCACACGGGCTGGACGCCGAACGCCAGGACGAGCCAGAACAGCGGGACGCCGCGCACCCCGACGCCCGCGACCGCGGGCGCGAGCACGAGCAGCGCGGGCAGGCCCGCCACCACGGCGATGACGATCGCGCAGGTCCGGAGGGCGATGCCCAGCTGGCGCCGGATGAGAGCGGACACCGCGGCACCGCCGACCGCCACAGAACGGGACGAGTCGGTATGAAGAGGATCGGAATCCGGCGGGTCGGATCCGGGGGGCTCCGGCCCGGCGGCGGAGCGTTCGGCGGGCCGGGTTCCGGACGGCGGCGCGGCGCCGTCCCCCGGCGTCCGCGCGTGGACGGTCGCGGTACCGGCGACCGCCACCCGGCGTTCACCGTTCATCGGGGCCGCCTCCCCCGCCGCCGTCCACCGCGCCGCCGTCCGCGCCGTCGCCGCCGGCGGCCGTCCCGTCCGGGTGGTGGAACCTGCGGACGAGCCGGTCCCGCACCTCGCGGGTGTGGCGGCGGCTGACCTGCAGCAGCTCGTCCCCGATCTGGACGGCGGCGCGGCCGCCGTTGAACCGCACCTCGGTGATGTGCGCGGACGCGACCAGGGTGCTGCGGTGGATCCGGATGAACCCGGCCGCCTCCCACCGCTTGGTGAGCGCCGACAGCGGCATGCGGACGAGGTATCCGCCGTCGGCGGTGTGCAGCCGGACGTAGTCGCCCTGCGCCTCGACATGGGTGACGGCCCGCCGGGAGACGAGCCGGGTGCGTCCGCCGAGCTCGACGGGGATCATCTCGTCCTCGGGGTCGCGGCCCTCCGCGGCGGGGGCCGGATCCGGCCGGTCCACGGCCCCGGCCACGCGCCGCACCGACTCGGCGAGCCGCTCCGGGCGGACGGGCTTCAGCAGGTAGTCGAGCGCGCCGAGCTCGAAGGCGGTGACGGCGCAGTCGTCGTGGGCGGTGACGAAGACGACGTGCGGGGGCGCGGCGAAGCCGGTGAGGAGGCGGGTGAAGTCGAGCCCGTCGAGCCCGGGCATGCGGATGTCCATGAAAACGGCGTCGAGGCGTTCGCCCTCGACGAGCATCCGGCTCAGGTCGCGCAGCGCGGACGAGGCGTCGCCCGCGCAGCTGACCCGGCCGACCCGCGGATCCTTGCGGAGCAGATAGGTCAGCTCCTCAAGCGCGGGACGTTCATCGTCGACGGCCAGGACGTGCAGCATGAGGGCGACTTTGCCGCGATTACCGTCTGTCCGCAATCGGTTCCGAAAAGTGAGTGGCGTGTCGTGGCGGCGCGGCTCAGTCCGGAAACACGCCCGGACGGTACTTCGGGACGCGCAAATTGACCTTGGTTCCGGCGCCCAGAGCGGTCTCGACGGTCAGCCCGTACTCGTCCCCGTAGACCTGTCGCATGCGCTCGTCGACGTTGGCGAGACCGATGCCGGGGTCGCCGCCGGGACGCCGCGCGCGGGTCGCGACGCTGCCCCATCCGGTCGGTCCCGGCCGGCCCAGCGGCGCGGAAAGGATCTCCTGGAGCCGTTCGGGGTCCATGCCGACGCCGTCGTCCTCGACGCTGATCGCCGCCTCGGCGCCCGAGTCGCGCGCGACGATCGAGATGTGGAACGCCTCGCCCGCGCCCTCCATGCCGTGCCGGATCGCGTTCTCGACCAGCGGCTGCAGGGCGAGGAACGGCACCGCGACGGGCAGCACCTCCGGCGCGATGTCGACGCGGAACTGGAGCCGCTCGCCGAACCTGGCCCGTTCCAGCAGCAGGTAGCGGTCGATGGAGCGCAGCTCGTCGGCGAGGGTGGTGAAGTCGCGGGGGTTGCGGAAGGAGTAGCGGGCGAAGTCGGCGAAGTCGAGCAGCAGCGCGCGGGCGCGCTCGGGGTCGGTGCGGACGAACGAGGCGATCGTCGTCAGCGAGTTGTAGACGAAGTGCGGGGAGATCTGGGCGCGCAGGGCCCGCATCTCGGCCTCGGCGAGCCGGATGCGGGCGTTGTCCAGCCCGGCGAGCTCGAGCTGGCCGGTGACCAGCCGGGCCGCCTCGCCGACCGCCCGGACCCGCGCGGTCGACGGGTGCCGCCAGTAGACGGTCAGCGTCCCCTCGACGCGTCCTTCGACGGTGAGTGGGGCGACCATCGCGACCTGGACGGGGCACAGCGGGTCGCGGCAGCTCATCAGCTCGGGGGCGATCACGCGCGGGCGGCCGGAGGCCAGCACCGGCAGGACGTCCCGGACGGCTCCCGCCGCGTGGGCGTCGCAGGCGGCGCCGTCCCAGGCCAGCAGCCTGGGCGCCGCCGGAACGCCGGGATGGTCGTCATCGAGGCGGTCGTCGTCGAAGTCGTCGAGGTCGTCGTCGGACGGGGGCAGCACGCCGACCAGCGCGACCGCCTCGGCGCCCAGCAGCGATCGGAGCCGCCGGGCGGCCTTGCGCGCCGAGTCCTCGGTCAGCCCGGCGCGCAGCGGCGGCGACGCCCGCGCGATCAGGTGCAGGGTCGCGAACGCCGCCTGCTCGGCCGCGTCGACCGGCAGGCGACTGGGCAGGCGCCCAGGCAAGCGGCCGGGCAGGCGGCGCGGAAGCCCGCGTGAACGGCCGCGCAAAAACCCGCGTGCGACGCCACGCGCGACGCCTCGCGGGAGACCTCGCGCCCAGCCGCGCGGGAAGTCGCGTGCGAAACCGCGCGTCCGGTGCAGCGTCCAGGCCGCCGCGGCGGCGCCGGCGGCACCGGCGGCCGTGGCGCACGCGACGACGTCCGCGACGGACGGTAGAACCATGACAACGTACGGTAACGTCTGTCGTCCGCATGGGACGGTGTGTTGCCAATTTACGAAGGTCTCGGATGGGCCACGCCACAGGAGTTGCGGACGGTCTGACAGGTCACAGGGGCGGCGACTCGCCCTCGTCCTCCTGGTAGGAGTACCGCTGTTCCCGCCACGGGTCGGCGACGTTGTGGTAGCCGCGTTCCTCCCAGAAGCCGCGCCTGTCCTTCACCAGGTACTCGACGCCTCGCACCCACTTCACGCTCTTCCACGCGTACAGGTGCGGGACGACGATCCGGATCGGGAAGCCGTGCTCGGGACTGATGCGCTCGCCGTCGCGGTGGGTCGCGAACACCGTCCCGTCGGCGAGGAAGTCGCTCATCCGGACGTTGGCGCTGTAGCCGTACTCGGCCCAGACCATGACGTGCGTGACGTCCGGCGCGGGCGGCGCCAGCTCCACGATCGCCGAGCCGGAGACGCCCTCCCATTCGTTGTCCGGGATCGTGAACTTGGTCACGCAGTGGAAGTCGGCGACGGTCGTGATCCTCGGGAGGGCGTCGAACTCGTCCCAGGTCCAGCGGTGCTGCTCCCCGGACGCGGTCGCGCCGAAGACGCGGAAGTCCCAGTCCTTGGGCCGGAACTTCGGCACGGGGCCGTAGTGCAGGACGGGCCAGCCCCGGGGGACGTACTGGCCGGGCGGAAGATCGCGCGGCTCCGGTGCGGACTGCTCGGGGTGGGACATGACGCCGCCATCCTGCCATCCGGAGTGAGGTGAGCCATATTCGGGGTCCGCGGGGGGTTCACGAGGGGCCCGCGCGGGACCCGCCGGGTCCGGCACCGCGCGGGAACCGTTAAGCTGGGGCCGTGCGCAACGTCGTGTATTTCTTTTGGTTCGACCAGCCCGGGCGGCTGGTCTGCCAGACGCTGCGCTGACAGACCTCATGTCGAGAGCCCCGGGCCGCACTGGCCCGGGGCTTTCGTCGTTCCAGGGGTTGCTCGCGGGATCCACCGGGGATCCCGGGCGAAGGAGAGAGGCAGCACACCAATGGTCGTCGTCATGGCCCCGGAGGCCAACGAAGCGGACATAGACGCCGTCGTCTCACTGGTCGAGACGGCGGGCGGCGAGGCCTTCGTCAGCCGCGGCGTGGAGCGGACCATCGTCGGGCTCGTCGGCGACGTCCAGCAGTTCGGGACGCTGAACCTGCGCGGTATGCGCGGCGTCAGCGACGTGATCCGCATCTCCGCGCCGCACAAGCTGGTGAGCCGCGAGAACCACGCCGAGCGCTCGGTCGTGCGGGTCGGCGGCGTGCCGATCGGCCCGGGCACCATGACACTGATCGCCGGCCCGTGCGCGGTGGAGACCGCCGAGCAGACCCTCGGCGCCGCGCAGATGGCGCAGGCCGCGGGCGCGACGCTGCTGCGCGGCGGCGCGTTCAAGCCGCGGACGTCCCCGTACGCGTTCCAGGGCCTCGGCGAGGCCGGCCTGCGCATCCTCGCGGACGTGCGGGAGGAGACGGGCATGCCGGTCGTCACCGAGGTGGTGGACGCCGCCGACGTCGACCTCGTCGCGTCCTACGCCGACATGCTGCAGATCGGCACCCGCAACGCGCAGAACTTCGCGCTGCTGCAGGCGGCGGGCGAGTCCGGCAAGCCGGTCATGCTGAAGCGCGGCATGAGCGGGACGATCGAGGAGTGGCTGATGGCCGCCGAGTACGTCGCGCAGCGCGGCAACCTCGACATCGTGCTGTGCGAGCGCGGGATCCGCACGTTCGAGAGGGCGACCCGCAACACCCTGGACATCTCCGCGGTGCCGGTGGCGCAGCGCCTCTCCCACCTGCCGGTGATCGTGGACCCGTCGCACTCGGGCGGCAGCCGCGACCTCGTCCTGCCGCTGACCCGCGCCGCGATCGCGATCGGCGCCGACGGGGTGATCATCGACGTGCACCCGCATCCCGAGACGGCGCTGTGCGACGGCCCGCAGGCCCTGGTGGACGGCGATCTGCGCGAGCTGGCCAAGGTCGTCCGTGACCTGCCGCCCATCGTCGGCCGCGCCCTCACCCAGGCCCAGGACCCCGACGCCGTGCCCGCCTGATCGGCCGGATCGGCTGAACCGGCCATATCGGATATCGTGCGGTCCATGGCTTACTGGACCCCGAACTGCGGACCGCCGCGCTCCTGACGGGGCGCGGCGACCGCACTCGCTGATCGAGTCCTGACACGGCCCGGCGCTGCAGGCGCCCGGCCGTGTCCTCCTGCGCCCCGAATCCGGATCACCTTCGTCCGATTCGAGGTCAGGAGCTTCACCCGTGTCTCAGCACGCGTCCGTCCGGCATGCGTCCGGCAAGAACTCCTCCGCCCGCGTCCGTGCGCGCGGCGGCGGCGCCGACATCCTGGTCGCGGCGTCCCTCTGGGGGACGACCGGGACCGTCCGCACCTTCGCGGACGGGTCGTCCGCGCTCTCGGTCGCCGCGATCCGCATCATCGTCGGTGGCCTCGTCCTGCTCGGCTTCGCCGCGGCGTCCCGGCGCGGCGCCGGGCTGCGCCACCTGTTCCGGAACCGCCGCAACTGGCCGCTCGTCGGCGCCGGCGCGGTCACGATCGCCGTGTACCAGGCGGCGTTCTTCGTCGCCGCCGGACGCACCGGCGTCGCGGTCGCCACCGTCGTCACGATCGGCAGCGCGCCCGCGTTCACCGGCGTGATCGGGCTCGCGACCCGGCGGGCGGCGCCGACCCGCCGGTGGGCGCTGGCGACCGCCGGGGCCGTCGCGGGCTGCACCCTGCTCATCTGCAGCGGGCTCATCAGCGGTGGCCAGGACGCCGGCGTCGAGCCGGGCGGGATCGCGCTGGCCCTGCTGTCCGGGCTGTCGTACGCGGCCTACGCGACGATCGCGTCCGTCCTCATCACGCGCGGCGAGGAGGACCGGGCCGTCGCCGGATCGCTGTTCGGGACGGCGGCCGTCCCGCTCGTCCCCGTCCTGCTCGCCGAGCCGACCGGATGGCTGGCCGGCGGGCAGGGCGCGCTGATCGCGCTCTACCTCGGCGTGATCACCACGGGCGGCGGCTACCTGCTGTTCGCGCGGGGGCTGCGCACGACGCCCGCCACGACCGCGACGACGCTGACGCTCGCGGAGCCGGCGGTGGCCGCGGTGCTCGGCATGGCCCTGCTGAACGAGCGGCTCGGCCCGGTCGCGCTCGGCGGTCTCGCGCTGCTGGCGGCGAGCCTGGTGGGGCTGGTCATGCCCGTCCGGAGGCGGAACGATGGCGAACATATACAGGCCGGTAACAAATTGGTATGAACCACTGGCCGGGGGCGGTCACGGCGGGAATGATGTCCCGCATGACTACGGGCGATGACGCCGGGGGGCGGCTGTTCCCGGAGGATCTGGACGGCGTCGACCCGGTCGCCGCGGTGATGCTGGCGGATGCCTGCCGCGCCGTGTCCGCCTACCCGGAGCTCGTGCTCCTGGGCGCGCTGTTCACCGCCGCGGAGCACGTCCAGGACGGCTGGCAGATCGTGTGTCCGTGCGACCCGCTGCCCCAGGGCGCGCGCGAGCTCCTCGCCGTCCACCTGGAGGACCGGGCGGCGACGGCGCGGGACGTCGCGCAGGCGCGGCAGCTGGTCGCCGCGGCGCGGACGCTGCAGGACGAGGCCGCCGACGAGGTCACGGCGGGCGGGCGGCGGTTCCGGATCGTGCGGATCGAGCAGCTCGTCCGCACCGGCCCGGACGGCCCCGAACCGCCCCGCCCCACCGACCTGGACGCGCTGCCGGCCCGCGACCGGGTCGCGGGCCGCCCCTACGACCTGCTGCCCGAGGACGGCGCGGCCTCCGGCTACGCGATGTCCGAGCTGCTGTGCCAGGTGCTGGACGCGTCCGCGGCGGGCGGCGGCGAGCCGTCCGGCGCGTTCCTCACCCCGGTCGCGCTCGCGCCCGCGTTCACCGTCGCGGAGCGGGGCGAGCGGCGCTGGCGCCCGGTGGGCCGCCTGCACGACGCCCCGCAGCAGGCCCGCGACTCGCTGGTCACCTACTTCCGGCACGTGGTGCCGGCGGTGGAGAGCCCCGCCGCGACGGACGTCGCCCGGTTCGCGGAGGCGGCCGAGCTGATGGAGGACGAGACGCGCCGCAACGGCATCGCCGTCGCCGGGCGCCGGTTCCGCATCGTCCGCATCGAACGCGTCACGCTGATGGGCCCCGACGGCCCCGAACCCCACCGACTTCGACGCCCGCTGAGCGCCCTTTCGTGAACCGCCGCCGCGTGCGAACCGCCGCCGCGTCAGGCGGCGGGGTCGGCGTAGGCGGGGCGGTGCTCCTGGACGGACTCGGCGAGCTGGTCGGCGAGCTCGCCGGCGTCGAGCCGCTTCTCGATCTGGCGCAGGTCGTCGATCTTCGCCTTGGTCTCGGCGCGGCGGGGCGCCAGCATCGTGCAGCAGTCCTCGTCGGGCAGCTCGGAGATCGCGAGGGTGCGGATCCGGCGCGCCTGGTCCATGATCTCGATCTTGTCCATGCCGACGAGGGGCCGCAGGATCGGCAGCTCGACGGCGTCGTCCAGCGCGGTGATGTTGGTGAGCGTCTGGCTGGACACCTGGCCGAGCGCGTCGCCGGTGATCAGCGCGGCGCCGCGCAGGCGGCGGGCGAGGACCTCGCCGGTGCGCAGCATCAGCCGGCGCTGCGCGATGACGGCGAGCCGGTCGGCGCCGGACGACTTGATCTGCTGCTGCGCCTTGCCGAACGGGACGACGAACAGCCGGGACCCGCCCTGGAACTTGTCCAGCTCCCGCACCAGCGCGTACGCCTTGTAGATCGACTCGGGCCCGGTGAACGGCATGCCGGAGAAGTGCAGGTAGTCGACGCGGAGGCCGCGGCGCATCATCCGGTAGGCGGCGACGGGCGAGTCGATGCCGCCGGACATCAGCACGAGGGCGCGGCCGCTCATCCCGACGGGCAGGCCGCCCTGGCCGGGGAGCCCGCCGGAGTAGACGAACACCTCGTCGCGGTCGACCTCGATCGACAGGGTGTGCTCGGGGTCCTTGAGCCGGACGGGCTGCCCGTACTTGGCGGTCAGAAGGGCGCCGATGTGCCGGTCGAGCTCGGTTGAGGTCATCGGGAACCGCTTGTCGCGGCGGCGGGACCGGACGGCGAACGTGCCGGTCCGGCCGTCCATGAGTTCGAGCGCGGCGCGTTCGACGCTGGCGAGGTCCTTGCCGACGCGCCAGGCGCGGTGCGCCCACACGATGCCCATGACGTCGGTGACCCGCTGGGCGACGCGGTCCATGGTGGCAAAATCAGCACCGTATCGGCGGACGATGAACACGCCGTGGCGCCGGATCACGTCCACCCGCGCGATGGGGCGGACGGCGGCGCGCACGTTGTCGGCGAGGCGGCGCTCGAACTGCTCGCGGTTCTTGCCCTTGAGGACGACCTCGCCCAGTTTGAGCAGCACGCACGGCTCGCCGTCGACCGGCGACTGCTCCCGGACGTCCGCCGGAGCGGGGTCGAGCGTGGTCATGCGTGATCCTCCTGGCGGGAACAGGGTCCGAGGGTGAACTCCCAGTGTGGCCCAGATGGACCAACACCGCGACCTCGTATGCGTGTTCCCGCCGGGAGGGCCCGGTCAGCCGAAGAAGACCTCGGACTCGGAGTAGCGCTCCAGCGGGACGGTCTTCAGCTCCTTGGTCGCCTCGTCCAGGCCGACGCGGACGATGTCGGTGCCCTGGAGCGCGACCATCTTGCCGTAGTCGCCGTCCTTGACGGCGTCGATCGCCTGGAGGCCGAAGCGGGTGGCGAGGACGCGGTCGAACGCGGTCGGGGTGCCGCCGCGCTGGATGTGCCCGAGCACGGTGGCGCGGGCCTCCTTGCCGGTGCGCTTCTCGATCTCGTCGGCGAGGGCCTGCCCGATGCCGCCGAGCCGGACGTGCCCGAACGCGTCCCGCTCCTTGGCCTGCAGCTGCATCTGCCCGTCGACCGGGTGGGCGCCCTCGGACACCACGATGATCGGCGCGTAGCGGGTCTTGAACCGGCTCTCGACGTACTCGCAGACCTTCTCGATGTCGAAGGGCCGCTCGGGGATCAGGATGACGTTGGCGCCGGCGGCCATCCCGACGTGCAGCGCGATCCAGCCCGCGTGGCGGCCCATGACCTCGCAGATAAGCGCGCGGTGGTGGCTCTCGGCGGTGGTGTGCAGCCGGTCGACGGCCTCCATGCCGATGTTCACCGCGGTGTCGAAGCCGAAGGTGTAGTCGGTCGCGTTGAGGTCGTTGTCGATCGTCTTCGGGACGCCGACGACGTTGACGCCGTTGGCGTACAGCTCGCGCGCGACGCCGAGGGTGTCCTCGCCGCCGATGGCGATCAGCGCGTCCACGCCGAGGCCCGCCAGGTTGTCCTTGATCCGCTCGACGCCGCCCTCGACCTTGACCGGGTTCGTCCTGGACGAGCCGAGGACCGTCCCGCCGCGCGGCAGGATCCCGCGCACGGCCTGGACGTCGAGCGCGACGGTGTCGCCTTCGAGGGGGCCGCGCCAGCCGGCCCGGAAGCCCACGAACTCGTAGCCGAAGACCTGGACGCCCTTGCGCACGACCGCGCGGATCACCGCGTTCAGGCCGGGGCAGTCACCGCCTCCGGTCAGCACTCCGACGCGCATGCCGTCTCCTTCTCCCGCCACCGGGCTCCTCCCTCGATTCACATGGCCAGACTAGTCGTCCGGGCATGGCGGCACGGGCCATTCGCCGGGGGTCCCGGCGAGCCGCCATTGGTCTAGACCATAGTCCCTGGCGAGGGGTCGCTGCGCCGTTATCGGCCCTGCCGGCGGGATCGACGCGACGGATTGCGCCCGATCACGCGGACACGCCCGCGGACCTGCACCGCCGCCCCGCCCGGCACCCTTCGCACGGCCGCCGCCCGGGGCCGCGGCGGCGACGCGCCGTCGTAGGACCAGCGGGCCTCGGCGAGCGCCAGTTCCCGCGCCGCTTCGGCGTCGAGATCGTCGTGGTGCGCCCGTGCGAAATCCCAGCCGTCCCTGAACGATCCCTGCGTCGGACGTTCGGCCGCCCAGGCGGCGAACGCCTTCGTCCAGGACGTGCCGTGGAAGGCGGCCAGCGCGGGCCAGGCGCGGGCCGCCTCACCGGCCCGTTTGAGCAGGATGCCGTGGGCCGCCGCACGCACCGCCTCTGCGTCGAAACCTTCGGGCATAGGCCCTCCCGCCGTCATCGCCCGGACGAGCGCCTCCTGCGCCGCCGCCAACCCGGCGTCGTACGGCCCGCTCATGTGACGGCCGGAAGCCCGGAGGCGACGGCTATGGCGTCGAGTTCGGCCCGGAGTTCGGCGGCGGGCGGGTAGCGGCCGTCGCGTTCCAGCAGAAACCCGGGTGGACGGTGGCGGGCGCACAGCTCCCCGATCAGGTCCAGGACCTCGGACGGGACGGCGGCGGCGTGCGTGTCGTGGTAGCGGCCGCCCTCCTCGGAGCCTCCCGCGACGTGGCAGTAAGCGATGCGTTCGAGCGGCAGGCGGTCGAGGAGGGCGGCGGGGTCCTCGCCGCGGTTGCGGGCGTTGGCGTAGACGTTGGCGACGTCCAGCAGGAGGAGGGCGTCGGTGCGTTCCAGCAGCTCGGTCAGGAAGTCGGCCTCGGTGTACTCGGCGTCCGGCCAGTCGAAGAGCGTGGCGATCGGCTCGACGGCCAGCGGCACCGGCAGCTCGGCGGCGGTGCGGCGGATGTTGGCGGTGAGGGCGTCCAGCGCGGCCCGGGTCCGCGGGACCGGCAGCAGGTGCCCGGCCTCGATCCCGCCCGCCCGGACGAACGCGACGTGCTCGCTCACCAGCGGCGCCTTGAGGGCCTCGGCGCAGGCGGCGAGATGCGCGACCCGTCCGGCGGCCACCGGCTCCGCCCCGCCGAGCGAGAGCTTCACGCCGTGCGGGACGATCGCCGCGCCGCGGTCGCGCAGTTCCAGCAGGCCGGGCGCGGGATGCGCCGGATGCACGGACTCGGCGATCACCTCGGCGAAGCGCAGCCCGGGCAGCGCGCCGACGAACCCCGCGATCTCCGGACGCCAGCCGATGCCGACCCCGAGGTCCGGGACGGTCACGTCAGCTGCCTCCGCCACCGCAGCCTCCCCC
>NZ_SMKT01000114.1 GCF_004348735.1 Actinomadura sp. KC06
GGCCGCTGGAGATCATCGTCGTGGACGACCGTCCCGCGCCCGGCCCCCCGCTGCCGCTGCCCGCGTCCGCCGGGCCGGAGATCCGGGTGATCCGCTCCGGCGGCCGCGGCCCCGCCGCCGCCCGGAACGCGGGCTGGCGCGCCGCGACGACCGACTGGATCGCGTTCCTGGACGACGACGTCGTCCCCGAGCCCGGATGGCCCGCCGCGCTGGCCGCCGACCTGGCGGACCTCGGTCCCGAGGTCGGCGGCTCCCAGGGCCGGGTCGCGGTCCCGCCGCCGGACGGGCGCGCGCCGACCGACTGGGAGCGCAACACCGCCGCGCTGGCCGGCGCCGACTGGATCACCGCCGACATGGCCTACCGACGCAGCGTCCTGGAGGAGCTCGGCGGCTTCGACGAGCGCTTCCGGCGCGCCTACCGCGAGGACGCGGACCTGGCGCTGCGCGCGCTGGACGCCGGGTACGGGCTCGTCCTCGGCGGGCGGAGGGTGACGCATCCCGTCCGTCCCGCCGGGTTCTGGGCTTCGGTGCGGGCGCAGGCGGGGAACGCCGACGACGTCCTGATGTGGCGGGTGCACGGCCGGTCCTGGCGGGCGCGCGCGGGCGAGGGCCGCGGCCTGCTCCGCCGCCACGCCGTCACGACCGCGGCGGGCCTGGCCGCCCTCACCGCGCCGCGCCGCCCGCACGGCATGGCCGCCGGGGCCATCTGGGGTGTGCTGACGGCCCGGTTCGCCTACGAACGCATACGTCCTGGCCCCCGGACGCCGGAGGAAATCGTGAAAATGGCCGTGACCAGCGCCGTCATCCCGCCCGTAGCGGTGTGGCACCGGGTGCGCGGGCTGATCGTCCACCGCGGGGCCCGGCGCTGGGACGGGCCATGGGCCGTGCTGTTCGACCGCGACGACACGCTCATCCGCGACGTCCCGTACAACGGGGACCCGGCGCGGGTGGAGCCGATGCCGGGCGCGCGGCGCGCCCTGGACCGGCTGCGGCGGCACGGCGTCCGGATCGGCGTCGTGTCCAACCAGTCGGGCGTGGCCAGAGGACGCATCACCCACGACGACGTAAGGCGCGTCAACGCGCGCGTCGAGGAGCTGCTCGGACGCATCGACGTGTGGGAGGTCTGCCCGCACGGCCCCGACGACGGCTGCGCGTGCCGCAAGCCGCGTCCCGGGATGATCGAGCGGGCGGCGCGGCGGCTCGGGGTGCCGCCGTCCGGCTGCGCGGTGATCGGCGACATCGGCGGCGACGTCGAGGCCGCCAGGGCGGCGGGGGCCCGCGGCATCCTCGTCCCGACGCGCCGGACCCGCCCGGCGGAGATCGCGCGGGCGCCGGAGACGGCGCGGACGCTGCGCGCCGCCGTCGATCTCGTCCTCGGCGGGAGGCGGCGCCGATGAGGGTCCTCGTGTCCCGCCAGGACAACATCGGCGACGTGCTGCTCGCCGGGCCCGCCGTGCGCGCGGTCGCCGCGGTCGCCGACGAGGTCGTGCTGCTGTGCGGCCCGCGCGGTCGCGCCGCCGCCGACCTGCTGCCCGGCGTCGACCGCGTCATCGAGTGGTGCGCCCCGTGGATCGACCCGGACCACGTGCCGGTCAGGCAGAGCGAGATCGACGGGCTGACGCGCAGGCTCCGCGGGTTCGACCGCGCGCTGATCCTCACCTCGTTCCACCAGTCGCCGCTGCCGCTGGCGCTGCTGCTGCGCCTCGCCGGGACGCCGTGGATCGGCGGGATCAGCGAGGACTACCCCGGCTCGCTGCTCGACCTGCGGCACCGTCCCGGCGAGGACATGCCCGAGCCGCTGCGGATGCTCGCGCTGGCCGAGGACGCCGGGTTCCCGGCCCGGGACGGCGCGCGCCTGCGGGTCCGCGGCCCGCTGCCCGACACCGGGCACCTCACCGGCGGGCCCGGATACGTCGTCGTGCATCCGGGGACGTCCGTGCCCGCGCGGGCGTGGCCGCCCGAGCGCTGCGCCGACGCCGTCGGCCTGCTGCGCGCGGCGGGCCACCGCGTCGTCGTCACCGGCCACGCCGACGAGAAGGAGCTGACCGCGCTCGTCGCCGGGGAGGACGGCCTCGACCTCGGCGGGCGCACGACGCTGCCGGAGCTGGCGTCGGTGCTGGAGGGCGCCCGCGCGGTCGTCGCCGGCAACACCGGGCCCGCGCATCTCGCGGCGGCCGTGGGCACGCCCGTCGTGTCGCTGTTCGCGCCGACCGTCCCGGCCGCCCGGTGGGCGCCGTTCGGCGTCCCGATGGCGCTGCTCGGCGACCAGCAGGCGCCGTGCAAGGACAGCCGCGCCCGCGAATGCCCGGTCGAGGGCCATCCCTGCCTGGCGTCCGTCGGCGCCGACGAGGTCGCCGCCGCCGTGGAGATCGTGGCGTCCGTGGAGGAGGTGCCGGCCCGGTGAGAGTGCTGCTGTGGCATGTCCACGGATCGTGGGCGACGTCGTTCGTCCACGGCCCGCAGACCACGCTCGTCCCGGTCACCCCGGACCGCGGACCGGACGGCAAGGGCCGCCCTGACACGTTCACCTGGCCCGACCGCGCGATCGAGGTGCCTCCCGAACGGCTGCGCCACGAGGACGTGGACGTCGTCGTCCTGCAGCGCCCGCACGAGCTGCGGCTGGCCGAGGAATGGCTCGGGCGCCGCCCGGGACGCGACGTCCCCGCCGTGTACGTCGAGCACGACACGCCGCGCCGGACGCCGTCCGACATCGGGCTGCCCGAGGAGGTCGTGCCCGACAGCCGCCACTTCCTGCACGACCGGTCCGACATCCCGGTCGTGCACGTCACGCACTTCAACCGGCTGTTCTGGAACTGCGGCCGCGCCCCGGCCCTGGTCATCGAGCACGGCGTCGTCGACCCCGGCTACCGGTACACCGGCGACATGCCGCGCGCCGGAGTCGTCATCAACGACCCGCTGCGCCGGGGCCGGGTCGCCGGGACCGACCTGCTCGCCGAGCTGGCGGAGGCCGTCCCGCTCGACCTGTTCGGGATGAACGTCAGTGATGTCCCCGGCCGGCTCGGCGTCCCGCACGAGTCGCTCTGGACGTTCGAGGACCTGCCGCAGGCGCGGATGCACGAGGAGCTCGCGCGCCGCCGCGTCTACGTCCACCCCTACCGGTGGACGTCCCTCGGCCTGGCCCTGATCGAGGCCATGATGCTCGGGCTGCCGGTGGTGGCGCTGGCGACCACCGAGGCGGTCGAGGCGGTGCCGCCGGAGGCCGGGGTGCTGTCGACGCGCGTCGCGGCGCTGGCGGACGCCGCGCGGACCCTGGCCGCCGACCCCCCGCGCGCCCGCCAGATGGGCAAGGAGGCGCGGGCGCACGCCGTCGACCGGTACGGCCTGCCGCGCTTCCTGCGGGACTGGCGGCGAACTCTCCAGGAGGTAACGCGATGAAGATAGCCATGATCTCCGAGCACGCCAGCCCCCTCGCCGCCGTGGACCGCCCAGCGGGGAAGGGGCTCGGCGGGGCGGACGGCGGCGGGCAGAACGTGTTCGTCGCGGAGCTGGCGGCCGAGCTGGGCAGGCAGGGCCACTACGTCACCGTCTACACGCGGCGGGACTCCCCCGTCCTGCGGGAGCGGGTGCGGCTCGCGCCCGGCGTGACCGTCGAGCACGTCCCCGCCGGGCCTGCCGAGCACATCCCCAAGGACGACCTGCTGCCGTGGATGCACGACTTCGGCCGCCACCTGGAGCGGCGCTGGGCCGCCGACCCGCCCGACGTCGCGCACGCCCACTTCTGGATGAGCGGCCTCGCCGCGATCCAGGCCGCGCAGGCGCCCGGGTCGCGGCGCGTGCCGGTGGTGCAGACCTACCACGCGCTCGGCGCCGTGAAGCGCCGCCACCAGGGCGGAAAGGACACCAGCCCGGCGTCGCGGAACCGGCTGGAGCGCTCGATCGGGCGCGCCGCCGACGCCGTGATCGCCACCTGCGCGGACGAGACCGCCGAGCTGGCCGCGATGGGCGTCCCCCGCGACCGCGTCCGCGTCGTGCCGTGCGGCGTCGACCTCGACCTGTTCACCCCGGACGGCCGCACGGCCGGGAGCCGCGACCGGCACCGCCTCGTGGTCGTGTCACGGCTCGTCGAGCGCAAGGGCGTGGACACCGCGATCAGGGCGCTCGCCCACCTGCCGGACGCCGAGCTGGCCGTCGCCGGCGGCCCGCACCGCGGCGACCTGGACGGCGAGCCCGAGGTCCGCAGGCTGCGCGCGGTGGCGCGGGACGCGGGCGTCGCCGGACGCGTGGAGTTCCTCGGGCGGCTCGGCCGCACCGAGGTCCCCGCGCTGCTCAAGTCGGCGACCCTGGCCGTCACGCTGCCCTGGTACGAGCCGTTCGGGATGGTGCCGCTGGAGGCGATGGCCTGCGGCGTGCCGGTCGTCGCGAGCGCCGTCGGCGGGCACCTCGACACGGTCGTCGACGGCGTCACCGGCGTCCACGTCCCGCCTCGCGATCCCGGCGCTGCGGCCAGGGCTATCCGGGCCCTGCTGGACGCCCCGGCGAAACGGGCCGCGATGGGCTCGGCCGCAAGCGACCGGGCGCGCGACCACTACTCGTGGGCCCGCGTCGCCGCCGACACCGCCGGCGTCTACCGCCACGCCGCCGCGCTGAGCGAGGTGGCGGCATGACGCAGAGCGTCGAGACCCGGACGGCGACCGTCCAGGACGGGCGGCTGGAGGCGCTCGCCGAGGCGGCGCTGCGGTTCCGCGACCAGGTGCCGACGATCGAGGCGTGGGGACGGCGGCTCGCCCGCGTGCTGCACGGCGGCGGACGGCTCCTGGCCTGCGGCAACGGCGGCAGCGCGGCCGAGGCGCAGCACCTGACCGCCGAGCTCGTCGGCCGTTTCGAGGACGAGCGGCGCCCCCTGTCGGCGATCCCGCTGCACGCCGACACCTCGGCGGTGACCGCGATCGGCAACGACTACGGGCCCGTGGACGTGTTCGCGCGGCAGGTGCAGGCGCACGGCCGCCGCGGCGACGTGCTGCTGTGCCTGTCGACCAGCGGCCGCAGCCCGAACGTGATCGCGGCCGCGCACCGGGCCAGGCAGCTCGGCATGCTCGCGTGGGCCGTCACCGGGCCCGGGCCGAACCGGCTCACGGAGGCGTGCGACGACGCGGTCACCGTGCGGGCGGGCGCGACCTCGACCGTCCAGGAGATCCACCTCGCCGCGATCCACCTGCTGTGCGGGGTGGTCGACGACGCGCTGGGGACGAGGCCGTGAAGGGCCCGCTGGTCGTCGTGGGGGACGTCCTCCTCGACGTCGACATCGTCGGCAGCAGCAGCCGGCTCTGCCCGGACGCGCCCGTCCCCGTGGTCGAGCGGGCCGAGGAGCGTCCCCGCCCCGGCGGCGCGGGCCTCGCCGCGCTGCTCGCCGCGGCGGACGGGCGCGACGTGGTGCTCGTCACCGCGCTCGCCGAAGACGATCCGGGCCGGCGGCTCCGCGCGATGCTGGAGCGGCACATGGAGGTCGCCGCGTTCCACCTGCACGGCGGCACCCCCTGCAAGCTGCGGATCCGGTCCGGAGGGCAGTCGCTGGCGCGGCTCGACGCCGGGGAGGGCCGCGCCGTCGACGGGCCCGTCGGCCCCCGCGTCGCCGCCGCGATCGCGAGCGCGGGCGCCGTGCTGGTCTCCGACTACGGGCGCGGCGTCACCGGGCACAGCGCGATCCGGTCCCTGCTGGGCGGGCTGCCCGCGGACGTGCCCGTCGTGTGGGACCCGCATCCGCGCGGCGAGCCGCCGGTGCCCGGCGTCCGGCTGCTCACCCCGAACGAGGAGGAGGCCGCGCGCCTCACCGAGGGCGCCGGCATCGGCGGGACCGGGCTGGCGGCGGCCGGGCGGCGCGGCCGGCACCTCGGCCGCGCCTGGTCCATCGACGGCGTCGCGGTGACGCTCGGCGCGGACGGCGCCCTCCTCTGCGACGGGTCGCAGGCGCCGTTCCTCGCGCCCGCCCGGCCCGCGCGGGGCGACTCGTGCGGCGCGGGCGACAGCTTCGCCGCCGGCGCCGCCTGCGCGCTGGCCGACGGCGGGACGCTCGCCGCGGCCGTCACCGAGGGCGTCGAGCGGGCGTCGGAGTTCGTCCGCGCCGGAGCCGCCGCGGCCGTCGCCGGGCGGCTCGCGGAGACCGGCACGGCGCGGCTCGTCCCCGAGCGCGGCGAGGACGCGTGGGACGTCGTCGAGCGCACCCGCCGCGCGGGCGGCACGGTCGTCGCGACCGGCGGCTGCTTCGACCTGCTCCACGCGGGCCACGTCAGCCTGCTGCAGCAGGCGCGGCGGCTCGGCGACTGCCTCATCGTGTGCGTGAACTCCGACGCGTCGGTCCGGCGCCGGAAGGGGCCGTCGCGCCCGGTGTCGTCCGCCGCCGACCGCGTCCGGGTGCTGGAGGCGCTCAGCGACGTCGACGCCGCGCTGGTGTTCGACGACGACACCCCCGCCCCCCTGCTGGAGCGGCTGCGCCCGGATGTGTGGGTCAAAGGCGCCGACTACGCCGGGACGGCGCTGCCCGAGGCCGAGACGGTCCGGGCCCACGACGGCGAGATCGTCCTGCTGCCACTGCTGGAAGGGCGCTCCACCACCCGCCTGCTGTCGACCGCTCGCACACCACCCGCACCACCGACCACGAAGGGACATGCCTCATGAACGTCCTCATCACCGGCGGAGCCTCCGGGCTCGGCGCGGCCGTCGCCCGGAAGGTCGCCGACGACGGCGGCCGCCCGCTCGTCCTCGACCGGCACCCGCCGAAGGACGACTTCGAGCACATGCAGGCCGACCTGGCCGACCGCCGCTGCGCCGAACGCGCCGTGCACGGCCTGGCCCGCGCCGCGGGCGGCCTCAACGCCGTCGTCACCGCGGCGGGCATCGACGCCTGCGGGACGCTCTGCGACGTCCCCGCCGAGGACTGGGAGCGGGTCATCCAGGTGAACCTGCTCGGCACGGCCGCCGTCGTCCGCGCCGCGCTCCCCTACCTGGAGAACGAGCCGGCGGGACGGGTCGTCACCGTCGCGTCCACGCTGGGCTTCAAGGCCGTGAGCGACGCGACCGCGTACTGCGCGTCCAAGTTCGGCGTCGTCGGGTTCACCCGGGCGCTCGCCGCCGAGATGGCCGGGAAGGTCGCCGTCACGATGGTCGTGCCCGGCGGCATGGACACCGCGTTCTTCGACGACCGCGCCGCGCAGTACAAGCCGGGCCCGGACGCCGAGCTCAACCGGCCCGCCGACGTGGCCGCGACCGTCGCGTTCGCGCTGTCCCAGCCTCCGGGCTGCGAGGTGCGGGAGATGGTCGTCTGCCCGTCCCGCGAGCCGTCGTGGCCGTGACCGGACGCCGGATCCTGGTGCTGCGCGCGCTCGGCCTCGGCGACCTGCTGACCGCCGTCCCGGCGCTGCGGGCCCTGCGCCGCGGATCGCCCGGCGCGCGGATCACGCTCGCCGCGCCCGCCGCGCTCGGGCCCCTCGCCCGCTCCACCGGCGCGGTCGACGACGTCCTCCCGGCGGACGGCTTAGCACCGCTGCCGCCCACCGGGCCGGTGGACACGGCCGTCAACCTGCACGGCAGCGGGCCGCAGAGCCACCGGCTCCTCGCGGCCCGCCGCCCGGGGCGGCTGCTCGCCTTCGCCTCCGCCGAGGCCGGCCACGCCGCCGGGCCCGCCTGGGACCCGGACGAGCACGAGACGGCGCGCTGGTGCCGGCTCGTGTCCGCGTACGGGTTCGACGCCGACCCCGGCGACCTCGACCTGGCCGCGCCCGAGGCCGCCTCGCCCGCGCCGGGCGCCGCCGTCGTCCATCCGGGCGCGGCGTACCCGGCGCGCCGCTGGCCCGCCGACCGGTTCGCGGCCGTCGCGGCGGCGCTGCGGGACGCCGGCGAACGCGTCGTCGTCACCGGCGGCCCCGGCGAGGCGCACCTCGCGCGCCGCGTCGTGGACCTGGCCGGGCTGGACGACGACGCAGACCTCTCCGGCCGCACATCGCTGCGCGAGCTTGCCGCGCTCGTCGCGGGCGCCCGGCTCGTGGTGTGCGGCGACACCGGCGTCGCGCACCTCGCGACCGCCTTCCGCACCCCGTCGGTGCTGCTGTTCGGCCCGACGCCGCCCGCCCGGTGGGGGCCGCCCGACCGGGACGAACACCGCGTCCTGTGGGCCGGGCGGCGCGGCGACCCGCACGGCCCCGAACCCTCCCCGGGCCTGCTGGAGATCTCCGCGGACCAGGCCGTCGAGGCCGCCGGGAGGGCGCTCGCCGCCACCGCTGAACCCGCCGATCATTTGTTGAAAGGGACGAGATGAGACATCCGCGCGCCGTCGTCACCGGAGGCTCCGGCTTCCTCGGCTCGCACCTGTGCGAGGCCCTGCTGGCCCGGGGGATCTCCGTGGTGTGCCTGGACAACCTGCTGACCGGGACGTCCCGCAACATCGCCCACCTCGCCGGGCGGCGCGACTTCCGGTTCCTGAAACGCGACCTCACCGAGCCGGTGAGCGTCCCCGGCGACGTCGGCTACGTCTTCCACCTGGCGTCGGCCGCGTCCCCGGCCGACTACCTGCGGCTGCCGATCCAGACCCTGGAGGTCGGCAGCCTGGGCACCCGCAACGCGCTGGAGCTCGCCGAGGCCAAGGGCGCCCGCTTCGTCCTCGCCTCCACCTCCGAGGTGTACGGGGACCCGCTGGTGCACCCGCAGCCCGAGTCGTACTGGGGCAACGTCAACCCGGTCGGGCCGCGCAGCGTGTACGACGAGGCGAAGCGGTTCGGCGAGGCGCTCACCTCGGCGTTCCGGCACTCCCGCGGGCTGGACGCGGCGATCGTGCGGATCTTCAACACCTACGGGCCGCGGATGCGGCCGGACGACGGCCGCGCCATCCCGACCTTCCTGCGGCAGGCGCTGACCGGCGAGGACCTCACGGTGACCGGGGACGGCTCGCAGACCCGCTCGATCTGCCACGTGGACGACACCGTCCGCGGCATCGTCGCGCTGGCCGAGTCCGCGCATCCCGGGCCGGTCAACATCGGCAGCCCGTACGAGATCTCGATGGCGGACCTCGCCCGGCTGATCATCGAGCTGACCGGGGCGCCGTCCGGCCTCCGGTTCGTGGACCGCCCGGCGGACGACCCGCGCGTGCGGCGCCCCGACACCGCCCTGGCCGAGGACGTCCTCGGCTGGCGCCCCCGCGTCACCGTCGAGGACGGCCTGCGCTCGACGATCGAGTGGTTCGAGCGCGAGCTGGTGATCGCCCGCCCCGCCTGACGAGGCGAGCGGCGTGCCGGGGCGGGCGGCGGCCGCTCAGCCGGTGCTGCCGGACGCCACCAGGTCCCGCAGGTCGGCGGGGAGGCTGCCGCGCACCTTGTGCGCGACCGCGCCGTGGGTGGCCTCGTCGGTCACCTCAAGGACGACCCGCGTCAGGAACGCGGCCCGGGGGTCGTCGGCGCCGGAGCGGGCCCCGACCCGCTCGATGAAGTCGTGCCTGCCGAACCGCTCGCCGCTCCCGGCGCCGCCGTAGATCTCCGTCCGGCGCAGGTGCTCGCCGATCTCGTGCGGCAGTTGCGCCGCGAGGTTGTCGGCGAGCCCCTCCGGGATCCGTTCGCCGAGCGTCTCCAGGACCGCCCGGGTAGCCCGCTCCGCCTCGCCGTGGCCGGAGAGGCGGCCGCGGTTCTGGACCTGGCCGATGAACTCTTCGTGGCGCATGGCGAACGCTCCTTCCCGATGAATTCCCTCGTGAGATGCCCCGTGTGGGATGCCCCGTGTGAAATGCAGAGAGTGCCCGATATATCGGGGTGTTAACGTGCGCCGATCACGTCCAGCAGCTCGCCGATCACCGCGTCCGACGGCGGCAGCGCGGACGGCCGCCCGGCCCCCTCCGGCGAGAGCGCCCAGTCCCACCAGTGATCCAGCTCGTCCAGGTCGAGCAGCCGCCCGGACGCGTCCTCCGGCACGGTGACGATGGCGGGCCACGACCAGGCCCGCGCCTGCGCGGTCACCTTCGCGCCGCCGCCGACCGGGTCCACGGCCAGCGCGGGCACGCCGTTCTTCAGCGCGAGGACGAGGCCGTGCAGCCGCGTCGTCACCACCAGGTCGAGCCTGCGCAGCACCGACTCCAGCTCCGCCGCCGTGCCGAACAGCCGCCAGTCGCGCGGGTCGAGCCGCGTGTCGAGGGGCAGCCGGGCGCATTCGCGGGCGGCGAGCCACTCCGTGAGCTCCCGCTCGACCCGCTCGTGGCGCCGCCGCTCCCCGTACTCGCGCTGCCCCGGCGCCAGCACGACGCCGACGACCGGCATGGACGGGCTCACCGGCAGGGCCGCCAGGTCGTGCCGCGGCGCCTCCGCGGGCGTGTCCCGCGCGAGAACGGCGTCGAACCCGGTGACCGCCGGGTCGTCCGGGTCGATGACCGAGACGCCGACGGCGACGCGGACGCAGTCCCAGTACCGGCGGTGCAGCTCCTCGATCTGCCGGCCGTGCAGCGGCCCGCAGGCGAAGACCAGATGCGTGTAGCGTCCGGGATCGGCGCCGTCGAGGTCCGGGCCGTCCGGCCGGAAGACGGGGCTCCACGCGAGGTCGCATTCGACGCCGGCGTCCGCGAGCCCGTGCCGCACGGCCTCCATCGCCAGGACGTCGCCCGCCGTGGCCTCGCCGTGAAGGAAGCTCGGCCATCCGGTCACCAGGACGCGCATTCCGGCCGCCTTTCGCCGCCCGGATCCCGGCCGGGCTCTCCGGCCAGGGTGTTGTCCGCTTCGTGCTACCCGCGACCGCGCGTCCCATGTCCCCGGGCCGTGACAGTTGAGACACCTACCGGTTTACCGAAACGGCCGGATGGGCAAAGTCACGTCGCGGCCCACTCGTCGGCTCGGAGCCATGTGCCCCGATCTGCGAGCCTGGGCCGCACCAGCTTGCACTGCCTCATACGTTGGTTGCGCCGCCTCACGCGTTGACGGCCTGGGCCACGACCATGCCGCAGTAGGCCGCGCCGAGCCCCGCGACCACGCTGCCCACCGCGTTGAGGACGGCGTAGAACCGCGCGCCGTCCTCGACCAGCCGGACGGTCTCGTAGCCGAACGTCGAGTACGTGCTGAGGGCGCCGCAGAGGCCCGTCCCGGCGAAGGCCATCGCCCCGTCGCCGGCGGGCAGCGCCGCCAGGAACCCCAGGACGAACGACCCGGCGACGTTGACGGTGAGCGTCCCCCACGGGAAGGCGGAGTCGTGCCGGGCCTGGACGGCGCGGTCGGTCAGGTACCGCAGCGGCGCTCCCAGCGCGGCGCCCAGCGCGATCAGCAGGACCGTCACTCGCCGTCCTCCTCCGCGGGCCGCCGGACCAGCGCCCGGCTCAGCGCACGCGCGAGGCGGATCCCGGCGACGACGGCGGCCAGCGCCGCGACCAGCGTCAGCGCGAGATACGCGAGCCCCACCCGCGGCGCGCCGCCCTCGACCGCGTGCTGGATGTCCACGGCGTAGGTGGAGAACGTGGTGAACCCGCCGAGGATCCCGACGCCGAGGAACGGGCGGACGAGGTGGTGCGCCCGCCACGTCTCGGTGATCAGCACCATCAGCACGCCGATCAGCAGGCAGCCCGACACGTTGATCCAGAACACCGCCCACGGGAAGTCGCCCGCACCGTACGGGAACGCGGAGGTCAGCCCGTACCGCGCGAGGGCCCCGAGGACGCCGCCCGCCGACACCGCCGCCAGCGTCCCCCACGGATAGCGCCGCAGTTCCCGCCGCTGCTCCGGCACATGCAGATCGACATCGGGATCGACGGGACGATCGGCCGCGGTCATGGGCACGCTCCCTACCAGGCAGGGCGACCCGCAAGTCTACCCACGCCCGGCAGGTCAGGGCCCTGAACGGTCCGCCCGCCCGGGGCCTTCCGGGGGGCCGTCCGCCTGGCCGGGGCGGTCCACCTGGCCGCGCCAGCCGCCCGTCTGGACGCCGCGCGACTCGATGAACGTCTTGAAGCGCCGCAGATCCCCCTTGACGCGATGGGTGAGCGCGCCGAGCCGGTCACCCGCCTTCTCCGCGACGCCCTCCGGGGCGAACTCCAGCTGCGCGGTGACGCGGGTCGTGGTGTCGTCCAGCCGGTGGAACGTCACCACGCCGGCGTGCTCGGGGCCGTCCAGGGACTTCCACGCGACGCGCTCGTCGGGCAGCTGCTCGGTGATCCTGGCGTCGAACTCGCGGGTCACGCCGGCGATCCGCGTCCGCCATCGGACGGTGACGTCGTCGAGCTGGCGGATCTCCTCGACGCCCTCCATGAACTCCGGGAACGTCTCGAACTGCGTCCACTGGTCGTAGGCGGCGCGGATCGGGACGGTGACGTTGACCGACTCGGTGATCGTGCTCACGGTTCCCCCTCGTGGGTCACCGGCTCCGGTACCCGCGTCGGCGCCCCTTATCCGGCCGGGTGGACGGGGTGCCGGCAGCCCTGTGTCACCGGCCGATCGCGGGGTAGAGGGAGTGGACGAGCGATCGCCCCCCGCCTCAGCGACCGCTCAGGGAGGGAGACGACACGCATGACGGCTGCGCAGTCCACCACCGCCCGGGTCAACGACGGACAGACCGAGACGCTGCTTGCGGAGATGAACCGGCTGGCGGAGGGCGATCCCCGGCGGGAGCGGCTCCGGGCGCGGATCGTCGACATGCACGCGGGGCTCGTCCGGGGGGTGGCGCGCCGGTACGCCAACCGCGGCGAGCCGCTCGACGACCTCCAGCAGGTCGCCTACCTGGGGCTGGTCAAGGCCATCAACCGGTTCGACCCGGGGATCGGCGACCGGTTCGTCACCTACGCGTACCCGGTGGTGACCGGGGAGGTGAAGCGGCACTTCCGCGACAAGACGTGGGGCGTCCGGGTGTCGCGCCGCATCCAGGAGCTGCGGCCGGTGCTGCAGCGCACCGTCCAGGAGTTCACCCGCGAGCGGGGCCGCTCCCCCACGACCGCGGAGATCGCCGCGCTGATGGAGATCACCGAGGAGGAGACCGTCGAGGTCATCGTCGCCTGCGACGCCTACCGCCCGCTGTCCCTTGAGGCCCCGGCGGACGGGTCGGCGGCCGGCGACAACGGGACGGTCGGCGAGTACCTCGGGTCGGACGACCCGGCGCTGGACGCCTTCATCGACGGCCACGCCCTCGCCCCGCTGATCGACGACCTCCCCGAGCGCGAGCGGACGATCCTGCTGCTGCGGTTCTTCGGCAACAAGACGCAGACCCAGATCGCCGAGCAGATCGGGCTCTCCCAGATGCACGTCTCGCGGCTGCTCCGCGCCACGCTGGACCGGCTCCGCGCCGGGCTGCTGGCGGAGCGGTGACCCCTCGGAGGCCCCGCATCGTCGCCTTCGACGTGATGGAGACGATGATGCGGCTGGAGCCGCTGCGCGCCCGCTTCGAAGACGCCGGCCTCCCCGGCGAGGCGCTGGACACCTGGTACGCCCGGACGCTCCGCGACGGCATGGCGCTGACGGCGACCGGCGATTTCCAGCCGTTCCGCCCGGTCGCGGAGGGAGCGCTGCGCGCCGTCTCCTTCTCCGCCGGGCGGCGCGCGGGGAACGCCCCCGCCGTCCTGGACGACGCGGCCGTCGAGCACGTCCTGGACGGTCTCGCCTCGCTCCCGGCCCATCTGGACGTGGACCCCGCGCTGCGGCGTCTCGCGGCGGCGGACGTCCCCGCCGTCTGCCTGACCAACGGCGCCGGCGCCACCACGATGGCGTTCCTCGACCACGCGGGCCTCACCGACCTGGTCGACCGGGTGATCGGCATCGAGGAGGTGCGGCGGTGGAAGCCGTCCGCCGCCGTCTACGCGCACGCGGCCGCCGCGACCGGCGTGCCCGCCGACCGGCTCGCGCTGGTGGCGGCGCACGCCTGGGACTGCCACGGCGCCAAGCGCGCCGGGCTGGTCACCGGCTGGGTCGGACGGCTCGAAGGCCGCTACGGCGACGCCTTCGCGCCGCCGGACGTGACCGGCGACGACCTCGTCCAAGTGGTGGACGGGCTCCTCACCCTGGACCGCTGACGGGTACGGCTGACGGCTACGGCCTCGGGCCGTCTGTCACGGCCTTGGCAGGGCGCACGCTTGGCCGAGCACGACGTCGCTGTCCTTGCCGAGGCAGCGGGCGAGCAGGTACGTCTGCTGGGCGTAGTGCGCGCCGCGCCGGACGGTGACGTCGCCGTCGCGGTCGACCTCGCACGGGTTATTGAGCGTGCAGCGCTCGCCGTCGTCGTTGCCGGTGTTGTTGACGCCGACGACCTGGCGCGTCCGGACGTCGACGACCGGCGACCCGGACGTGCCGTGGATCGTCTCGCATTCCGGCGTGTACCGGATGGAGTCCTTCCACGTCCAGCCGGCTTCGCGGAGCCGGTGCACGGTCGTGTCGATCTCGCAGGTGTAGATCTTCTTCCAGTAGCCCGACACGACCTTGATCGCGGTGCCGTCGTGCGGTCGGGCCGTCGACAGGCGCAGCGCGGTGGCGCCGTGCCGCTTCTCGATGGCGGCGTAGGTGGCGTCCAGCCGGTAGATCGCCACGTCCGTGTCGGTCATGGTGGCGTACTCGATCCTGGTGGCCCGGAGGGTGCCCAGGTTCTTCTTGCCGGTCCGGTCGAGGAGCGTGAACGTCCTGGACGACCCCTTGTCCACGATCACCTCGCCGGCCTTCGGCATCCCCGACTCCAGGCAGTGGCCGTTGGTCATGACCAGCGCCGCGTCAGTGTCACGGGACCGCGGCCCGCGCACCAGGGACCCCGAGCAGTTGCTCAGCGCGACGATCCCGGTGAAGTCGATGCCCTTCTGCGGGCCCTGATGCTGGACGGCGGCGGCCCGGGCCGCGACGGCGGGCGCGGCCTCGGCGGCGGTGAGCGTCGCCACGCCCACGGCAGCGGTGAGCGCGACGGCGGCAAGGCGTCTGGTCATACGGCGGCTCCTCCCCCGGCGGGCCCGTGAAGGACCGCCATTCCGGTGATCGTTCAGTCGACGTCCACCCACCCGTAGGTGCGTTCGACGGCCTTCTTCCAGCCGGCGTAGCCGTGGCTGCGTTGGTCGTCGTCCCAGGTGGGTTCCCAGCGGCGGTCTTGGTTCCAGTTGCGGCGCAGTTCCTCGGTGGTGGTCCAGAACCCGACGGCCAGGCCGGCGGCGTAGGCGGCGCCCAGCGCGGTGGTCTCGGCCACCACCGGCCGCGAGACCGGGACGCCGAGGATGTCGGCCTGCAGCTGCATGCACAGTTCGTTGGCGGTGACGCCGCCGTCGACCTTGAGCACGTCCAGCGCGACGCCGGAGTCTTCGCGCATGGCTTCGACGACGTCGCGGGATTGGTAGCAGATCGATTCCAGGGTGGCGCGGGCCAGGTGGGCGTTGGTGTTGAAGCGCGACAGGCCGACGATGGCGCCGCGGGCGTCCGAGCGCCAGTAGGGGGCGAACAGGCCGGAGAAGGCGGGCACGAAGTACACCCCGCCGTTGTCGTCGACCTGGCGGGCCAGGGCTTCGCTTTGCGCGGCGCCGGAGATGATGCCCAGCTGGTCGCGCAGCCACTGCACCGCCGACCCCGTCACCGCGATCGACCCCTCCAGCGCGTACACCGGTGCGCTGTCGCCGAACTTGTAGCAGACGGTGGTGAGCATCCCGGCCTTGGACCTGACCAGTTCCTCACCTGTGTTGAGCAGCAGGAAGTTGCCGGTGCCGTAGGTGTTCTTGGCCTCGCCGGGCGCGAAGCACACCTGCCCCACCGTCGCCGCCTGCTGGTCACCGAGGATGCCCGTCAGGGGGACCTCGCCGCCGAGCGGGCCGTCCGCACGGGTCATCCCGTACGGTTCGGGCGCCGAGGACGGTTTGATCTGCGGCAGCATCTGGCGCGGGATGCCGAAGAACGACAGGAGCTGGTCGTCCCAATCGAGGGTCTCCAGGTCCATCAGCATGGTGCGGCTGGCGTTGGTGGGGTCGGTGACGTGGACGCCGCCGTCCGTCCCGCCGGTCAGGTTCCACAGCACCCACGTGTCGATGTTCCCGAAGACGGCGTCGCCGTTCTCGGCGGCCTCGCGGACGCCGTCGACGTTCTCCAGAATCCACTGGATCTTCCCACCGGAGAAATACGTGGCGGGCGGAAGACCGGCGCGGTGCCGGATCGTCTCGCCCCGCCCGTCGCGTTCGAGCGCGGACGCGATCCGGTCGGTGCGGGTGTCCTGCCAGACGATCGCGTTGTAGTACGGACGCCCGGTCCGCCGGTTCCACACCACGGTCGTCTCGCGCTGGTTGGTGATCCCGAGCGCGGCCAGGTCGGCGTACGTCAGGTGCGCCTTGTTCAGGGTGCTCTGGATGACGGCGCGGGTGCGTTCCCAGATCTCGGTCGGGTTGTGCTCCACCCATCCCGCCTGGGGCAGGATCTGATCGTGTTCGAGCTGGTGGCGGGCGACCTCGTTCCCGCCGTGGTCGAAGATCATGAAGCGGGTGCTGGTGGTGCCCTGGTCGAGCGCTCCGACGAAGTCGGCCATCGGCTCTCCCCTTTCTGCGTGTGGCGCGGGACCCGTCAGGTGACGTCGTACTCCGGCTCGGGCCGGGTGGGCACGCCCTCCTCCCCCTCGCCGGGGATGTTGCGCCCGATGAGCAGGATGTACAGCCCGGCGCCGAGCACGGCGCCGATCAGCGGGGCCACGAGCGGGACCCAGAAGTACAACTGCCCGTACTGATCTCGCCATGCGTCCGACCCGTAGCCGGTGAGCCACTGGACGAGCCGCGGCCCGAGGTCGCGGGCCGGGTTGATCGCGTACCCGGCGGCGGAGCCGAACGCCATACCGATCGCGACGACGATGAGCCCGATGATGAGCGGCGCCAGGTTCGCGAGCGGCGGCGCGTTGCGCAGGTCGGTGAGGGCGAGGACGAGGAACAGCAGGATCGCGGTCCCGATCACCTGGTCGCGGAACGCGCCCCACGTCCCGATCGGCAGCGTCCCGTTGCCGGGCATGGTGGAGAAGACGATGTGCGTCTTCTCCGTCAGCCCGGGGTCGAACTTCTGCAGGATCTCGCTGTAGTTCCACCGGACGATCAGCGCGGCCGTGAACGCCCCGAGCAGCTGGGCGAACCAGAACGGGAGGACCTTGCGCCACGGGAAGCCCTTGAAGACCGCGAGGGCGAAGGTGACGGCCGGGTTGATGTGCCCGCCGCTGATGCGGGCCGCGACGTACACGCCGAGCGTCACGCCGATGCCCCAGGCCCAGGCGATGGCGTCGTGGCCGCCGAGGCTCTGCGGATCGCCGAGCCCGCTGCCGGCGACCACCTGCGCGACGACGCCCACGCCGAACAGGATCAGGATCATCGTGCCGGCGAACTCCGCGGCCATCTCCGCGGCGAGCTCGGGAACCTTCGGGCCTCGCGCCATCTCTCCTCCTCCGGGACGTCGGTGATCGTTCCCAGGAGTGGCGGGGCAAACACGGTCAGTGACCGCGGAACGCCTCTTCCAGCCACCAGGCGGGCCGGCCGCGCGTGATCTTGGCGTCCACGACCATCGGGCGGTCGCGCGGGCCCGCGAGCCAGGTCTCGACCGCGGCGAGGTCGGCGGGGCGCCGGACGGTCGCCGCGGCGCAGCCGAACCCGCGCCCGATCGCGGCCAGGTCGGCGGGCGGGAACGTGACCGTGTCCAGCGGATGCCCGCCGGGCGCGAAATGGTGCAGCTCGGCGCCGTACGCCTCGTCGTCGTAGACGACCACGAGCAGCCCGAGCCCGAGCCGGACGGCCGTCTCCAGCTCGGCGACGGCCATCAGCGCGCCGCCGTCGCCGAGCGCGGCGACGGTGAGCCGGTCGGGGCGGGCGAGGGCGGCGCCGATGGCGGTGGCGAGGCCGAGCCCGACCGACTGGAACGCCTGGGTGAACACGAGCCCGTCGGCGTCGGGGACGTCCAGGAACATGGCCGGGTAGCCCATGAAGTTGCCGGAGTCGACGGCGACGGTGCGTTCGCGGGGCAGCATCCGGTCGAGGGCGATCGTCAGGGTCCGCGGGTCGATGCGCGGGCCGTCGGCGCCGTCCTCGTCCGGGGGGTGCTCCTCGTACGGGACGTCCTGCCAGCGCCCCTCGCGGGCGAGCCGCTCCGCGACGCCGGGCGTGCGGTAGCCGGACGCGGAGTGCCCGCGCGCGTCCAGCTCGGCGTCCACGGCCTGCGCCGTCTCGGCCGCGTCGCCGATCAGGCCGAGGTCGACGGGGCGGTGCGCGCCGAGCGCCCGGGCGTCCACGTCGACCTGGACGACCGTCGCGTCCCTGGCGACGAGCGCGCCGTGCCGGGTCGTCCACATGTTCAGCGCGCAGCCCCAGCCGACGATCAGGTCGGCGCCGGCGATCAGCTCGGCGGCGGCCGGGGTGGCGAACCCGCCGCTGACGTCGAGGCCGAAGGGGTCGCCGGCGAACAGGCCGCGGGCGACGGCGGACGTCGCGGTGAGCGCGCCGCAGCGGGCAGCCAGGTCCGCGAGCGGCTCGGCCGCGCCGGACAGCCGCGCGCCCCGCCCGGCGATGAACACCGGGCGGCGCGCGGCCTGCAGCACGTCGGCGAGCCGGGCGATCGCGGCCGCCGGCGGCACGGGCAGCGGCGGCACCTGGGAGGGGCGCCTGCCGGAGGGCGCGGGCCGCGGCGCGGGGGCGGGGTGCTCGGCGGCCTGGATGTCCAGGGGCAGCCCGAGCAGGACGGTGCGGCGCTCGGCGACGGCGGTGCGGCAGGCGCGGGTCACGTCCGCGAGCGCGGTCCGCGGGGAGTGGACCCGCTCGGGGACGGCGCCGACCGCCGCCGCGATGGCCGCCTGGTCGACGCGGAAGTTGGAGCGGACCGCGGAGGCGGCGACCTCGCCCGCGACGACCAGCAGCGGCGTGCGGCTCTTGGCGGCCTCGGCGATGCCGGTGACGGCGTTGGTGAGGCCCGGCCCCTGGTGGACGGTCACGACCCCGAGGCCGCCGCCGACCCGCGCGTAGGCGTCGGCCATCGTGGCGGCGCCGCCCTCGTGCCGGGCGGCGACGAACCGGGCCCCGTTCGCGATCATCGCGTTGGTGACGTGGAAGTTGCCGCTGCCGACGACCCCGAAGACCGTGCGGGCGCCGAGCCGCGCCAGGGCCTCGCCCACGGCCTCCGCGACGTTCATCGTTCGACCAGGGCGAGCACGCGGGCGGGGCTGCCGGAGCCGCCGACGATCGGCAGCGGCGACGCGAGCAGCACGGCGCCGCGGGCGGGCAGCCGGTCGAGGTTCCGCAGCTGGGTGAGCCCGTACTTGCCGGCGCCGAGGAAGTAGGAGTGGCACGGGAACGGCGGGTCGAACGCGTGCGCGCCGCCCGCGTCGGTGCCGACGGTCTCCACGCCGAGGCCGATGACGGGCGTCTCCTCGGCGAGCCACCGCGCGCACTCGGGCGAGATCCCGGGGGTGTGCGGGCCGTCGCGGTCGGCGTTGAGGAAGGTGTCCTGGTCGCCGGACAGGGCGTCCCAGCCGGTGCGGTAGAGGAGCCAGCCGCCGTCGGGCAGCGGGCCGTGCTCCTCCTCCCAGGCCCGGACGTGCTCGATCTCCAGCAGGAAGTCGGGGTCGGCGGCGGCGTGCGCGGACGCGTCCAGCACGGCGGCGGGGCCGACGAGGCGGCGGGGCGGGACCTGCGCGACGTCCTCGCCGTCGCGGCCGGTGACCCAGTGCACGGGCGCGTCGAAATGGGTGCCGACGTGCTCGCCCGTCTCGATGTCGTTCCAGTACCAGGCCGCGCCGCGGTCGTCGTACCGGCTGATCTCCTTGAGCCGGAAGGGCACGGTGTTGGCGAACGGCTCCGGCAGCCGGAGGATCGGGGTGCGCTCCGACAGCGGGGCGGTCAGATCGACGATCTCCACCGAGCCGTCGTGGACGGCGGTGAGCAGCTGGGCGAGAACGGACATCGCTCCTCCGTGCGGCGCGGTCGGGCGTGGGGTCGCGCGGGCCTCATGAACGTACCGCAGATGAACCTGTTCGGAGGGTCACGCGGCGCAGGCCGCCACCCTTCGCCCGGCCGCACGCCGGGGGTACGGATTTCGTTGCCCGGCGCTATAGACGGGCCGGTGCGGGTCGCTCACCATCGGGGCGGAACCCGCCGAGCCCTCACGGAGGTCCGATGCGCCGCAGGCCCTGGACGCTCACACTCGCCGCCGCCGCCGTCACCGCCGCACTCGCCGCTCCCCCGGCGTCCGCCGCTCCCCCGGCGACCCCCTCGCCGCCCCGGCCGCCGTCCGCCGCGGCCGCGGAGCGGTCGGCCGGATCCGATGCGCTGGTCCCGTCGTCCCGGCCGGTGGAGCTGCGCGAGGCTCACCGTCCGCTTTCGGTCACCTACACCTACGAGGGACGGACGCACACGCTCGACGACTACCTCCTCCGCACGGGGACGCAGGGCTTCGTCGTCCTGGACGGGCACGACATCGTCTTCGAGCGCTACGTCGCCGCTGGACGCGACAGCCTCTTCCAGTCATGGTCGATGGCGAAGTCGTTCACGTCGGCGGCCGTGGGCATCGCGCTCGGCGAAGGGTTCATCGACTCGATCGACGATCCGGTCACCAAATACATCCCGGAGTTGAAGGGCTCCGGGTACGACGGCGTCTCGCTGCGGGACCTGCTGCGCATGTCGTCGGGCATAGCGTGGGAGGAGACGGTCGACGTCCCGCCCGTGCACGTCGCCGCGAGCCTCGGGTACCCGCTGACCGAGATGGCGAGGCAGCGCAAGCGCGGCTGGGAGCCGGGGACGAGGTTCGAGTACACCAGCATGAACACGTTCGTCCTCGGATGGGTCGTCGCGAGGACGACCGGCGTCCCGTACCACGCCTACGTGCAGCGGAAGATCTGGGAACCGGCCGGGATGGCGTCGAAGGCTTACCTGGGCAACGACTCCAACGGGAACAGCATGGCGTACTGCTGCTACTACGCCACCGATCGCGACTTCGCGCGGTTCGGGCTGCTGTACCTGAACGGCGGCAGGGCGAACGGGCGGCAGGTCGTCCCCGCCTCATGGGTGACGGAGTCGACGCGCCCGTCCGCGCCGTTCAACCAGGGGTACGGCTTCCAGTGGTGGCTGGGCGCGGACGGCGCGTTCTCCGCCAACGGCCTGGGCGGCCAGCACATCTGGGTCTCGCCGCGGCACGGCGTCGTGATCGTCAAGTCGACGCTGGCCACCGTCGTCGGCGGGAACGAGACGGACACCGCGTTCGAGGCGGTCGCCGCCGAGGTCGCACGTACCCGCGCGGCCCGGCTCGCCTCGGCGGGCTGACGCCGTACCGTCATCCTCGCGGCCCGGCGGTGACCCGGCGGAACAATCCGGGCGAACCGGTGGTTAGGCTTGCCTAAGTACTTACCGGGCTCATCGGAGGGGTGCATGGCGACGGAACCGGCCCGCAAGGGACGCAGGCTGACCAAGGGGACGGTGCTGCGCACCGAGCGGCTCACCCCGCACATGATCCGCGTGGTCATCGGCGGTGAGGACCTCGCCGGATTCGGCGCGGGAGAGTTCACCGACCACTACGTGAAGCTGCAGTTCAAGCAGCCGGGCGTCGTCTACCCCGAGCCGCTCGACATGGAGCGGGTCCGCGCGGAGATGCCGCGGGAGCAGTGGCCGTCCACGCGGACCTACACCGTCCGGGCGTGGGATCCCGAGGCCGTCGAGCTCACGATCGACTTCGTCCACCACGGCGACAAGGGGCTCGCGGGGCCGTGGGCGGCGAGCGCCCGTCCCGGCGAGGAGATCTACTTCATGGGGCCGGGCGGCGCCTACGCGCCCCGCCCCGACGCGGGCTGGCATCTGCTGGTCGGCGACGAGAGCGCGCTGCCGGCCATCGCCGCGTCGCTCGAACGGATCCCGCCGGGCGCGCCGGTCCGCGTGTTCGTCGAGGTCGCCGGACCCGAGGAGGAGCAGGACCTGCCGACCCCGGGCGACGCGGACGTGGTGTGGCTGCACCGCAACGGCGGCCAGGTCGGGGATCTGCTGGTCGAGGCCGTCCAGAAGCTGGAGTTCCCCAGCGAGGACGTGCACGCGTTCGTCCACGGCGAGGCGACCTTCATCAAGACGCTGCGGCGGCACCTGCGCGTCGAGCGCGGCCTGCCGATGGAGCGCCTGTCCATCTCGGGCTACTGGCGCCGCGGACGCGACGAGGACGGCTGGCAGTCGAGCAAGCGCGAATGGAACCAGCAGGTCGAGGAAGAGGAGGCGCGGGCCCTCGCCTGAAACCCGGAGGCGCCCTCCGCTCGCTGCGCTCGCTCCGGGCGCTTCGTACGTCCCGCCCCCGCTGTACGTCCCCGCTGTACGTCCCGCCCTCCGCTCGGTGTGTGAAGGTCAGGCGGTGACTTGGGTCTGGTCGTCCAGGTCGGGGTCGTCGTCGGCGAAGCCGGGGAGCCAGCGTTCGGCCTCGGCGCGGAACTCGCCCTCGGCCTCCAGCTGGCACAGGACGCCGCCGCAGCCGGACAGGGCGCGGCTGACGGCCAGGTACTGGGGCGGCAGCCGGAACTGGCGGGCGAGCGCGCCGGGGCGCATGTCGGACGCGAGCCCGAGCCCCCGGGCCGTCTGCTCGCGCAGCCATTCGCGGGAGTACCGGAAGCGTTCGACGGCGAACGGGGCGGCGTGCGGCGCGACGAGTTCGGCGACCTCCTCCGGGTCGACGTCGGCGTCCGGCGCGAGGAAGCCCTCCTCGCGCAGCGCCTCGACGATGTCGCCGGGGTCGCCGAGCGTGCCGATGCGCAGCAGGCGGCCGATCGACCACTGCAGCTCGGCCGGGACGCGGGCGGCGCCGCCGAAGTCCATGACGCCGAGGCGGCCGTCGTCCAGCAGCCGGAAATTGCCCGGGTGCGGGTCGATGTGGATCATCTCGCAGCGGTCCGGGCCGGAGAGCAGGAAGCGGAACAGCAGCAGGCCCGCGCGGTCGCGCTGCTCCTGGGAGCCGTCGGCGATGACCTTGGCGAGCGGGGTGCCATCCAGCCACTCGGTGACGAGGACGTTGCCCGACTGCGCGACGACCGCGGGAACGACGAAGTCGGGGTCTTCGGCGTAGGCGTCGTGGAAGGCGGTCTGGGCGCGGGCCTCGTCGACGTAGTCGAGCTCCTTCTCCAGCCGGCGCTTGAGGTCGGCGATCACGGGTTTGACCTCGACGCCGGGGAACAGCGGGGTGAAGAGCCTGCTGAGGCGCGAGATCTGGTTGAAGTCGCTCATCAGGGCCTGGGCGGCGCCGGGGTACTGGACCTTGACCGCGACCGTCCGTCCGTCGTGCCAGACCGCCTTGTGGACCTGGCCGATGGACGCCGCGGCGGCGGGCCGGTCGTCGAACTCGGCGAACCTGTCGCGCCAGTCAGGGCCGAGCCCTTCGGCCAGGACGCGGTGGGTGGTCGCGGCCGGCATGGGCGGCGCGGACTCCTGCAGCCTGGTCAGGCTGGCGCGGAACGGCCCGGCGATCTCCTCCGGCAGCCCCGCCTCGAAGATCGACAGCAGCTGCCCGACCTTCATGGCGCCGCCCTTCAGCTCGCCGAGCACGGCGAACAGCTGGTCGGCGGTGCGGCGCTGGACCTCGAGCGCGACGGCCTCGGCGGGGCGCCCGATCGTCCGCTTGCCGAACCCGAGCGCGGTGCGGCCGGCGAAGCCGAGCGGCAGGCTCGCCAGCTTGGCGGTCCGCGTCACGGCGCGGCGGGGGATGTCACTCACGGCCCGACCGTCCCTCGTTCGACGATGCGTCCAATGGCTGTCAGCCTCTCATGGCGAGGGAATGCCAACAAAATGGTCATTCCCCGTTAAAGAGTCAGCGTTCCGGCGGGCCGGAAGATTCCCCGCACGGCCGCAGCAGCAGCTCCACGACCTCCAGGGCCTGGTCGATCTCCGGCCGGTTCCCGCCCAGGTAGTGCGCGTACATGAACGAGTCCGCGACGCGGACGATCGCCTGCGCGAGCGTCCGGGTCGGCAGCGGGACGCTCAGCCGGCCGCGGTCGATCTCCGCCTGGATCTCCTTGGTCAGCAGCTCGGTGGCGCGGTCCTCGATGGTGCCGGGCATGGTGGCGAGCCGGATGAACAGCCTGGTCTCCCGTTCGGTGAACGCCTTCAGCGGCTCGGCGTCCACCACCGCGCGCATGAACCGGTCGAGGACGCGGATGATCCGCTCCGCGCCGTCGCCGGCGACGCCGCGGGCGGCGACGCGGTAGGTCCGCTCGGTCATCTCCGCGAGGACGGCGCCGAGGAGGCGCTCGCGGCTGCCGACCCACCGGTACAGGGTCGCGCGGCCCACGCCCAGCTCGGCGGCCAGCGCGGACATCTCGATCGGCTCCCCGCGCAGGTAGTGCTCGGACGCGGCGGCGAGCGCCGCGGCGGGCCCGGCGGGACGGGCGGGGGCGTCCGGTGGCACGGGGCTGCCGCTCATCCGGACAGCATGGCACAGGGCCGGCGCCCCGGCGCGGCGGCTCCTCGCGTTCGCGCGACTACAGGCTGTCATCAGGGGTAGCAAGCTGATGTGAAAGAGAAAATCGGGGGCGCCGGACGCAAGGGCCGGCTGCTGATCATCGGCGGTGCGGAGAACCGCACCTGCGGGTCTGGGGCGTTGGAGACGTTCGTCGAGCTGGCGGGTGGCGAGGACGCGCGGATCGTGGTCGTGACGACGGCGACCGAGGTGCCGGAGGAGGTCGCCGACGAGTACACCGCCGTGTTCGGGCGCCTCGGCGTGACCTCGGTGCGGGAGCTGCGGCTGCTCGGCCGGGCCGCGGCCGACGACGCGGCGACGCTGCGGGCGCTGGACGCGGCGACCGGGGTGCTGTTCAGCGGCGGAGACCAGTCGCGGATCCGGACCCTGGTGGGGTCGCGGACCAACGAGCTGCTCAAGCGGCGCCTCGACCAGGAGGGCCTGGTCATCGCCGGGACGAGCGCGGGCGCGACCGCGATGGGCCATTGGATGATCCTGGGCGGGCACGGCCACGAGGTCGCCGCGTCCAGCGTGAAGGTCGGGCCGGGGCTCGGGCTGCTCGACAACGTGCTGATCGACATGCATTTCAACGAGCGCGGGCGGCTGCCGAGGCTGATGAGCGGCATCGCGCTCGACACGCGGCTGCTGGGCGTCGGCATCGACGAGGACACGGCGATCGTGGTGGGCGACGGGCAGTTCGACGTCGTCGGCACGGGCGTGGTCACGGTCGTGGACGCCGGCCAGTCCACCATCGCCTACGCCGCCTCGGACGACGAGCCGATGGCGATGCTCGACGTGTCGCTGCACCTGCTGCCCGCCGGATGCGCGTTCCAGATGAACGACAAGCTCCCGGCGATCGGCAACATGCGCGGGCCGGAGGAGGATTAGCGTGCGGCTCGACCACGTGCGCCGCCTGAGCGGCCCCAACGTCTACCTGTCCCGTCCCGTCGCGATCGCGCGGCTCGACCTGCAGGGCCTGACCGGCCACGAGACCACCGACCATCCCGGTTTCGCGGAGCGGCTGGTGGAGGCGCTGCCCGGCCTGCGGACGCACCACTGCTCGGCGGGCCGTCCGGGCGGCCTGCTGGACGCGATGGCCCGCGGCACCTATTTCGGGCACGTCACCGAGCACGTCGCGCTCGAGCTGTCCGGGCTGATCGGCCGGGAGGTGTTCTTCGGCCGGACGGTCCGCGCGGGCGGCCCCGCCGAGTACGACGTGATCCTGGAGTGCCCGCGGGACGAGCCGTCCGGCAGCACAGTGGTGGAGCAGCTGATCACGCTCGCGCTGCGGATCGTGAACGGCGCGCTGGCCGGGCGGGTGCCGGACCCGTCCGCCGACCTGGCCCGCGTCGCCGCCGGGCACGAGACCGAGCGGCTGGGGGTGAGCACGTCGGCGCTGGCGCGGGCCGCGCGCCGCCGGGGCGTGCCGGTCCGCCGCGTCGGCGGGCTGAACCTGCTGCGGCTCGGGTACGGGCGGTACCGGCGGACGGTGTGGGCGGCGATGACCGACGGCACCTCGGCGATCGGGATGGAGGTCGCGGGCGACAAGCGGCTCGCGCACCGGGTCCTCGCCGACGCGGGCGTGCCCGTCCCTGAGGGGCGGGTGGCGGCGTCGCCGGCGGAGGCCCTCGAAGCGCTGCACGAGATCGGCGCCCCGGTGGTGGTCAAGCCGCTGTCGGGGCACCAGGGCGAGGGCGTCCACATCGAGCTGACCAGCGCGCCGGAGGTCGTGGCGGCGTTCGCGTCGGCGGCGGGCGAGGAGGGCGAGGTCCTCGTCGAGTCCTACATCCCGGGCCGGGACTACCGGGTCCTGGTCGTCGGCGGGCGGGTGGTGGCGGCGGCGGAGCTGACGGCGGCGTGCGTGACGGGCGACGGGGCCGCCACGGTCGCCGAGCTGGTGGAGCGGGTCAACGCCGACCCGGCGCGCGGCGAGGGCCACGACCGGCCGCTGACGCGGCTGGCGCTCGGCGCGACGGAGCTGGCGCTGCTGGCCAGGCAGGGCCACGGCCCGCGGTCGGTGCCCGGCAGCGGGGAGCGGGTGTGGCTGCGCCGCAACGCGAACCTGTCCACCGGCGGCACCAGCCGGGACGTGACCGACGGCGTCCACGCCGAGGTCGCGGACATGTGCGTGCGGGCCGCCGCGACGGTCGGCATGGACGTGTGCGGCATCGACCTGCGGCTGCCCGACATCGGGTCCCCGCTGCCCGCCGAGCGCGGCGCCGCCGGGATCCTTGAGGTCAACGCCGCGCCGGGCCTGCGCATGCACCTGGCGCCGCACGAGGGCGCGGGACGGGACGTCGCCGGCGACATCGTCGACCTGATGTACCCGGCGGGCACGCCGTCGCGGGTCCCGGTCGTGTCGGTGACGGGCACGAACGGCAAGACCACGACCGTCCGGATGATCGCGCACATGCTGGAGCTGGACGGCCGCCGGACCGGCATGACCAGCACCGAGGGCGTGTACGTGGGCCGCCGGCTGGTGCATTTCTCGGACGCGTCCGGGCCGCGGTCGGCGGAGATGGTGCTCGGCGACCGGTCGGTGGAGGCCGCGGTGCTGGAGACCGCGCGGGGCGGGATCGTCCGGCGCGGCCTCGGCTACGACCGCGCCGACGTCGCCGTCGTCACCAACATCACCCGCGACCATCTCGGCGTGGACGACACCGAGGCCCTGGAGGACCTGGTCGACATCAAGGCGCTGGTCGCCGAGGAGATCCGGCGCGGCGGGCACCTCGTCCTCAACGCCGAGGACCCGGCCGCGGCGGGGCTGGCCGGCCGTCCCACGGTCAAGGGCCGCGCCCCGGTGCTGCGCTACTTCGCGCTGGCGGCCGACGCGCCCGTCCTGGCGGAGCATCTGCGAGGCGGCGGCCTCGGCTACTACGTGCAGCACGGCTGGCTGACGGAGGCGCGCGGCGACCGCCGGACCCGGATCCTGCCCGCCGACGAGGTGGCGGGCTCGTTCGCCGGGCACGCCGTGCACGTCGTCGCCAACGCGCTCGCCGCCGCCGCTGCCGCCCGCGCGCTCGACGTCCCGGTGGACGTGGTGGCGCGGGCGCTGCGGACGTTCGACCCGCACCTGCGCAACCCGGGCCGCGGCTGCGTGTACCAGGTCGGGGACAATCCCGTCCTGGTCGACTACGCGCACAACCCGGCGGCGGTCACCGCGATGGGCGCGTTCGTCGAGCGGCGCTGGGGCGGCGGGGGCGTCGCCGCGGTCACGCTGCCGGGCGACCGGTCCGACGAGCTGGTCGGCGAGACCGCGCGGGCCCTGGCCGGGACGTTCGGCCGCGTCGTCGTCTACGAGGACGAGGACCTGCGGGGACGCCGCTCCGGCGAGATGACCCGGCTGATCGTCCAGGGGCTGCGGGAGGGGCGCCCGGACGTGCTGACGCATCCCGCGGGCGACCTGAAGGGGGCCCTGGCGTCGGCGCTGGACATCGCGGAGCCGGGCGAGCCCGTCCTGCTGCTGTACGAGAAGCTTCAGCCCGTCGTGGAGCTGCTCGAAACGCTGGGCGCGGAGCCCGGAACGCCGGACGCGGCGGCGCCCGGCGGGGCGGCGGGAGGGCGCAGCAGCAGGACGATGACCGACAGCAGCGCCAGCACGACGATCCCGTCCAGCCAGTAGTGGTTGGCGGTGGCGACGACGACCGCGACGGTCGTGACCGGATGCAGGAGCCACAGCCACCGCCACCGCGTCCGTGACGTCACGACGAGCCCGAGCGCGATGACGGCCGCCCAGCCGATGTGCAGGGACGGCATCGCCGCGTACTGGTTGGCGATCATGTCGCTCTCCGGGGCGCCGTACACGGCGGGCCCGTACCTGGCGGCGGTGTCGATGAGCCCGGTGGCGGGGAGCATGCGGGGCGGGGCCAGCGGCACGAGCAGGTGCAGGGCGAGCGCCGCCGCGGTCAGCCCCACCAGGACGCGGCGGATCCACCGGTAGTGGACGGGCCGCCGCAGGTAGATCCAGAGCAGGAACAGCACGGTCGCCGGGAAGTGCACGACCGCGTAGTAGCCGTTCGCGAGGTGGATCAGCGCCTCGCTGTGCAGGATCCCCTGCTGGACGGCGGCCTCGTCCGGCAGGCGCAGGGTGCGTTCGAGGTCCCAGATGCCGCGGGCGTTGGCGAACGCGTCCGTGACGCGGTCGCTGGAGAACAGCCGGCCGAGCTTGTAGAGCCCGAACAGCACGACGATCAGCACCAGCTCCCGGACGGGCCGCGGCCGTCCGCCTGGCCGGGGCGGCCTATCGGGCCGCTTGTCGTCCCGCCGCTCCGGTTCCGGTGGCCGCGGCGGGGACTCGTCCGGATGGGCCGGCGGCTCGACAAGGCTCACCGCGCTCCCCCGCCCGC
>NZ_SMKT01000115.1 GCF_004348735.1 Actinomadura sp. KC06
TCCCACCACCGACCCGCCCGAGGGCGAGCCGACCTGCGCGGTGAAGGGCAAGCCCGCGGGCAAGATCCTGCAGGGCTACTGGGAGAACTGGGACGGCGCGGCCAACGGCGTCCACCCGCCGTTCGGCTGGAGCCCGATCGAGAACCCGGTCTTCAAGCAGCACGGCTACAACGTGTACAACGCGGCGTTCCCCGTCATCCGCTCCGACGGCACCGTCCTCTGGGAGGACGGCATGGACAACACCGTGAAGGTCGCCACCCCCGAGCAGATGTGCGCGGCCAAGGAGGCCGGCGCGACGATCCTGATGTCGATCGGCGGCGCGACCGCGGGCATCGACCTCGGCTCCCGCAGCGTCGCCGACCGGTTCATCCAGACGGTCGTGCCGATCCTGAAGAAGTACAACTTCGACGGCATCGACATCGACATCGAGACCGGCCTGACCGGGTCGGGCAGCCCCGCGACGCCGTCCACGTCGCAGGCCAACCTCATCCACATCATCGACGGCGTGCTCGCCGCGATGCCGTCCAACTTCGGGCTCACGATGGCGCCGGAGACCGCGTACGTGACCGGCGGCAGCGTCACCTACGGCTCCATCTGGGGCGCGTACCTGCCGATCATCAAGAAGTACGCCGACAACGGCCGCCTGTGGTGGCTGAACATGCAGTACTACAACGGCAGCATGTACGGCTGCTCCGGCGACTCCTACTCGGCCGGGACGGTCGAGGGCTTCGTCAAGCAGACCGAGTGCCTGAACAAGGGCCTCGTGGTCCAAGGCGTCACCATCAAGGTGCCCTACGACAAGCAGGCCCCGGGCCTGCCCGCGCAGCCGGGCGCCGGCGGCGGGTACATGTCGACGGGCCTGGTCGGCCAGGCATGGAACAGCTTCAACGGCCAGCTCAAGGGCCTGATGACCTGGTCCATGAACTGGGACGGCTCGAAGAACTGGACCTTCGGCGACAACGTCAAGAGGCTCCAGGGCCGCTAGCGATCTCTGATGGCGGCGGGCCCGGCGGTGACCACCGCCGGGCCCGTCCCATGTCCGACCTCGGCCGTTTGACCTTGACGCCGGTGTCAGCGCTACTACGAGCAGCAGGGGCTGCTGCCCGCGCGGCGCGCCGCCAACGGCTACCGGCAGTACGAGGAGTCGGACGTCCGGCTCGTCGCGGAGATCCGCTCGCTACTCGCGGCCGGCTGGAAAGGCCATTTCTGACGATCGTGCAACACGACGCCACCGCACCCCCTAGCCGCGCGACGCAACCACATCCTCCGGCACGGTGTTGTCGACACTGTCGGATGCGTCGGACATAGCGCAGCGCAAACGGACAGGGGCGCGCCAAGATGGCCAAGTCGTACTACAGCACAGTGATCGACCAGTCGGCGGATCAGATCTGGGGCCTCGTCCGGGACTTCGGCAGCTACCGGCAATGGATCCCCGACGCCGAGTGTTTCATCGAGGACGGCAAGCCGGGGGAGCAGGTCGGGGCGATCCGCAACGTCAGCTACGACGGACTGACCATCCGCCAGCAACTGGTCGCCCACTCCGACGCTGATCGCTCCTATTCCTACACCGCATTGGACCCGCTGCGGTTCCCGACCGTGCGGAACTTCCTCGCCACACAGCGGATCATCCCCGTAGCGGACGGCGACCGGGCGCTGGTGGAGTGGTACGTCACCTTCGACTGCCCCGCCGACGAGCACGACCATTGGATAGAGCAGTTCAAGACGCTGTTCGCCGGTTGGCTGGAGTCACTGCGCACGACGGTCTCTCGACCGGCCCGCCAAAGCCAGGCGTGAGTGTCTTATCCGGTGGGAGGCGTGGCATGCTGGGCGGCGTGGGCGATCTCGGTCGTGTTCGGCTCCGGCTCGATAGGATTCGCGCCTCGGTCGGCGAGATCGATCCGGTGTTCCTCGACACTCCCGCGCTGGAATGCGCGCCGCTCGGCCGGGCGCTCGGATGCTCGATGACGCTGAAGGTCGAGACGCTCAATCCGGTGCGGAGCTTCAAAGGGCGCGGCACCGAAACGGTGGCGGCCGCGGCCCGCGAGAATGGCGTGTCGCGAATGGTGTGCGCGAGCGCCGGGAATCTCGGGCAGGCGCTGGCCTACAGCGGCTCGCGCCGGGGCCTGGACGTCACCGTCGTGGCGGCGAGAACCGCCAACGCGCTCAAGCTGCGCCGGATCGCCGACCTCGGCGCGCGGGTCCGGCTCGTCGGCGAGGACATCGAGGACGCCCGGCTGCTGGCCCGCGAGATCGCGGAGAGCGATGGCGCCTACCTGCTCGAAGACAGCTTGGACCTGGCGACCTGCGAAGGCGCCGCCACGATCGGCCTTGAGCTCGTCCGGGACGATCCGGCGCTCGACGTCGTCCTCGTGGCCCTCGGCGGGGGTGCGCTGGCCAGCGGCGTGGGCTACGTCGTGCGTTCGCTCGCCGGGCACGCGCAGGTGATCGGAGTCCAGCCGGCCGGTGCGCCCGCGATGACACTGTCGTGGCGGCAAGGCACGGTCGTCGAGACCGACCGCATCGAGACCATCGCCGACGGCGTCGCGGGCCGCTGCCCGATCCCCGAGGTATTGGACGACCTGCTCCTCGTCCTCGACGAGGTCGTGCTCGTGACCGAGGACTCGATCAAGGCCGGAATGCGCATGCTCTACGAACACGCGGGGCTCGTCGTCGAGCCCTCCGCGGCGCTTGGGATCGCCGCCGTCCTGGAGCAGCCGGAGCGGTTCGCCGGACGGCGCGTCACCACCATCCTGTGCGGAAGCAATGTGGGACCGGCCGACTTCGCCCAATGGGTGCTGGAGCCTTTCACACGCGTCGGCCGCTGAACATCGGAGATATGGCTGCTCTTGACGCGCAATGCCGCCGGTGGAGGTCAGAACATAGACTTGATGTCTTGTTGTCGAAGCCTTGAAGGAGGCTGGGCATCATGGCGTCATGACGGAGATGGTCGATGACGTTATCGCCCGGTGGCGCGACAGTTTGACTTCGGAGAACATCGGCGACGAGCGGATCGACGGCGCCGCCCAGGGGACGATCGCCAGGCTGAGTGACGGGGATTCCTTTCAGGTCATCAGCGCCTTGGGCCTCTTGGCGGGCGTCAAGGCAGAGGTCGGCGGCCTCGCGGGGATCTCCGGCGATGACTCCTTTGAGGCGGTGGGCATCGCGTCGCAAATGGGGATTGAAGCGTCCCAGCTGGTTCCAGCGGACGCGGACGCGACGCTCGTCACTCCTCCCGACAGCTCCATTCCCACCCTGATATTCCGCGGTGCGGCCCGTGACGATCCATCACGCCTCGACTCGGCATTGACGGGCGCCATCCGGGATTCAAGGAGTCAGCTCAGCGACCAACTCGATCTGGCCGGGTCGCTGGATGCCCGGCCCTGGTATTGCGCCTGGATCTGCGCCCTCTGCGCAGCCGCGATCCTGGACGGCGTTCCCTTCGACGAAATTCCCGCCTGTGCGGGATGCCTGGTGTGCATAAGGCTGAATCCCCCGCAGTAAGGCGCATCCGCCGTCCCTCGGGCTGACTACGATGCCGGACTGCGTGGTGGCAGGTAGGGGCTGAAGTGGTCGGCGACGATGTCGGCGATGGCTGTGGCGTTGCTGGATCCGTCGACCTCGATCACGCGGATGCCGAGGTGTCGGGCGGAGCGGACGGCGTCGTCGGCGACGAGGCGGTCACGCTCCAGCCGGTTGCGTCGGGCCCGTTCGGGGTCGCTGACGTCGTGCCCGATGGTGGCGTCTCGGGGGAGTTCGCGGAGCTGGCGGTCGCGGAAAGCCTGGGTGGGCACCATGACGACCATTCGCCGGGGCGAGTCGATGATCGGGGCGACCAGCTCGGGGCGGAGCCCCCAGCCTTCGGCGATGATGGGGTGCCCGGAGACCAGGGAGCGCAGGTCGTCCAGGGCCCATTCGAAGCGGACCGGGAAGCCGGCCAGCGTTTCGGTGGCCATGTCCTCCGGGGTGGTGTTCACCCAGGTCTGGTCGGGGTCCGGGTCGGCAGGAGGGTGGCCGAGCTTGACGCGGCGAGCGATCCGGCGGTCGTTGTGGCCGCGGGCATCGTGGTAGTCGTAGTGGTAGGCGGTCAGCCCGTATTGGAGGGCCAGCAGCCGGGCGACGGTCGACTTGCCGGCCCATTGCCCGCCGCCGATCCATAGGACCCGGCGAAGCGTGCCGAAGGGATCCCACACTTGCTCTTGGGTATCGTTCCCGATCACGGATCTCCTCAGATACGGCGGCGGGGATTCCGATGGCGAACAGCGCGGTGGAGCGGGCAGGGCCGGGCTGGATTCCGATCGGGAGCGGTCGGGGTGACCAGAGGGCGAAGGCCAGGATGATCATTATTTCGGGGAAGCTGTACGTGGACGATCGCGAGGCCTATCTGGCGGGAAGCCGGGAGGTCGTCGAGCTGGCGCGGGCCGCGCCCGGCTGTCTCGACTTCGCGCTGTCGGCCGATCTGGTCGAGCCGGATCGGATCAACGTCTACGAGCGATGGGAGACCGACGAGGACCTCGAACGCTTCCGCGGCTCGGGGCCCGAGCCCGAGCAGGCCGCCCAGATCCGCGGCGCCGAGGTGATGCGGTACCGGATCTCCGGGGTCGAGGCCCCCTAGCCGGAATTCGGCAAAGGGCTATGACCAGGTGATCGGTCCGAGGTTGTAGTGCTTGTTGAAGTCTGGTGACGGGTCGTCCTCGAACTGGGTCTCCTTGCCGTAAGGCGGGTCGTGGTACTGCACTTCCGTCATGGGACGAGAGCGCGATGACACGCCGAGCAGGCAGGTCTTCCATTCGGCGCCCTTGCGGCCGAACTCGTCGGAATCGGGTGGGTTCCCTTCCCGGCAGCCCGGCAGGCCCTTCTCGCCGACCATGGTGACGGCGGGGCCGAAGTCGCCGAACTCGCCGTTGAAGCGCGGCGTGCCCGGCGAGAAGGCGTTGCCGCTCTCGTTGGTGACGGTGATTTTCGCGTAGTACGCGATGTGGCGCTTGAGCATCGCCCTGTCGTCATCGTCGAAGTTGCCTTGGACCTTTGAACCCGGGGCCGTCCGGATGCGCTGCACCACGATGCCGAGCACACCTTCGGCGTAGGTCTTCAGCAGGGGGTAATAGTGGCGGACGGGCACGATCGCCTTTTCGCCGAACTGCAATCGGGCCCCGGGCCGGGTCATTTCACCGGTCAGCCGGAGCGGTGCGGACGGAATCGCGGTCGTCCCGAAGGTCGGCTTCGACGTGGTGGGCGATGGGGCCTGTGGCGCGGTCGTGGTGGGAGCCGCCGACGGAGCGGCGGACTCACCCGCGGAACAGCCCGCCAGCATCAGGCAGCAGGGGAGCAGGACGAGGACACGGCTGCGCATATGCGAAGTATCTCTGAATGCCGCCGGGACCCGTCCTGAAATGGATCGCGCTCCACCAATCTGATCTTCCCCGGCAGGCGGCGCTCGCCGGGGAGCTGATCCTGCTGCTGCGCGCGGACGCGTGACGCGCGGCGCGTGGCAGAGTTGAGGGGTGCGCGTTGGGATTCTTGGTCCGCTGGCGGTGACGGACCAGGGGAAGGACGTCGCGATCGGGGGCGCGCGGCTGCGGGCGCTGATGATCCGGCTGGCGCTGGAGCCGGGACGGACGGTCACCGTCGAGTCGCTGGTCGATGCGCTGTGGCCGGACGGCGGCCCGGGAGATCGCGTCCATGCGTTGCAGGCGCTCGTCTCGCGGTTGCGGCGCGTCCTGCCTGCTGGTCGGCTGCGGTCGGTCCCCGGCGGTTACGTGTTGGACGCCGAGGCCGTGGATGCTCCCGAGTTCGAGCGGCTGGCGGCGGAAGGCGGCCGGGCGCTTGGTGACGGGGATGCGAAGCTCGCCGTCGAGCGGCTGACCAGCGCGCTTGAGCTGTGGCGGGGCGACGCGCTCGCGGACGCGGCGGGAATCCCGTTCGCCGACGCCGCGGCGGTGCGGCTGGAGGCGCTCCGGCTCGCGGCGACCGAGGACCGGGTGGCCGCCGAGCTGGCGACCGGCGCCGATCCGGTGCGGCCGGCGGCGGAGCTGGAGGAGCTGGCGGCGCGGCATCCGCTGCGGGAACGGCTGCGCGCCCTGCTGGTCGAGGCCCTGCACCGGGCCGGACGCTCGGCGGAGGCGCTCGCGGCGTTCGAGGAGTTCAGGGGACGTCTCGCCGAGGAACTGGGCGCCGACCCCGGGCAGGAGCTGCAGGACGCGTACCTGGCCGTGCTGCGGGCCGTCCCGCGCGTTCCGGACGGGACGGCGCGCGGCAACCTCAGAGTGCCGCCGACCAGCTTCGTCGGACGGGAGGCCGAACGCGCCTGGATCGCGCGGCGGCTCTGGGAAGGACGGCTCGTCACCCTGGTCGGGCCGGGAGGTTCGGGGAAGACGCGGCTGGCCACGACGGTCGGCGCGGAGCTGTCCGGGCGGTTCCCGGGCGGGGTGTGGCTGGTGGAGCTGGCCGCGGTCGGCGACCCCGACGAGGTGCCGCGGGCGGTCGCGGATGTGCTCGGCCTGCGGGACGGGACGAGCCACCTGGTCGAGGCGCTGTCCGCGGACGAGACGCTGATCGTCCTGGACAACTGCGAGCACGTCGTGGCGGCCGCCGCCCGGCTCACCGACGATCTCCTCGGCACCTGCCCCAGCCTGCGCGTCCTCGCGACGAGCCGGGAACGTCTCGGCGTCGACGGCGAGGCGCTGTGCCCGGTGCCGCCGCTCGACGTCCCCGAACCGGGCGGGGACGCATTGGAGTCGTCGGCGGTGGAGCTGTTCGCCGAGCGGGCGGCGGCCGTCCGGCCCGGGTTCACGCTGAGCGGAGACGACGCGAGCGTGGCCGGGGAGATCTGCCGCCGCCTGGACGGGTTGCCACTGGCGATCGAGCTGGCCGCGGCGCGGCTGCGCTCGATGTCGCTGGACCAGCTCGCCGCCCGCCTGGACGACCGCTTCCGCGTCCTGTCCGGCGGTAGCAGGACGGCCCTGACCCGGCACCGGACGCTGCGCGCCGTCGTCGCGTGGAGCTGGGACCTCCTGGACGGCGCCGAACGCCGGTTCGCCGAACGGCTGTCGGTGTTCCCCGGCACGATCACGCCGGAGACCGCGTCCCGCGTGACCGGCCTCCCGCAGGCTCTCGACGTGCTCGACTCGCTCGCCGACCGGTCGCTGCTCCAGGTCGTGGAGGGAGCCGAGCCGCGGTTCCGGATGCTGGAGACCATCCGCGAGTACGGGCGGGAGCGGCTGGCGGAGGCCGGGGAGCTGGACCGGGTCCGGGCCGAGCACGTCGCGTGCTTCCTCGACCTGGCGGAGCGGGCCGAGCCGCACCTGCGCGGCCCTGAGCAACTGGAGTGGTTCTTCCGGCTCGCGGCCGAGCGCGAGAACCTTGTCGCCGCCCTGCACCACGCCGTGGACGCGGGCGACGGCGGGTCCGCCGTCCGGCTGGGGGCGGCGCTGGCCACGTTCTGGATGATCCTCGGCGACCACGCCGAGGCGGCCCGCAGGCTGCGGCTCGCGCTGGAGGCGCCGCGCGAGGGAGGGCCCGTCCCGGACGGCGCGGAGGCGGTCGCGCTGGGCGGCTACCTGTTCAACACCGTCATGGCGGGCGGCGACGCTCGTGATGATCCGTTCATCGGCACGGCGGGACGCGACTCGGCGCACCCCCTCGCCGCGATGATCGAGCCCGCCATCGCGCTGCTCACCGACGACACGGCGCGCGGCGTCGCGGCCATCGACCGCCGCCTGCCCGAGCGCGACCCCTGGACGAGGGCCGCGCTGCATCTGATGCGGGCGATGCTCAACGGCAACCGGGGCGAGATGGACGCGGCCCACCGCGACATCGCCGTCGCCGTGGCCGGGTTCCGCGAGGCGGGAGAGCGGGTCGGCCTGTCACTCGCGCTCGTCTTCCTGGCCGACACGCAGACCGTCCGGGGAGATTTCGGCGCCGCCATCGCCGGGCTTGAGGAGTCGATCGAGCTGCTTCGCGGGCTGGACCAGGGCGAGAACACCGGCATGCAGCGGGTGATGCTCGCGGTGGCCCGGGCCCGGTCGGGCGACGTCCGGCGGGCCCGGGACGAGCTGACCGCGATGATCGCGCCGGGGGCCGGGACGCAGGCCCGCCACCTGGTGTCCGTCCGGCTGGCCCTCGGCGATCTCGCGCGGCACGCCGGTGACGCGGACGAGGCACGCGAGCACTACGGGGCCGCAGGACGCGAGCTCGGGCGGGTCCCGTCCTATCCGCAGTACGGGTCGCTGTACGAGACGGGGATGGCGCAGCTCGCGATCGGTGCCGGCCACCTGGACGCGGCGCGCGGGCATCTGCGCAAGGCGCTCGACCTCGCCGTCGACGGGCCGGACATGCCCATCGCCGCCGTCGCCGGAATCGCGATCGCCCGCCTCCGCGCCCACGCCGAACCGGAGGCGGCGGCCAGCGCCGATGCGGAGGCGGCGGCGGAGGTGCTCGGGGCGGCGTCCGTCCTGCGGGGCGCGCCCGACGCGTTCAACCCCGACGTCGTGCTCGTGACCCGCAGCCTCCGCCGGACGCTGGGCGAGCGCGCCTTCCGCGCCGCCTACGACCGGGGCGGACGCCTGGACGTGCCGGGCGTGCTCGCCCTGCTGGAAGATCAGCTCCGCCGCCGGTAGACGTAGCCGGCGAGCGGGCCGAACACGGCGAGGAAGCCCGCCGACCACAGCAGCGTCATGGTCGCGGGCTCCGCCACCGGGCCGCCGAGCAGGAGGCCGCGCGAGGCGTCCACGGCGTCGCTGACCGGGTTGACCTTCACCCACGCCTGCAGCCAGCCGGGCAGCGTGTCCGCCGGGACGACCATGTTCGTGCCGAACGCCAGCGGGAAGATCCCGAGGAACGCGACCGTCTGCACGACCGTGACCTCCCTGATCAGGACGCCGATCAGCACGTTGAGCCAGCTCAGCGAGAACCCCAGCGCGGTCGCCAGGCCCACGGCCGCCAGCGCGGACGCCAGGTCGGTCTGGGCGCGGAAGCCGAGCAGGTAGCCGGTGCCGAACAGGACCACCGCCGCGACGGCGTACCGGATCAGATCGCCCAGGACGAGGCCGATCAGCGGCGCGGACCGTCCGATCGGGAGGCTGCGGAACCGGTCGAACACGCCCTTCTTGACGTCGACGTTGATGCTGATCCCGGTGGAGAGCATCCCGGCCAGGAGCAACGTCATCACCAGCACGCCGGGGAACACGTACTGCAGGTAGTCGTGCGTGGAGCCGGAGACCGCGCCGCCGAACAGGTACACGAACAGCAGCAGGAACAGGATCGGCATGAAGAGCGCGTCGGTGAGCACTCCGGGGTTGCGTCTGGTTTTGATGAGGCTGCGTCCGGCGAGCAGGAGGCTGTGCCGCGCCAGCCTGTAGGGGCGCTTGGGGCGCGCGTCGTCTTGCACGGTCGCGTTGCCCGTTTCCAGGACGGTGTCAGTCATGCCGCCGCCTCCGCGTCGTCAGTGTGGTGGCCGGTCAGGGTGAAGAAGACCTCGTCCAGGCTGGGCAGGCGCAGCGACAGCTCGGTGACGCCGATCCCGGCGGCGTCCAGGCGGCGGACGGCCTCGGCGAACGCCCGCTCACCGTCGTCGCCGGTCACCGGTACCGAGATCACGTCGCGGCGGGGGGACTCGGCGTCCCGCCCCGACACCGCGTTCAGGATCGCCGCGGCCTCGATGAGCCGAGCCGGGTCACGGGGCCGGACGGTGATCGTCTGACCGCCCGCGACCCGCTTCAGCTCGGCGGGCGTGCCCGACGCGATCACCGTCCCGCGGTCGATGACGGTGATCTCGTCGGCGAGCGCGTCGGCCTCCTCCAGGTACTGCGTGGTCAGCAGGACGGTGCCGCCGCCGTCCGTCATCGAGCGGATCAGCCGCCACGCCTCCTCCCGCTTGCCCGGGTCGAGGCCGGTGGTCGGCTCGTCCAGGTAGATCACGGCGGGACGGCCGATCATGCTGGTGGCCAGGTCGAGGCGGCGCCGCATCCCGCCCGAATACGTCGACACGCGGCGTCCGGCATCGTCGGTCAGCTCGAACCGGTCCAGCAGGTCGGCGGCGCGGGCCTGCGCCTCCGCCTTGCGCAGATCGAGGAGCCGCCCGATGAGGACGAGGTTCTCCCGCGCGGTGAGGTCCTCGTCCACCGAGGCGTACTGGCCGGTGAGGCCGATCAGCTCGCGCACCCGGGCCGCGTCGCGGACGACGTCCAGCCCGCACACCTCCGCCCTGCCCGCGTCGGGCCGCAGCAGCGTCGCGAGGATCCGCACGCCCGTCGTCTTCCCTGCCCCGTTCGGCCCGAGAACGCCGAGGACCGTCCCCGAACGCGCCGCCAGCCCCACACCAGCCAGCGCTGTCGTCTTCCCGAATCGTTTGACCAGGCCATCGGCCTGAAACGCGTAGCTCATGCCACGAAGGCTGCCGCGCGCCGCTCACAAACCGCTCACACGCGGGATCGGTCAGCCCAGGTCGAACTTGACCTGCTCGCCCTCCACGGACGTGACCTTGATCGTCACACCGCCGACCTGGGCGCTCTCGCCCACCGCGACCTTCGTCGGCGCCGAGCCCCCGGCGGACACCGTCATGCCCTGAGCGGTGATCTCGGAGACCGTGACGTTTAAGTCCTTGACCTCAATGGTCTGTCCGGCGCCGGACACCGTCACGTGGCATTTGTCGTGCATGCAGGAGTACGAATTTCCCTGGCAGCCGCTGACCAGCAGTGCGGCGCCGAGCGCAAGTCCGGCCACGACGGGAACTGAACGGAACACCGGTCCTCCTCTGGCGAACACCATGTCGGAGGAATAGATGCACAAAGCCCGCCTCTAGTTCCTGGACGGGAGGGAAAGGTGGCGCGCAGGCGGGCCGAGGACGCGCAGGGGCTCAGGGCTGGAGGAGGAAGAGCTTGCGGTCGACGCGGTCCATCGCGCCTGACCACCGCCCCAGTCTGCCCGTCCGCCACGTCAGGTCAAGTGGTCCACGTCACAGCGGAATTCTCATCAAATGGCGGTAGGGCGCTGGTCGGCGCGGTTTTTCGGTGGCGGGAGTTTCCCGTGGAGATCAGCGGGAAATCTGGCTGCTAGAGGAACGGAGGCGATTGGCATGGAGGTCGTTCTCGAAATGACCCTGCCGAGGAACGCCGAGAGCGCGCCGCTGGTGCGGCATACGCTCGACGCCTCGCTCCGCGGGCTCGGGGTCGCCTCCGAGATCCGTGCCGACATCGCGCTCGCGCTCGGGGAGGCGTGCGCGAACGTCATCCAGCACGCCGCGAACGGACTGGAGTACGAGGTCCGGGCGCGGATGGACGGGACGAGATGCGTCGTCGAGGTCATCGACGGGGGCGCGGCGGACGACTCCGAGACCGCCGACACCGCCGAGCCTCGCCTCGAGTCCGGCGCCGCCGACTGGAACGACGCGCAGGCGCCGCTGCTGGCCGAGCACGGGCGGGGCTTTCAGCTGATGCGGGCGTTCACCGAGGAACTGCGCTTCGCCGACCGCGTCCACCGCGACGGCTCGATCGTGCATTTCGAGAAGTCGCTGGCGAGCTGACGGCGACGGCCCGGACGGAACCGATCCGCCGGGCCGCCGTATCGTGCGTCCGTCAAGGGCCGGGTGTCAGCCGGTGACGGGGAGGTCGCGCTTCACCGGCTTCGGGGCTGGCGCCTCGGCCGGAACCGACCCGCCCTTGCACATCGCGGACGCGATCCGGACCGTTGACGCCTTCCCCGGAAGCGGCAGCCGGAGCTCCATCGCGGTGACGGCGAGCCGGCCGTCCGCCATCCGCTGCTGCTTGTTGAGGATCAGCGAGGCGCGGCCGAGGCCGTCCACGTCGACCGGGATGGTGGTGTTCGGCGGCGGCGAGGCGTCCAGGCGCTTGCCCGCGAGGGCGGCGCGGGTCAGGTGGGCGGAGCCGCGTCCGCCGTCGCACTCGGCGGACACGGCGCTGGCCAGCAGCTGCGCGGGCGGGACGGCGAGCCGCGCGACGGTCGAGCGGGCGCGCGACGAGGAGGCGCTGACGTCCAGCGCGGACGCGTCGACCAGCTTGGTGTGGTTCTCGCGCGCCAGGCTCTTGCTGACCGGGCCCGCGGCGGACGAGACGGCGGGCATCGGCGGGACGGCCAGCGGCCCGTCGACCGTCAGCCCGTACGCCGACCCCTCGGGACGCGGGGCCGCCTTCGCCGGGGCCGGAACCGCGGCAGCGGCGGCGGCCAGGCCGGTGACCAGCAGGCCCGTGACCGTGAGCCGTTTGGAGGCATGGCTGAAACGCATGATCGTTCTCCGATTCTTGAGATCTGGGACGGATCCGGCCGCCGTGTCGCCGGTCGGCCGGCTGTAGCGGGGCTGCGGGCCGGCTCAGGCGGTGATGAGCACCAGCGAGCCGAGCGGGACGCGCGACAGCGTCCGGAGCGCGTCCTTCGGCACCCGGACGCAGCCGTGCGTGACGGCCTTGCCGAACACGGACGTGTCGGGCCAGCCGTGCAGGGCGACGGTGCCGGGACCGCCGCCGAAGGTGTCGAGGGTCGCGGAGTGCGTGCCGAGCGGCAGGACGAGGGGGCTCGGCGTCTTCTTGGCCGGGGCGAGCGTCGCCATGATGAACGTCCGGCCCTGCGGAGTCGGGGTCTTGGGGCCGCCGATCGCGACCGTCCACTGACCGGCCTTCCGCGCGGACTTGAGCAGCGTGAGCCGCCGCTTCGCGAGGTCGACCCGGACGGTGTAGGGCGTGCGCGCGGTGCTCAGCCCGGAACCGGAGATCCAGCCGCTCGACCCGTTGGGCTTGGACGGCAGCAGCACGCGGCGCCAGTTGCCGGAGCTCTCCACCACGGGCACCCAGGTGGGCCCGCCGAGCTGCTCGGCGGGGAGCGTGGCGACGGGCCGTCCGCCGGGACGGTCGAACACCGCGACCGGGCCGTCCGGACGCACGACCAGGCCGTCGGTGGCGCGGCCCGGCGCGGTGTCCTTGGGCGCGCCGGAGACGGTGGCGAACGTGGTGGCCTCGGGGATCCTGGACATGCCCGCCCTGTCGGCGGACGTGGCAGGCCCGGCCGACCCGGTGGACGCGGCGCCCTGGGGGGAGCCCCCGCAGCCACCGAGCAGCAGCACGGCGGCGACCGCCGGCACCAGGGGCGCACCGGCCGCCGAGATCAGTCGCGCAGCGGTCGCCGGGATCGGGCGCGCACGCGCCGCAGCGACCGGGTCCCGGACGGCCGGAACGGCGCGGTGAGAATGCCGCGCGGCTTTTTGAATCGCCATGAGGCGGGATGTTACTGCTGCTTGGAGGGCGCGCAGCGGAAATGGCCAAAATCAAGCCCGAGGCCGCCCGCTAAAATGGCGTTATTCTCCGAACTATTGGAAGGTTCGCACGCAGCAGGCAGTTCAGAAGAAAAGCGGATATTTAAGGACGGCTCAGGCGGGCATGGAGGGTTCAGGAGGGTCAGGCCGGCACGGGTTCAGGCCGGCATGGAGAAGGAGCCGCCCTCGGAGCCCGGCTTGGAGGCCGCCTCGTGGAACTCGGTGAGCCCCCACAGCAGCGCCGCCCGCGCGGGCGCCGGCATCGAGGCCAGCACGCGGGTCAGCTCCTCGCGCCGGTGCCGCCGCAGCCGGTCGAGCAGCGCCTGCCCGTCCGCGCTCAGCCGCACCGTGACCTCGCGGCGGTCGCGGCCGTGGTCGCGGGTCAGCAGCCCGGACGCCTCCAGCCGGTCGCACAGCCGGCTCGCGGACGACACCAGCGCGCCGAGCTCGCCCGCCAGGTTGCTGACGTTCATCCCCCCGCGCTCCAGCACGAACAGCGCGCGGAGCTGCGTCGACGGAACCGGTACATCCGACGCGTTATGGGCACGGGACCACACGTCCATCAGGGTGAACGCGGCGTCGTCGAGCGCGGCCGCGGATTCCGCGGCTCCCTCACCCGACGTCCCCACCATGACTCCCACTGTTACACACCACGTCGCCCGAAGGCATCCCGCGCCCGCGGGCCCGCCGTCCCCCCGGCGGCGTCAACCTCCGTCAGAAAGGAGTCCGCGCCGATATGAGCAACTATGAGAGACCCGTGGAGGACGAGTTCCGCGGCATCGAGCAGGCCCTCTGGGCGGCGCCTCCGCACCGGCTCGCCGAAGTGGCGAACGGGCTGATCGAGCAGTACGCGAACGGCGGCGACGCGGGCGTCCTCCTCATCGACTACCGGCAGGCGTTCCTGGTCCCGACCGTCCGGGGACGTCCGGACGTGCCGGTCGACAACACCTTTCCGGGACGGGCGTTCGCGTCGCAGCGGATCGTCCGGGAACCGCCCCGGGAGGACGGCGGCCGCCTCGTCCACCTGCCGCTGTCCGTGCAGGGCGAGCGCCTCGGCGTGCTGTCCGTCGGGCTCCCGGACGGCGCGCCCGCCTGGCTGGAGGACTTCGCGGTCGTCGTCGCCCGCGCCCTGAAGATGGCGAACCAGAGCACCGACCTGTTCCGGCGCATCCGGCGGCGGACCCGGCTGACGCTCGCGGCCGAAATCCAATGGGAACTGCTGCCGGCGCCGTCCTGCGACGCCGCCGAATTCCATTTCGCGGGGCAGCTCGAACCCGCCTACGCGGTGTGGGGCGACAATTTCGACTGGGCGGCGTCCGAGGAAAGGCTCACGCTGACGGTCAGCAACGGAATGGGCTCGGGAACGGACGCGGCCGTGCTCACCCACCTCGCGATCAGCGCGCTGCGGAACGCGCGGCGGTCCGGCGGCGACCTCGTCGAGCAGGCCGCGCTCGCCGACCAGACGCTGTTCGCGCGGCACCGCGGCGAGCAGCACGTGGCCACGCTGCTGCTGGACTTCGACCTCGCGACCGGACGGGTCCGGGCGGTCGACGCGGGCTCGCCGATGATCTTCCGGGTGCGGGACGGGTCCCCCGAGAGCATCGGGTTCGACGCGCAGATGCCGCTCGGGATGTTCGGCGACACCCTGTACGAGGTGGAGGAGTTCACCGTCCGGCCCGGGGACCGGCTGGTGCTGGTCAGCGACGGGGTGCACGCGGCGCTGTCCCCGGCCGGGGTGCCGTTCACGCGGTCGGCGCTGGCGCAGGCGATGCGCGCCACCCGGATGCAGGCGCCGCCCGAGGCCGTCCGCACCATGATCCGGCACTTCATCGCCTTCCACGAGGACACCGAACCGGCCGACGACGCGGTGATCGTCTGCCTCGACTGGACCGGACGGGACGGCGGAGCGGTCAGCGGCGGGGCCGTCAGCGGGGGAGCTTGACCACGGTCACGAAGAAGTCGTCGATCCGGCGGACGACGGAGATGAACTGGTCGAAGTCGACGGGCTTGGTGACGTAGGCGTTGGCGTGCAGGTGGTAGCTGCGCAGGATGTCCTCCTCCGCCTCGGACGTGGTGAGCACGACGACGGGGATGGGCCGCAGGCCGGGGTCCGCCTTGATCTCGCCGAGCACCTCCCGGCCGTCCTTGCGCGGCAGGTTCAGATCGAGGAGCACCAGGTCGGGACGCGGGACGTCCGCGTACTCGCCCTCCTGCCGCAGGAACGCCATCGCCTGCTCGCCGTCGTTGACGACGTGCAGCGCGTTGCGGACCTTGTTGTGCTCCAGCGCCTCGACGGTCAGCAGGACGTCGCCGGGGTCGTCCTCGACGAGCAGGATCTCTATGGGGTGGGGGGCTTCGCTCATTGGGTGTCCCTCTTCGTTGCCGTGTCCGTGCGCGGGGCGCCGATGCTCGCCCGGTTCCGGGCCGGCAACGTCCAGTGGAAGGTGGTGCCGGGGGTGCCGGAGGCGGCCGTGTCGAGCCAGATGCGGCCGCCGTGGTACTCGACGATCTTCTTGCAGAGGGCCAGGCCGATGCCCGTGCCGGTGTACTGGTCGCGCGGATGGAGCCGCTGGAAGATCAGGAAGATCCGGTCGGCGTGCCGGGGCTCGATGCCGATGCCGTTGTCGGCGCAGCGGAACTCCCACTCGCCTCCGGCCCGCCGGGCGTCGACGGTGATGCGGGGCGGCTCGTCCGGGCGGCGGAACTTGATCGCGTTGCCGAGGACGTTCTGGAAGAGCTGGACGAGCTGGGTGCGGTCGCCGGGGACGCTCGGCAGCTCGCCGACGTCCACCCGGGCGCCCGTCTCCTCGCGCAGCGCGGCGAGGTTGTCCATGGCGCGCTGGGCCACGTCGTTGAGGTCGACGGATTCCTCCAGGTCGGCCAGGCGCCCGGCCCTGGAGAAGCCCAGCAGGTCGTTGATGAGGGCCTGCATGCGCTTGGCGCCGTCCACGGCGAACTCGATGTAGCGGAGCCCGCGCTCGTCGAGCTGGTCCCCGTACCGGCGTTCGAGCATCTGGCAGAAGCTCGCGACCTTGCGCAGCGGCTCCTGCAGGTCGTGGCTCGCGACGTAGGCGAACTGCTCCAGCTCGGCGTTGGACCGGCGCAGCTCCTCGGCCTGCTCGTCCAGCAGCCGCGTCTGCTCGACGGTGGCCCGCCACTCGTCGATGATCCGGTCCCGCATCGCGTCGATGATCACGGCGAGCTCGTTGATCTCGGACGGGCCGGGCACGTCCAGCGGATGCCCGAAGTCGCCCTGCGCCACCGCGCGGACCCGTCCGGTCAGCGTGGACACGGGCGTCAGGACGGTCCGCCTGATCAGCACGGTCAGCGCGAGCGCGGCCAGCACGACGAGGGCGAGCGCGGCGGCGATCGACCACATGGCCGTCGTGGCGCGGGACCGGAGCCTGTCGGCGGCCCGGTCGTGCAGCCTGGTCAGACCGGCCTGCAGCGGAGTCATGTCGCCGCGCGCCTGGCTGAGCAGCCGCCGCGACAGGCGGCTCTGATCGGGCTCCAGGCCCTGGCCGCCGGGCCCGGCCGCGACCCGGTCGGCGAAGGCGGTGCGCCACGCGCGGGAATCGGTGGTCGCCGTGTCCAGCAGGTGGACGACGTTCTCGCTGCCGGGCACTCCGTCCAGCAGGCGGCGCATGCGGGCCGCGGCCGCCTCCTCCTGCGCGACGGCCGCGCGGTACTCGGTGAGCCAGCCCCGCCCGCCGTCCATCGCGTACTCGCGGATGGCCGTGTCCTGGGCGCTGACCGCCGACGAGAGCTGGAACTGCTCCAGCGCCGCCGGGTCGACCTGGTCGATCAGGACGTCCCGCGCCTCGTTGTTCTCGTACAGCGCCGACGCGGTCTGCGCGAACGCGACCAGCAGGAGGACGCCGAGGACGATCGAGCCGATCCGGTAGATCTGGACGAGCCGGATCCGGCCCATCCCGCGCGCCCCCGGGATGTCCGCCGCGAGCACGACGGGCGGCGCGGAGACCCGCCGGTCCTCCGGCTCCGGCGCGTCGCTTCCGGGCTCGCCGGGCGTCATCAATCGTCGCCCCGGCTCAGTAGCAGCACGGCCAGATCGTCGGACAGGACGTCCCCGTTCAGCCGTTCCGCCTCCGCGATGAGCCCGTCCACCAGCGCGTCGCCGCGCTGCCCGTCGCCGTGCGCGGCCGTCGCCAGCTCCAGCAGCCCGGACAGGTCGAGATAACCGCCGTCGTCGCCCGCGAACCCCTCGATGAGCCCGTCGGTGTAGAGCATCAGTCCCCACGAGTCGCCGAGTTCGAGGTCGACGGCGGGCCACTCCACGCCGGGGATCAGCCCGAGCAGCCCGAGCGCGGGGCCGCGCGGCTCGTCCGGGACGGGCCGCACGCCGTCCGGCCCGAAGAACAGCGGGCGCGGATGCCCGGCCCGGTGCAGCCGCGCGGTGCGCCGGTCGGGCGCGATCGTCAGCATGCACACCGTGGTGAAGATCTCCTCGCCCGACCGCTCGTGCTGCAGGACGGCGTCGAGCGTGTCCAGGAGCCGGTCCCCGGTGTGCCCGGCGAGGACGAGCGTCCGCCACGCCATGCGGAGCCGCACCCCGAGGGACGCCTCGTCCGCGCCGTGCCCGCTGACGTCGCCGATCACGACGTGCACGGCGCCGTCCGCGGTCTCGACGGTGTCGTGGAAGTCGCCGCCGAGCAGGGCGCGGTCGCGTCCGGGGCGGTACCGGGTGTGGTGCCGCAGCGTCGCGTCGGTGAGGATCGGGACGGGCAGCAGCCCGCGCTCCAGCCGCGCGTTCTCCCTGCTCAGCGCGCGTGCCTCGACGAGCTGCCGCTCCGACTCGTCGGCGCGCTTGCGCTCGATCGCGTAGCTGATGGCGCGGGTGAGCAGGGCGCCGTCCACGTCCTGCTTGACGAGGTAGTCCTGCGCGCCCGCGGCGACGGCCTCCACGCCGACGTGCTCGTCGGCGAGCCCGGTCAGCACCAGGACGGCGGTGGACGGGGCGTGCCCGCGGACCTGCCGCAGCGCGTCCAGGCCCTCCGCGTCCGGCAGCGACAGGTCGACGATGACGCACTGGATCTCGGCCCGCAGCGCGGCCAGCGCCTCGGCGAGCGTCGTCGCGACCGTGATCCGCACGTCGGGCTGCGCCTCGGTCAGCAGCTCCTCGAACAGGAATGCGTCGCCCGGATCGTCCTCGACGAGGAGCAGGTGCGGGGACCCGGCGACACCGAGGAGCCTTTCGGCGCCGCGACTGTGCATCGCGGTCATCATTCAGCTCCCTTGGCGTCGTCGTTTGCCGTTGAGCAAATATACGGGGTGATGGCCCGTCCGAAACGGAGCTTTTCTCGCTTCAACGTACTGCTCGCGCTCGTCGCCCTCGGGGCCATGCGTAACGATGGGCCTCTCCCGGCCACTACCTGGTGACGCGAAACACGCGGACACCCGGACCCCGGACGGACGGAGAAGCAGGCGGTGGCAGACGAGGCAGATGAGGCTCGCGAGGCTCAGGAGGAACGGCGCTTCACCGCGATCTACGACGAATGCCGCCAGCGCGTGTGGGCGTACGCCGCGAGCCGCGCCGGACGGCAGGCCGCGGACGAGGTGGTGAGCGAGACGTTCGCCGTCGCGTGGCGGCGGCTCGCCGACGTCCCCGACCCGGCGCTGCCGTGGCTGCTCGGCGTCGCGCGGAACGTGCTGCGCGACGGCCACCGGGCGGAGGTGCGGCGCGAGTCGTTCGCCGCCGAGCTCGGGCGGTGGACGGCGCATCCCGCCGGTGACATCGCCGAGGACGTGGCGGAACGCCTCGCCGTCCTCCGTGCGATGGCGGCGCTGCCGGACGGCGACAGGGAGATCCTGATCCTCGTCGCCTGGCAGGGGCTGACACCGCGCGACGCCGCCCGGGTCGTCGGCTGCTCGCCCGCCGCGCTGCGGGTGCGGCTGCACCGGGCGCGCCGCCGACTGGCCCGCGCCGCCGAGGACGCCGAAGCCCCCGGCAGCGAGCCGACGGCCACGGTGGCTCAGGCCACGGTGGCTCAGGCCGCGACGGCACGCCGATCCGGGGCTGCAGGCGAGCCTGGAACGGCGGGCGGGGTTCGCGCGGGGCGGCAAGTGGCGACTGTTCAGGAGGAGATGGGATGAACGACGTGCTGCGGACCCTGAGGGAGGCCCGGCCCGCCGAGCTGGACCCGGACGCGCCGGTAGACGGGCGCGTCCGGCAGGGGGAGCTCGCGCGTGCGATGGCCGCCGGGCCCGGCCCGGCCGAGGTGCGATCGCGGAAGGCGGCGTGGAGGCGCGTCCGTCCGGTGTGGGGCGTGGGCCTCGCGGGGGCGGTGGTCGCGGCCGGGGCGGTGGCGGCGGTGACCTTCGTCCCGTCCGGTGGGGACGGGCCGGAGCCGCGCCGGGCGGGCGGTGATCATGGGCAGACGCAGAAGCTCGACGCGAAGACCGTCCTGCTCACCGCCGCGCAGAAGGCCGACGGACGGGGCGACACGATGCGCGCGTACTGGCACACGGTGTCGATCTCGTCCCACACGTACACGATCGGGAAGGGCAGTGCCCGCTACAGCGTGACCGTCCGGGACAAGTACGAGAGCTGGACGCCCAGCAAACAGGGCGGCACGGCGTACGGGCGGCAGCAGTATCTCGGGGCGAAGCCGACGACGGCGGCGGACGAGGCGGCCTGGCGGCGCGCAGGATCGCCGGACACGTTCGAGATCCGGGTGCCCGTCACCCCCGGCGGCAAGATCACCAAGCCGTACCGGGCGAAGCTGGCGCCCACGTCGCGGCAGCCGCCCAAGCTCAGCGCGTCGCCGCTGGTCGACGGGGACAAGGTGTACTGGCTCGGCCGGAACGTGACGATGGCGCAGGTGCGGGCGCTGCCGTCCGACCCGAAGCGGCTCAAGTCCGAGCTGATGCGGTGGTACGAGGGGCACGACACCGAGTCCGACCGGCCGATGGACGGCGGCGAGTGGCTCTACCGCGTCGCGAGCGGGGTGGTGCTGGACATGCCGGTGCGGCCCGAGGTGCGGGCGGCCGGGTTCCGGATGCTGGCCGGGCTCCCGGCGGTGAAATCGATCGGGCGGGTCACGGATCCGCAGGGCCGTCCGGGGAACGCGATCGCCGTCGACGGCGAGACCCCGTCCGGGACGCTCCGCGAACAGGTGATCATCGATCTGTCGACCGGGACGGCGCTGGCCAGGGCGACCGTCATGATGAAGCCCGCGGCCGGGACGGACGTCCCCGCGGGGCGGACGATGAGCTCCGAGGTCGTGCTCACCGCCGAATGGACGGACTCGGCCCCGCGCTGAGCCCGCGAGCGGGAGGGGACGGTGCCCGCAGGGCGGTGCCGTCCCTTCCTCACGTCCTCACGCGTGCCGCGCGAGGCTTTAGTGATCTATATGTGATCAGGCGCTTTTCGGGGTTCGGCGGGCGGTTTTCTGAGCGGCCCTGCGCTGTGCGGCGGCGGCGCGGGCGCGGTTGAGGCTTTCCCTGACCTTCGCGGCGCCGCGGGTGGCGGTCGCGGTGTCCTTGGCGCGCCCGGCGTAAACCGCGAGGACTTCGGCGACGGGCGGCGGCTGCCATTCCTCCTTGAGTACGAGCGGCAGGGCGGGAACCGGTGCGGCGGCGGTGTTCGCGGGCACGGGGACGAGCGCGAGATGCGATTGGCAGTGCGGGCACTGCACCCCCGGATGGTGGGTGTCTCTGCTCATAACAAGAATGATTACCCAAGGGTCTGACAAAACGGAGCCCCGCCCTTTTGTCGAGACCCCGGCCGCGCTCGGGCGTCAGATCACGGGGCGGTTATGTGTCGTCGCCGTTCATGTGGAGCATGCGGGCGGCGTCCTGGCGATTGTCGTGGCGCAGGAGCGTCGCGCCCGAGCAGACCAGCGCGACGATGATGGCGATCCACGCGACGACGCGTCCGGCCCGGAGGCCGTAACCGCAGGTGATCCAGAGAAGGTGCAGGCCCCAGCGCCGCCACCGTCCGGGTTCGCTGTGTCGGCGCTTCTCCAGCGCGCTGTACCGGAAGTCCCTGGCGAGACGGCGGCGGCCGGAGTCGGCGGTGGCGCGGGCCATGTCGCGGTACAGCGCGGCCAGCCGGTCGTCGCCGCACGCGCTGTCGTCGTCGGCGAGGACGGCGCGTCCCGGGCCCCGGCGCGGCCATGGCCTGCGGGGCGCGGTCGCGAACGCGCAGTCGCCGGTGATGCGCAGCGCGTCCGGGCGGCGCAGGCCGAGGAAGCCGCATCCGCTCAGGTCGACGTCGGTCAGCCGGACCAGCGCGGCGTCCACCCGCCGCAGCGAGGTCAGCCGCACGGTCCCGGGGCCCGGCCAGGACGGCTCGGCGAGGCCCTGGATCGGGTGCGTCAGCGTGCGGACGGACACCGTCGCGTCGAAGACGGCGTCCTCCAGGTCCAGCTCGGCGTGCCGCAGCCGGAAGTCGGCCTCCCCGTGGACGGTCGCGCCGCGCGCCGTGACGTGCCGGGCCGCCGCGTGGACGCGGAGGCCGCCGTGCGCGCAGACGTCCGCCAGCCCGATCCGGCCGCCCGCGACCAGCGGCCCCAGCCACGCGCCGCGGCGGAACTTGGTGCGCTCCAACCTGGCGTGCCGGGTGACCTGGACGCGCTTGAACGAGACCGCCCCGCCGAAGCACGCCGCCTGCATCGCCGCGTCCCGGCCGAACCTGGCCCGGTCGAAGCAGGCCGCGCCCATGAACACCGCGCGCCGGAACGACGCGTCCGCGTGCCAGCCTGCCTCGCCGAACAGGGCGTCCCCGGCGAAGACGGCCTCCTCGAAGGAGGCGTGCCGGTGGAAGCGCGCCGCGTGGAAGGACACGTTGCGTCCGAAGCGCGCCCCGCGGAACGAGACGTTGCCGAAGAACCGCGCGTCGTAGAACGAGGCGCCGCCGAGGAAGCAGGCGCCGTCGAACGAGCTGTCGCCCTCGACGCAGAAGCCGCGCAGCCCGGCGTCGGACGGCAGCACCGCCCGGTCGAAGCGGGTGCGGCCCAGGTGGGGCCGCCCGTCGGGCCCGGTGACGGCGTCCAGCACGGCGTCCAGCAGCCACGGAGGGACGGTCACGCCCCGCAGGTCCAGATCGCCGCCCGGACGCAGCGAACCCACGAACCGCTCGAACTCGGCCGGGGGCAGATGGGCGGGGCAGCCGCCCGGCCCACCGTCCTCCAGCCCCCGCCCACCACCATTCAAACGACGGGCTCCGCCCGGCCCATCGACGGCGCGTCCCATGCATCCCTGGACGGCTGAGCACCGCGGCCAGAACACCGCGGTCGTGGACGGCGGGAAGGGCTCGTGATGGGTCACGCTTTTCGGTCTACCAACGGCGCCTCCCACAGTGAAGCCCTCTTCGAGGAGAGATCGGTGTCCCCGCAGCCACGCCGCCCCCTTTGACAGGCTGTGCGGCGTAGTGTGAGGGCTTGTGGGGGAGCGGAGCCGGTGGGTCGCGGACGTGGACGCCCATCCCGGAGACGCGCCCGACCTCGCCCGCGCCGTCCTCGGCCGGCTCGTCGGCGCCGGGGTCGTGGTCGCCGACCGGACCGACTGCGTGCTCGGCGACGTCCCCGGCGGGTACGCGCCCGGCCCGTGCGCCTCGACGATCGTGACCGGCGACCTCGGCGGCTTCCCCGACGTGTGGCCGAACGGCCTGGAGGTCGACGTCGGCCGCACCGCCTTCTACGGCAACGTCCGCGAGGACGACCGCGTGACCTGCCCGCACTGCTGCGCCTGGCTGCCGTTCGAGGCCGTCCTGCCCGAGGTGGAGGAGTGGCTGGAGGGCGGCCCGGACTCGCTGGTCTGCGCCCGCTGCGCCACCCGGACGGGCCTCAACGGATGGGGCTGGCCGGTGCCGTGCGCGTTCGCCGAGCTGGGCCTGCGCTTCTGGAACTGGCCGCCGCTCGCGGACGTGTTCGTCCACGATCTGACCCGTCGCCTCGGGCACCGTCTGATCATGGGCCACTCCGGTGGGTGACGGCGCGCGGATCCGGCTCAGATAGCGAGTGATCTGCGGGAACCCGGGGGATCATCGAAGTGTCTGATACTTCGGCTAAGCACCCGAGTTCGACTGTCGTTCACCTTGCTCAGGGAAAATCACCGTATGACCGTCAATCCAGGACATATCCCTCATCAGGCCGAGGCGCTGCCGGAGGACCGCTTCCTCGATCGGGAGGAGAGCTGGCTCCGGTTCAACCAGCGCGTCCTGGAGCTGGCCGAGGATCCGGCGCTGCCGCTGCTCGAACGCGTCCGGTTCCTGTCGATCTTCGCGAGCAACCTGGACGAGTTCTTCATGGTCCGCGTCGCGGGCCTCGCCCGGCGGATGGCGACCGGGCTCGCCGTCCAGTCCGCCAGCGGCCGGCAGCCCCGCGAGGTGCTCGAACGCACCGGCGAGGTCGCGCACGAGCTGATGGAGCGGCACGCCGCCTGCTTCCGCGACGAGATCAGGCCCGCGCTCGGCGACGAGGGCGTCGACATCCTGCGCTGGGACGAGCTGGCCGAGACCGAGCAGGAGCGGATGCGCCGCCTGTTCCGCGACCGGATCTACCCCGTCCTCACCCCGCTCGTCGTCGACTCCGCGCACCCGTTCCCCTACATCTCGGGCCTGTCGCTCAACCTCGCGGTGATCGTCCGCGACCCGGAGACGGACGCGACGATGTTCGCCCGCGTCAAGGTCCCGCCGCTGCTGCCCCGGTTCATCGAGGCGTCCCCGGACCGGTTCACCCCGCTGGAGGACGTGATCGCCGCCCATCTCGGCCAGCTGTTCGTCGGGATGGAGGTCGTCGAGCACCACGCGTTCCGCGTCACCCGCAACCAGGACCTGGAGATCGACGACGACATCAGCGAGGGCCTCCTCCAGGCCCTGGAGCGGGAGCTGCTGCGCCGCCGGTTCGGCCCGGTCGTCCGGCTGGAGGTCGAGGAGTCGATCTCCGGCGGGGTGCTCGAACTGCTGACGTCCGAGCTGGCCGTGCACGAGGGCCAGATCTACAGCGTGCCCGGCCCGCTCGACCTCGGCGGCCTCGCGGCCATCGCCGACCTCGACCGGCCGGAGCTGAAATACCCCCCTTTCGTGCCGTCCAAGGAGGCCCTGCCGGAGGATGCGAGCATCTTCGGCGCGATCCGTGAGCGGGACGTGCTCGTCCACCACCCGTACGACTCGTTCACCACGACCGTCCAGCGGCTCATCGAGGACGCCGCGACCGACCCGCGCGTCCTCGCGATCAAGCAGACGCTGTACCGGACGAGCGGCGACTCCCCGATCGTGGACGCGCTGATGAGCGCCGCCGAGGCCGGCAAGCAGGTCGTGGTCGTCGTCGAGCTGAAGGCCAGGTTCGACGAGCGCGCCAACATCGCGTGGGCGCGGAAGCTGGAGACGGCCGGCTGCCACGTCGTGTACGGGTTCGTCGGGCTGAAGACGCACTGCAAGCTGGCGCTGATCGTCCGGCAGGACGCGGAGGGCCAGCTGCGCCGCTACTGCCACATCGGCACCGGCAACTACCACCCGAAGACCGCCCGGCTGTACGAGGACTTCGGCCTGCTCACCGCCGACCCGGAGGTCGGCGAGGACGTCAGCGCCCTGTTCAACCACCTCACCGGCTACTCGCGGCAGGGCTCCTACCACCGGCTGCTCGTCGCCCCGAACAGCCTGCGGTCCGGGCTCGTCCAGCGGATCGAGCACGAGATCGACAACCGCCGGGCCGGGCATCCCGCCCGCATCCGGATCAAGTGCAACTCGCTCGTCGACGAGGTGATCATCGACGCGCTGTACCGGGCGTCGCGGGCCGGGGTGCCGGTGGACGTCTGGGTCCGCGGCATCTGCGCGCTGCGCCCCGGCGTGCCCGGCCTGTCGGACGGGATCAGGGTGCGGAGCGTCCTCGGCCGGTTCCTGGAGCACTCCCGCGTGTTCGCGTTCGAGAACGGCGGCGAGCCCGAGGTGTGGATCGGCAGCGCCGACCTCATGCACCGCAACCTGGACCGCCGCGTCGAGGCCCTCGTCACCGTCACCGACCGGGCCCAGCGCGACGGCCTGCTCGACCTGCTCGACCGCGCGATGGACGACGGCACCGACGCGTGGGCCCTCGCGGGCGACGGCGCCTGGACGCGGCTCCAGGCCCGTCCGGGCGAGCCCCTCCAGGACATCCAGACCCACCTCGTCAAGAGCCGCCGGTGGAGGACGGTCGAAGCCCAATGACCTGTGCGTGTGCCCCGCGGGCCGGGGGAGGTGTGAGGTGGCGCCACCGGTAGTCGTCCGGGCCGCCGGCACGCTGCTGTGGCGGGACGGCCCCGGCGACGGCCCCGAGGCCGGTCCCGAGGTCGCGGTGATCCACCGCCCCCGCTACGACGACTGGTCGTTCCCCAAGGGCAAGATCGACCAGGGCGAGCACATGCTGCGGGCCGCCGTCCGGGAGACCGAGGAGGAGACGGGCATCGTCCCGCGCCTCGGCCGCCGGCTGCCGACCAGCACCTATCCCGTCCGGGAACGCACCAAACAGGTCTACTACTGGGCGGCCAGGCCCGTGGCGGAGAGCGCGTTCACGCCGAACGACGAGGTGGACGAGCTCGCCTGGCTCCCGCCCACCGAAGCCGAGGCCAGGCTCAGCTACCGCCACGACGTCGACCTGCTCCGCGAGTTCCTGCGCGGCCCGTCGAACACCGTGCCCTTCGTGATCCTTCGGCACGCGTCGGCGGGCGAGAAGCTCGATTGGCGCGAGGCCGACGAGCTGCGTCCGCTGGACGCACCCGGCCGCGCGGAGGCCGCCGACCTGACCCGCCTCCTCCGCTCCTACGGCCCGGCCCGGCTGGTCAGTTCTGCGACGGCGCGCTGCCTGGAAACCGTCCTGCCGTATGCGCGGCTCGTCCGCAGGCCCATCAGCACCGAGGCGGCGTTCACGGTGGGCGCCACCAGCCCCGGACGGGCCGTCGAACGGCTCCTCGCCCTGGTCGCGGACGGCGTCCCGACCATCGTGAGCACCCACGGCGAAGTCGTCTCCGAACTCGTCACCGGACTGTGCAAGGAGATGGGGGAGAAAGTCCCGGACGACCCGAGCCTGCGCAAATCGGAGTTCTGGGTGGCGCACCTGGCGCCCGGTTCAATGGCGGCCCTGGAACGCCACAGCCCTAAAACGCTGGCCCCAGCGTCTGCGACCAGGTAGTCGGCAGCCGGTCCCGCGCCGCCTCCGCCTCGCACTCTTCCTTCCCACAGAGGACGCCCAACGCGAACGCCTCCGCCGGAATCCTCGTGCGTTTCCCGGCCGCCTCCAGATGCTCCATGGCGATCACACCGTCCTGGTACTCGCCGAGGACCTCCTGGATGCGCTTGGCGTCCTTGACCACCCTCTTCGCCGCCGCACCCAGCACGGGCACCGCCAGCTCCGCCGCGTACCGCGCCCGCTTGGCCGCCTTCCGCGTCTCGTGCCGCGCGACGTCCGGGTCGTCCGCCGTCTTGATCGACGCGTAGTCCTTGGCCATCCGGTCCCATGCCCGCGTGACGAGCCCCGGCAGTTCCTTGCGCGCCTTCCTGTCTCCCGCCAGCGCCAGCGGCGGATCGGCCACCAGCCGATCGAGCTCATCGAGCAGCAGGAAATACCGCGCCTCTCTAAGGCTCGCATTCAGGCGCCGATAAGCGGCCCGCTCCTGCCTTTCCAGATCCTCAAGCAGGAATGCCGGCGCCCCGGCGAAACGCATGCGCAGCACTTCGCGGTCGCGCACCTCGCCGAGGACACCGGCCAGCCATCGCAGCTCCGGGCCCAGCGGGGCCGTTCGCTCGGCGTCCAGGACCGTCCGGTAGCTGCGCAGCGCGCTCCGCAACCGCCGCACCGCCACCCGCATCCGGTGGACGGCGTCGTCCTCGCCCAGCCGCGCCTTCGGGTCGAACGCCAGCACCGCCGCGACCTGGTCCGCGAGATAGGCCAGCACGACCTCCCCGGTCGTCACCGCCGGAGCCTTCCCGTTGGACGTCGCCTCCGCGATCCACGAGCGCGCCGCCGCCCGTGCCGCCGCGGCCTCCGACGGCATGACCGCGTCCCCGAGCAGCCGCCCCAGCTTGGAGGACGACTTCGCCTTGCGCGCGCCGATCTTCCGCAGCCGCTTGCCCGTCGCCTTCAGCAATTCCGGGGGCCCGGCGCCGAGCTCGACCTCGATCTCGCGCCACCGCACCGGGTCGCCGTCCGTCCCGGCGCGGCCGGTCACCAGGTCGTCGGCGACCTCCGCCAGCTCCGTCCCGTCCTCGGCGAGCAGCCGGACGACGGTCCGCGCGGTCTCCAGCGTCGCGACCGGGCGCAGCTCCTCGCCGCGCGTGTACGCCGCGACCAGCCCCGCCAGCCGCGCCGGGACGACCAGCGGACGGCCCAGCGGCGCTCGCAGCTCCTGCTTGCTGTCCGGCCCGGCGGGCATCTTGAGGTGCCAGCCCGCGTCCGTCCCGCCCCGCCTGCGCCGCAACGTGATGCCGTGCGCCGCGAGCCGCAGATCGGCGGTGTCGAAATAACCGGCGTGCAATTCATGGACCTCGGGCTCGGTGACCGACGCCACACCCGGCAGCCCCTCCAGCTCCGGCAGGACGAACCCGGCGGCGGCGTCGTACTTCTGCTCGATCTCGAGATGCCTTTCGGCCACGCTCAGCTCCTCAAGGACGTCGGCAACGGCGCACACCCAGTTGACAAGCATTCCACGCCAAGGTGAACAACAACAGAAACCTTGTGTTCAGCCGCTTCCGCCTAGCATGCGCAGGTGAGCACACTGGTTCTCTGGGACATCGACCACACCCTCATTAACGCCAGGGGGCTCAGCACCGAGATCTACGGAACGGTGTTCCACCGGCTCATCGGCCGTCCGCCCGAGAAGGTCGCCGACATGGCCGGGCGCACCGACCTCGCCATCACCGCCGAGACCCTCCGCCACAACGGTATCGAACCGGCACTCGACCTGATGACGTCGTTCACCACCACCTTGGCGGAGGCTTACACCGCCCGCCAGGACGAATTGGCAGACAGAGGCCACGTCCTCCCCGGTGCCCGAGCCGCGCTGAAGGCCCTGGCCGCCCGCCCCGACGTGATCCAATCGGCCCTCACCGGAAACATGCGGCCGATCGCCGTCACCAAACTGACGGCATTCGCCCTCATCGACTTCTTCGACCTGGACGCCGGCGCCTATGGCATGGACGGCATCGAACGCCCACCCCTCGTGAAACTGGCACAACAACGCGCGACCGCGAAATACGGCGAGGACTTCACCGCGTCGAACACCGTTCTGATCGGCGACACCCCGCACGACGTCCGCGCGGGCCACGAAGGCGGCGCCCACGTCGTCGCCGTCGCGACCGGCGCCACCCCGGCCCCCGCC
>NZ_SMKT01000116.1 GCF_004348735.1 Actinomadura sp. KC06
GCGCGGGTGGGCGGGGATCGATCTTGCGGTGTGCGGTGGGGTCGTGCTGGCGGCGTTCGCCGTCCTGAAGAATCTGTGGGCGGACCCGACACGCCACTACCTGGTGGACGGCGGCCAAGACCAGGCGCAGTGGGAGTGGTTCTTCGCCGTGACGGCCCGGTCCGTCACGCATCTGGACGACCCGTTCTTCACCACCCTGCAGAACACCCCGGACGGCGTGAACCTGATGGCGAACACCGTGATGCTCGGGGTGTCGGTGCCGCTCACGCCGGTGACCCTGGCGTTCGGCCCGTCGGTCACCTGGGCGCTGGTGCTGACGCTCGGGCTCGCCGGGACGGCCGCCGCCTGGTACGCGCTGGCCCGCCGTCACCTCGGCCTGTCGCGGCCCGCGGCGGCGGTCGCGGGCGGGTTCTGCGGCTTCGCGCCGCCGATGATCTCGCACGCGAACGCGCACCCGAATTTCGTCGCGCTGTTCGTCATCCCGCTCATCGTGGGACGGCTGATCCGGCTCGCGAGCGGCGAAGGACGCGTCATGCGCGAAGGCGTGTTCCTCGGTGTCCTCGTCGCGTACCAGGTCTTTCTCGGTGAGGAAGCGCTGCTGCTCGCCGCCACGGGCCTCGCGGTCTTCGGCGTCGCGTACGTTCTGGCGCGGCCGGACGCCGCCATGGCGCGGCGCGTCGCGGGCGGCCTCGCCGTCGCGGCCCCGATCGCGGCGGCGCTCACCGCGTACGCCCTGACCCGGCAGTTCTTCGGACGGCAGAGCTACGACGGTCTGCTGCACGGCCCAGCGGGCAACGACGTCGCGACGCTCGCCGCGTTCGCCCGGCAGTCGCTGGCCGGGCACCAGGCGGTGCCGGGTCCGCTGGACGCGAGCACGACCGAGCAGAACGCGTTCTTCGGCTGGCCGCTGCTGGTGCTGGTGGTGGCGCTGGCCGTCTGGCTGCGGCGCGATCCGGCGGTGCGGGCGCTGGGCGTCGTGGTCGTGGTCGCGGCCGTGCTGTCCCTGGGGCCGGAGATCATCGTGAACGGCAGGCCGACCGGGGTGCCGGGGCCCTGGCGGGTGTTCTCGATCTTTCCGCTGTACGAATCGGTACTCGAGTCGCGGATGACAATGGTGTGCGTCCCGCCGATCGGGCTGCTGCTGGCGTTCGGCCTCGACCGTTTCCTCGCGGAGGGGCATCCCGGGACGAGGGTGCGCCTGGTGGGCGTGGTCGTGCTGGCGCAGGCGCTGGTCCCGATCGTCCCGAAGCCGCTGCCCGCCGTTGACCGGCCCCCGGTGCCGGCGTTCTTCACCGAAGGGATGTGGCGGCGGTACGTCGGACCTGGGCGGACGCTGGTCCCGGCGCCGTTGCCGGACGTCGTTCGTGCGGAGCCGCTGCACTGGCAGATCGAGGCGGGGTTCGGGTTCGCCGTGCCCGAGGGATATTTCATCGGCCCGTTCGGGCCGCGGCGCCTCGGCGGATACGGGGCGCCGCGCCGTCCGACGTCCGAGTTGCTGCGCCGCGCCGCCGACGACGAGGATCCGCCGGCGGTCGGCGGCGCCGAACGGGCCGCCGCCTTCGACGATCTGGCGTACTGGCGCGCCGACGTGGTCGTCCTCGACCGCCGGGCGCCGCGTGCGGGCGAGGTGTACGCGGTCGTGTCCGCGCTGCTCGGGCCTGGACGGTCCGAGGGCGGAGTGTGGCTGTGGGACGTCCGCCCGATCACGCACGACGGACCGGGGCGGTGACCGGCCATGGCGACCGAACGAGCGATCTCCCCGGGACGGACGGGCGTCCCATGGAAGGGGAGGACGGCGGCGAGCACGACGACGGCGACGGCGCTCGGGCGGGTCGGCGATGGGAGGGGCGCGGCGGTGCGGGCGGCCGATGAGGCGGAGTACGTGGAGTACGTGACGCACGCCCTGCCCGGCCTGCGCCGCATCGCTCACCTGCTGTGCCACGACGCGCACCGCGCCGACGACATCGTGCAGGCGGCGCTGACCAGGCTGTACGTCCACTGGCGTCGTGCGCGGGTCGCCGATGACATCGATCGGTACGTCCGTGCGATCCTGGTCCGGTCGTTCCTGAACGAGCGGCGCCTGAACTGGACGGCGCGCGTCCGGCTCACGGGCGCCCCGGCCGAAACACCCGGCGTGCCGGCCACGAGCGCCCCGGACGTGGAGACACGGACGGTCGTCCGGACGGCGCTCGGCCGGGTGCCGCCCAAGCAGCGCGCGGTCCTCGTCCTGCGGTTCCTGTGTGACCTGCCCGTGGCGGAGGTCGCGGGCGTCCTCGGCTGCTCCGAGGGGACCGTGAAGAGCCAGACCGCGCATGGCCTCGCCCGGTTGCGCACACTGCTGGGCGATACCGACCCGGCCGTATGGAGCAAGGAGTGACCGCGGTGCGTGAACCCGACGAATCCGACGATGTGGCCGCTCGGATGCTCGGGACGCTGCGCGGCTACGAGCCGCCGTCCGCCGACACGACCGGGTTCGCCGATGCGGCCGTCCACGCAGGTCGGCGCCGCGTGCGGGCCCGCCGGACGGCGACGGCGGCCGCGGCCGCGGCGGCGGTCGTCGTGACGCTGTTCGCCGTGCCGCTCCTCAGCCGCGGGCCGTCCGGCCCGCCCGACCCCGTCGCCGGACGGTTCGATCCCGGACGGCACGAGTTCCAGGTCGGCTCGGCCGGCGGGTTCACCCCGGTGTCGTACGAGTCGCGGCGCGACGTCCAGCGGATCACGCTGCGCCCGGAGCGGCCCGACGGGACGCTGCGCGCGGACGGGCTCATCGAGATGTACCCGGAGGGCCGGTTGCCGCCGGGTAGCGGCGGGCGCGTCCCGTCCGGTCGTCCGGCGCCACCGGTCCACGGGCACGCGGCCCATGTGCTCGCGACGCCGGTCCTGCGGGCCGGTGCGGTCGAGCTGGCATGGCAGTGGAAGCCCGGCGCGTGGGGTTTCGTGTCCCTGAGGGGTCCGGGCGCCGACGCGACCCGTGCGCAGCACGTCGCCATGAGCGTCGTGCCCGCGGGCACCCTCGGGAGCCCACCGGCGACCACCCCTTCACGTCCGCCCGCGGGGACGTTCAGCCGACCCGCAACGGCACCGCCCGCGACGACGTCCAGCCCACGCGCCACGGCACCGCCCGCAACGCCTTGACGCAGGCCGGTGCGGCGGGCTCGTTCGCCGGAAACCCGGTCGTCGTTGCTGGTCAGCGACCGTCGAGGAGGGGTTGGCGGGGGTCCCAGACTGTGCCGTCGCGGTCGTCGCGGCGTCGGCGGGCGATGCCGGACAGGGCCTCCAGGACGACTCGGTTGGCCAGGGCCGACGTGATGTCGGCGTTGTCGTAGGGCGGAGAGACCTCGACGACGTCGATGCCGGCGACCGGGAGCTCGTAGGTGACGCGGCGTACCGCGTCCAGCAACTGCCGACCGGTGAGGCCGCCGGGCTCGGGCGTGCCGGTGCCGGGTGCGTGCCCGGGATCGCAGACGTCGATGTCGACCGAGAGGAAGACCCCTTCGCAGTCGTCGGTGGCTATCTGGAACGCCTCGGTCAGGCATTCGTCCAGGCCGCGAGCGACGATCTCGGTCATCTCGTAGGACCGCATGCCCTGCTCGGCCATCCAGGCCAGCGTCTCAGGGCCGGGCCAGTAGCCGCGCAGGCCCACCTGGAGGAACCGGTCGCCGCGCACCGCGCCGGACTCGATCAGCCGCCGCATCGGCTGTCCGTGGCCCACCAGCGACCCGAAGGTGATGTCGCCGGTATCGGCATGCGCGTCGAAATGGATCATCGAGACGCGTCCCGCACCGAGGTGCTGCGCCACGCCGGCGGCGTCCGGCCAGGCGATGGTGTGGTCGCCGCCCAGGATCAACGGAATCGTCCCGGTCCGGGCCACGGTGTACACGGCTTCCTGCAGGTCGCGGACGGAACGTTCGGCGTCGCCGGAGTACATCTCCACGTCCCCGGCGTCGTAGACCGTCAGGTCGCCGTGCAGCCCGTCCACCCGCAGCGCCAGCGACGGCCGCGACCCGTTGGACGGCAGGTAGCAGGTCTGCCGGATGTGCTGCGGCCCGAACCGCGTCCCCGGACGGTGGGACGTGCCGCCGTCGAACGGGGCCCCGAGGATGACCACCTCGGCGTCGCCGTACGTCGACGCAGCCGACCAGGTGCAGCGCGGCACCCCCAAGAACGTGATGTCCGGGCCGAACTGCGGCCCATACCGTTCCCCGGACGTCGTCATCCGCGCCCCCCGATTCGATGACCTGGCCTTTCAGCCCTCTGCCCGGCTCAACAGGATCTATGACGCGCTTGATCAAACCGAACGGCGGTACAGGGTCAGTTTCTTTTCGCCGATGCGTTCGCGGAGGGCCGGGTCGTCCACGCCCTGGCCTTCGGAGGCGGTGCCGCAGAGGACGGCGACCTTTCCGACGTGCTGGTTCGTCTGGACGGCCCGGGTCGCCGCCCCGGCCTCGTCCAGCGGGAACACCTTCGAGAGCGTCGGGTGGATCATGCCGAGGCCGATCAGGCGGTTGGTCTCGGCGGCCTCGTGGTAGTTGAAGCCGTGCGAGCCGATGATGCTCTTGAGCCGCATCCACAGGAAGCGGTTGTCGTATTCGTGCCGGTATCCGGTGGACGACCCGCAGGTGACGATCTTGCCGCCGCGCCTGGCGACGTAGACGGACGCGCCGAACGTCTCGCGGCCGAGGTACTCGAACACGATGCCGGGGTCCTCGCCGACCAGGCGGCGGATCGCCTCGCCGAGGATCCGTCCGGCCTTGGGGTGGCGGAGGCCCTGCTCACCGAGGTCCAGCTCGTTCCGGTTGATGACGTGCTCGCATCCCTGCGCCCGGACGATCTCCGCCTTCTCGTCCGACGACACGACACCGACCGGGATCCCGCCGCCGTTCTTCACGAGCTGCGTCGCGAACGAGCCGAGCCCGCCGGTCGCGCCCCAGACCAGCACGACATCGCCCTGCTTCATGCGGGCGCCGTGCGTCCCGACGAGCATCCGGTAGGCGGTGGCTGCGCACAGGGTGGTGGAGCCCGCCTCCTCCCAGGTGAGGTGCGCGGGCTTGCGGATGAGCTGGTTGGCCTTGACGATGCAGAACTCGCCGAGCGACCCGAAGTTCGTCTCGAACCCCCAGGCCAGCTGGGACTCCGACATCATGCCGTCGTCATAGGAGCCGTGGTCCTCCTCGTCCACGTAGGACGGGGACAGGACGACCTTGTCGCCGACCTTCCAGCTCTTCACGCCGCTGCCCGTCCGGACAACGACGCCCGCGCCGTCCGAGCCGAGGACGTGGTACGGCAGGTCGTGGCGCGCACCGTGCCAGCCCTGCCGGCCGAACCTCTCCAGGAACGCGAACGTCGGGACGGGCTCGAAGATCGCCGACCAGACCGTGTTGAAGTTGATCGCGGCGGCCATCACGGCGACGACGCACTCGTCCGGGGCCAGTTCCGGCATCTCGACCTCGCCGACGTGCAGCGAGCGGCGGACGTCCTTGTCGGCGTGGCCCTCGAAGATCCCGACCTCGTCCTTGCGGGTGAACGCGGCGCGGAACCGGGTCGGCAGGTCGATCTCCCGAAGCTCGGGCCCGCTCGCGCCGGACCGTACGGCATCGAGCAGGTCGTGGGACGAGCCGTTCTGGGCCATGGGGTTCGTGTCCTCCGTCGTGGGGGTGACCTTCGCCAGGCCGGCGCGCTCAGCGGGCCGCGGCCGAACCGGGCGCGGGTGCCCGTGCGGGCGCGGTGGGGACGGCGGCGTCGCTCTCCGGCCGTCGTCGTCCTCCTCCTCTGGCGAGCCGGCGCTCCAGGTGCGCGGCGAGAACGTCCACACCCGGCGGGTCGAGCAGGTTGAGATGGTGCGCGCCGGGGATCGTGACGATCTCCAGGTCGGAGCAGAGCCCGCCGAAACCGTTGGTCCCGTCGAGCACATAGCGGGCATCCCGGACGGCCCACGGGGTCTCCTCGGGCGCGCGGTACAGGATGACGCGGCCGTCGTACGGCCCGGGCCGGTACGCCTCCAGGGAACGGGTGTCCTGGTGGGACGTGAGCTGGTGGGTGAGCGCGGCCGGCGGGATGTGGTCCACGAGGGGTGCGGCGCGCTCCATGACCAGCGCGAGTTGTGCTTCCTCGTCCAGCCCGGCCAGTTCCTCGTAGGTGAGGGCGACGTCCAGGCCGTACGTCTCGTTGATGTAGTCGGCGAACGCGGAGAACCGGCGTGCGAGCGTGCCGGACTCGTCGTCGACCGGCCGTGGCAGGCCCGCGTCGAACAGCGCCACGAGCTCGACCTCGCGTCCGGCCCGCTGGAGCCGGCGAGCCGTCTCGTAGGCGAGGACGCCGCCGAACGACCAGCCGCCGAGTCGGAACGCGCCCTCCGGCTGCACCTCCAGCAGATGCCGGACGTAGCGGGCGGCGCGGTCCTCGACCGGCGGCGCGTCCTCGAATCGTTCCAGCCCGAAGACCGGCTGGTCGCCGCCGAGCCGCTCGACGAGCGGGCGGTAGCAGGCCGTCGTCCCGCCGGCCGGGTGCGCGATGAAGATCGGACGGCGGTGCCCGGACGATCTCAGCGGACGCACGGTCCGCCGCGCCGCCTCCTCGTCCGCGGCCCGGATGAACTCGGCGACATGCTCGGCCGTGGGCACCGCGAACAACTCATCGCGGCAAGGATCCGGCGCGTCTTCGCCTGCCTGCCGGGCCAGTTCGGCCGCGACCTGAGCCACGACCTCGTCCGCCTGATGATCCTTGCCGCCGAGGTCACCGAAGAAGTCTGCCGTGACGCCCACGCGACCGAGGCCGAGAACGTCCTCGAAGATCCGGACGGCAAGCCGCTCAGCAGCATCACGCGGCAAGACATACCCGCCATCGACAGTGGGGGGTGGGGTGGGTGCGGCTGGGAGGCCCAGTTCGGTGGCCGCCCACTCCTCGAAGGCGTTGACGCTCGCCCCTCGGAGCAGGACGGACGCCGGGACGGTCAGGCCGAGATCGTGCTCGACGCCGCTCTTGATCCTGACCGCGACGAGCGAGTCCAGGCCGAGGTCCGTCAGCGGGACGGACGGGTCGAGCCGCTCCGGGTCGAAGCCGAGAACGGCCGCGATCCTGCGTCTGATCTGCGCGGCGACCATGTCGCGGGCGGTGGCGGGATCGGCGCCGTCGAGCGCCTCCACGCCGGGCCAGCCGGCGTCGTCGCCGATGCCCGCCTCGTCCGCCGCCCGGGTCAGCGCGGCGAAGTAGGGCATGCGGCGGATCTCGGGGAACAGTCCGACCGCCGTGACCGGGTCGAAGCGCAGCACCCCGGTCGCGGGCATGCCGTGGGCGAGCAGCGCCTCCAGGGCCTCGGCCCCCTCCGCCGGGCTGATCGGGTCGAGCGCGGCGACCGACATGTGCGCGGCCCCTCCGACCTGTGACCAGGCGCCCCAGTTGATGGTGGTTCCCGGACGTCCGCAGGACCTCCGGTACGCCATCAGCGCGTCGACAGCGGCGTTCGCGGCGGCGTAGGCGGCCTGGCCGGGCGAGCCGAGCAGGGCGGCGGCCGACGAATGGGCCACGAACCAGTCGAGATCGAGGTCCCGGGTTGCTTCGCTGAGCCGCCGCGCGCCCTCGACCTTCGCCGTCCACACCCTGTGGAGCTCTTCCGCGCCGAGGTCGGCGATCAGCCGGTCCTCGAGGGCCCCGGCGCCGTGCACGACGCCGCACAGCCTCGCGCCGCCCTCCTGCGCGGCCTGGACGAGACGTTCGGCGGTGCCTTGCCGCGCGATGTCGCCGAGCACGACACCGACGTCCACGCCTTCCTCCCGCAGGCCCGCGATCACCTTCTCCGCGTCGGCGCCCGGCCCGTTCCGCCCGGACAGGACGATGCGTCCCGCCCCGCGCTCGGCCAGCAGCCGCGCCGTGACGAGGCCGACCCCGCCGTACCCGCCGGTGATCACATACGCGCCGCCGCGCCGGACGACCCGCTTCCTCCGGCGCTCGGCACGCTCGGCAGGCAGGACGGCCTGAGCGAGACGCGCCACGTACCGTGTACCGCCGCGCCATGCGACCTCTCGCGCGTCGCCACCGCCAACGAGTTCTTCGACCAGGTCTGCCGGACGATCCACGTCCACATGCGTGGCCCGCTGGACGGTCCGTTCAAACGCCAGGACCCGGGTGAGCGCGCTGACGAAAGCGTGGCCGGGCTTGCCTCGCTCCCCGTCCACCACGGGAATCGCTCTGTGCGTCGCGATGTACATGCGCGGGCCGTCCGGAAGGGAACGGCTCACGCCCGCGACGGTCAAGACGAGCTCTTCGTCCACAAGGTCAGCGGACGGGACGAGAAGAACACCGTCGACCGGGCCGTCCAAGGGCGGGGGCTCAGCATGGGGCGGCCACTCCGCCGGCCGATGCCGGACGACCATCCTGCCACGTCCCTCCAGCCCGGCAGTGACGGCAGCGGCGAGCGCATCATCCTCATCGGCCAACACCAGCCACACGCCCTCGGACGTGTCGGCCCCCTGGAGCGGGGACGCGTCCCAGACCAGCTCGACAAGCTTGTCCGCGACTGGCACCGGAACGTCATGCCGCTCGACACGACGCAGGGCGATTCCCGTGGCCTCAACCAATACCTGGCCGTCTGCAGAAAGAAGCAGCACCGACCCCGTCATACCGTCGCCGTCGTCGTCCCGGACCACCCTCGCCTGGACGTGCCCACCCCGGTGCGTCGGCCCATGCACACGGAGACTGCCGATCGTCTCGGCCGTCCACACCCCGCCGCCGGACGCGGCCTCGGCGGCCAGGGCGGAAAGGCAGCGGTGGAAGACCTCCGGATGGAGCCTGTAGTGGCGGCTGCCGCGCTCGGCGCCCGCGACCTCCGTGACGGCTCCCGGTCCGGGCGATGCCGGGACGCGGTGGTCGATGCCCACGTCCGCGCTGGCCAGACGGGTCCACGTCCCAGCCGGGGTCAGCGCATGGACCTCGACCCGCTGCTCCGCCTCCGCGAACGTCGTCGTCACCGTCGTGTGATCGGCGAGCGCGAGCGGCCGCTCCAGCCGCAGGCCGTTGACGCGGACGCCGTCGGTCCCGAGGGCGATCGCCCCGGCGGCCAGCGCCATCTCCGCGAACGCCGCCACCGGCAGCACGCGCAGCCCATGGACGGTCAGCCCGTCGAGCCACGGCTGGACGGCCGGTCCGACATCGGCGCGCCAGGCGTGCCGCTCCTCGCCGGGCAGTTCGACGTGCGCGCCTAGCAGCGGGTGCTCGTCCTGCCTGGACGACGTCCGTGCCGACAGATCGACCCAGTGCCGCTCATGCCGCCACGGTGACTGCGGGACGTCGATGATCCGTCCACCCGCCGGGGGCTCGGCGACCGCATGCCCATGCGCGGCCAGCGTGGCGAGCTGGGCGTGGAACGTCAGCGTGTCGTCGGTCTGCTGCCCCTTCGGCGCCCGTTTGAGGGTGTGGGTGACGAGCGTGCCCGTCCCCTCAAGCGTCTCCGCGACCGCGTGGGCGAGGATCGGGTGGGCGTTGACCTCGACGAACGTCCGGAACCCGTCCTCCGCGGCCGCCGCCACCGCATCGGTGAGCCGGACGGTGTTCCGCAGGTTCGCCGCCCAGTGATCGACCCCTACCCCGGTGCCGCCCAGGTCGAGTAGGGCGCGAGGGTCGTCCAGGGCAGTGGTGTAGAGCTGGACGCCTTCGGCGAGGGGCTCGCCGCGCCGAGCACCCACCCCGGCGAGCAGTTTCCGCAGGTCAGGAAGGATGGTTTCCACTTGAGGAGAGTGTCCGGCGCCCTCGGCCTGGATGGTCCGGGCGAGGCGGCCCTCGGACTCGGCGCGGCGGACGATCTCCGCGACCTGATCGGCGCCGCCCGTGACGACCGTCTGCTTCGGCGAGGCGTGGACGGCCGCGTACACCTCGGGCAGCCCGTCGCTGAGGCGCGCGACCTCGTCGGCGGACGCCCCGATGGCGGCCATCGCGCCGCCGCCGACGAGCCGGGAGAGCAACCGCGATCGGCGGCAGATGACGCGGACGCCGTCCTCCAGGGTGATCGCGCCGGCGACGACAGCCGCCGCGACCTCGCCCATCGAGTGGCCGATCACCGCACCCGGCGCGACGCCGTAGGACGTCCACATGCGGGCCAGGCCGATCTGGATGGCGAACAGCACCGGCATGGTGTCCGCTGGGCCGTCCGGTTTCCGTCCTTCCTCAAGGAGCGTCCACAGGCCGGGGCCGTCTTCTTCGGCGAAGAGGACGTCCAGGTCATCGATGGCTTCGGCGAATGCGGGCTCCTCCTCTAGGAGCCGTTGCGCCATCCCTGCGCGTTGCGCCCCGTATCCCGAGAACACCCACACAGGACGGCCCGGAGTGCCGAGCGCTGTGCCGCTCACTACACCAGGGTGTGGACGCCCTTCGGCGAGAGCAGTCAATCCGTCGATGAGCCCTGCACGGTCCCGGGCTGCGACGGCGGCGCGGGCTCGTCCACGGCCGCTTCGCCGATGCAGTGTGCGCGCGAGGTCGGAGAGTTCCAGTTCTCTGGGGAGCCACTCGGCTAGAAGGGCTGCGTGGTCGCGTACACGGTCGTCGCTGGCGTCGGACAGCGGAAACATCTGCACAACGGCTGCCTGCGCGGCCGTCTCCTGCGCGGCCGTCTCCTGCGCGGGTGCCTCTTCCAGGAGGACGTGCGCGTTCGTCCCACCAAATCCGAACCCGGAAACGCCGGCGCGCGCGGGACGACCCCTCTCGGGCCACGGCGTCTCATCAGCGACGACCGCGATCCGTAGCTCATCGAACGGAATATGAGGGTTGGGTTCTTTGTAGTGCGCGCTCGGCGGGATGACCCGGTGCTGCAGCGCAAGGACCGTCTTGATGAGCCCGGCCACGCCCGCCGCGGACTCCATGTGTCCGAGGTTGGATTTGGCTGAGCCGAGCAGCAGCGGCGCATCCGGCTCACGCCCCGCGCCGAGAACCTCGCCGACCGCCTTCGCTTCGATCGGGTCGCCTAGGAACGTTCCCGTCCCGTGGGCCTCGACGTAATCGACCTCCCGCGTGTCGACGCCCGCGGCCGCGTACACGTCCCGGAGCAGGGCCCGCTGCGCTTCGGAGTTCGGCGCGACGAGGCCGTTGGACCGTCCGTCCGAGTTGACGCCGGAACCCCTGATGACGGCGAGGACCCGATCACCGTCCCGGAGCGCGTCCGGCAGCCGTTTCAGGACGACGGCGCCGCAGCCCTCCGCGCGCACCATCCCGTCAGCGGACGCGTCGAACGGCTTGCAGCGCCCGTCCGCCGCCGTCCCGCCCGCGAGGTCGAACGTCATCGTGACCGCGGGCGACAGCAGGACGTTCACGCCGCCCGCCAGCGCCGCGTCCGCCTCGCCGCTCCGCAGCGCCCGCACCGCGAGATGCGTCGCCACCAGCGACGACGAGCACGCCGTGTCGACGATCATGCTGGGTCCGCGGAGGTCGAGCAGGTACGACAGCCGGTTCGCGATGATGCCGAGCGCGGCGCCCGTCGCGGTGAACGGTTCGAGGGACACCAGGTCGGAAGCGGTGAGCGCCGCGTACTCGGGCGCGGAGACTCCGACGAACACGCCGGTGCGGCTGCCGCGGAGCGACGCCGGAGCGATCCCCGCGTGCTCGAACGCCTCCCACGCGACCTCCAGGACGAGCCGCTGCTGCGGGTCCATCACCGCCGCCTCGCGCGGCGTGATGCCGAAGAATTGCGCGTCGAATTCGGCGATGTCGCCGAGGAAGCCGCCGAGCCGCGTCGTTCCGGCGAGCAGGTCGCCGGCTTCTGGGGAGCCGTTGTCGAACGCGTCCCAGCGTCCGTCCGGGACTTCGCGAATCGCGTCACCGCGTCCGGTCAGGAAACGCCAGTATTCCTCGGGACCGGTCAGGTCGCGGTCGCCGCCGGGGAAACGCAGGCCGATGCCGACGACGGCCACCGGCACATCATCCGCGACCTCCCGCACCACGCGCCCCGCGGGCTCCCGGACGGCGTCGCCGCCGGCCAGCGCCGCGGAGAGCCTGTCGATCGTCGGATGTTCCCAGACGAGGGTGGCCGGAAGGGAACGCCCCAGCAGCTGCTCAAGCTCGCCGGCGATCGCGACCGCGTCCCGCGACGCCAGCCCGAATTCCTCCAGCGGCCGGTCGGGATCGACATCGGCGACGGCGATCCCGGAGCGACGGGCGATCTGCTCGATCAGGTACCGGCGGACCGAATCCGCACCGATCCGAACCTCGTCCCGCACACCATCCCGCGCGGTTCCGGAGGAACGGTCGTTGCTCTGCATGCGGTGGGTTCCCCCCGTGAAACCGGATCGTCCAGCGAAGCGAGGGACCCACTTTGTCCTATGCCGACCGGCTCACGATGCGCATCCAGGCCACTTTTCTCATCTCCCACTTATCACGGTGATGACAAGACTCAGGAGTGGCCATTGTGGCCTGATGGGTCAGTTCAGGAACCGCGGCCCGGAGTCAGGGCCGAGTAACGAGATATCAACCAATAGTAACAATAGCCCGTCGAAATATAGGAGGAGGCGGCGGATTTCCCGGAGCGGGAAGCGGGACGTCATGCCGTGCGCACAGTGACCCGGGGCCGGTACCGATGGGCGCTCGCGGTGGTGGCCGTCAGCGCGTTCATGATCACCATGGACAACACGGTGGTCGCCAACGCCCTGCCCACCATCATGAGCGACCTCGGCATGTCCGACTCCGCCAAGGACTGGGTCGCGTCCGGCTACATCCTGACGTTCTCCTGCCTCATGATCGCGGGCGGCCGGCTCACCGACGTGTACGGCTGCCGCGTCACCTTCGTGTCCGGGATGACCGTGTTCACCGCCGCGTCCGCCGTCTGCGGGCTCGCCCCCGACTCCGCGACCCTGATCCTCGCCCGCGTGGTGCAGGGCGCAGGCGCCGCCCTCGCCCTCCCCGCGACGCAGGTCATGGTCACCGTCGGACGCACCGACAAGCAGCGCTCACTCGGCACGATCGTCTGGGTCGGGGCCGCGTCCAGCGCCATCGCCCTCGGCCCCGCCATCGGGGGCTTCGTCGTCCAGCAGTGGTACTGGGGCTGGATCTTCCTCATCAACATCGTGCCCGGCGCGCTGGTCGTCCTGCTCGGCCTCGCCGTCCTCACCGGCGAGGGCGAGAACCGCGGCGCCCGCGTCGACCTGCCCGGCGTGCTGATCTCCGCGACGATGCTGTTCGCGGTCGTCTACGGGCTGGAGTCCGGCGGCCGGTACGGCTGGACGGACCCGTCCGTCCTCGGTGTCTTCGCGCTCGCCGCCGTCGCCCTCGGCTGCTTCGTCCTCGTGGAGAGCTGGGCCCCCGACCCGATGATCGACCTGCGGTTCCTCCGCAACCGGGTGTTCGCGGGCGGCCTGCTCTCCCAGATGCTGTACGGCATCGGCTTCAACGGGATGATCTTCTATTCGGCCACGTTCCTGCAGCGCTACCTCGGCTTCTCCCCGCCCGAGGCGGGGCTGGTGATGCTGCCGCCGTCCATCGCCATCATGGTGATGACGCCCGTGGCGTTCTGGCTGGCCGCCAAGCTCGGCCCCCGCCCGGCCATCGGCGGCGGCCTCGCGCTGATGGCCTTCGGGATGTTCCTGTTCTCCACCCTGCAGCGGGGCGACGGCTACGCCGACCTGATGCCCGGCGTCATGATCGTCGGCGTGGGCGCGGCGATGGGGATGCCGCTCGTCATGTACGTCCTGAAGGCCGTCCCGGGGCACCAGGCGGGGGTCGCCAGCGGGATCATCAACGTCGTCCGCGAGGCGTCCGGCGCGTTCGGGATCGCGATCCTCGGGCTGCTCGTCCACCACGTCCCCGAGCGGGACGCGAGCGCCGCCGAACTGGAGACGTTCCGCGAGGGCACCGCGGCCGGACTCGTCCTCGGCGCGGCGCTCGTCCTCATCGGCGGCCTGATCAGCGGACTCACCCTCCCCAGCCGCCGCGGATGGCTGGGGCCCAAACACGGCAGGCGATCCCCCGCCGTCCCCGCCCCGCGCCCCGCCGGGTGGACCGATGCCCGGCGGGCGCACGTCCGCGACGACGCCCGGTAGGAGGCCGCGTGAGCAGAATCGTGATCTTCGGGGCGGGGTCGCGGGGCGACGTCCAGCCCTGTGCGGCGCTGGGGAGGGCGCTGCGGGAGCAGGGGGACGAGGTCCGGCTGGTGGCGAGCGCCCGATACGCGCCGCTGGCGGCCGCCGCGGGATTGGAACTCGCGCCGCTGACGGCGGATCCGGCGGACATCCTCGAATCGGACGCCGGACGGGAGTTGCTCGCCGGAGGCCGAAACCCGGTGAAATTCCTGAGCGGCTTCCGGCGGATCCTGGGCCCGATGGCCGAACGGCTTCTCGCGGAATGTTCGGACGCCTGTAAGGGCGCCGACCTCATTCTCGGCCCCACTTTCTGCTACCTTCCGATGCATCTCGGCGAGCATCTCCGCGTCCCCTGGGGATTGATTCATTTCCAGCCGAGCCAGCCGACGGGCGCGTTCCCGCATCCATTCGTCCCGCAGGCTCGCCTGCTCGGACGATGGGGAAATCGGATCAGCTACCTGGCGGTCGAGCAGATCGCCTGGCAATTGTCACGCCCGTTCCTCAACCCCTGGCGGGCCGCGGCGCTCGGCCTCGATCGCCTCCCCCTCCACGGCGGGCTGCCCAGCGGCGGCCGTCCGCCGCGCGGCGGCCCCGTCCTGGCGTGCTTCAGCCCCGCCGTGGTGCCGCGTCCGAAGGACTGGCCTTCGCACGTCAGCATGACGGGCTACTGGTTCCTGGACGAGAACGGCTGGGAACCGCCAAATGACCTGGCCGATTTCCTCGCGGCCGGTCCGCCTCCGGTGTACGTCGGTTTCGGGAGCATGGTGCCCGAGGACCCCGAGCTGACAAGGCTGACGATCCGGGCGGCGCTGCGGCTGGCCGGGGTGCGGGGTGTCGTGCAGGGCGACCCGGACACGTCCGACGAGCACGTGCACGCCGCCCGGGACGTCCCCCATTCATGGCTGTTCCCGAGAATGGCCGCAGTGGTGCACCACGGCGGCGCGGGAACGACCGCCGCGGGACTACGAGCGGGAGTGCCGACCGTGGTGTGTCCATTCTTCGGCGACCAGCCGTACTGGGGCGAACGTGTCGCGTCCCTGGGCGCGGGCCCCGACCCGCTGCCGTTCCGCGCAATGACGGCCCCTCTCCTTGCGTCGAGGCTGCGACGCGCCATCCAGGACGAGAAGATCACCGACCGAGCGGCCCGATTGGCCCGGCGCATCCAAGCCGAGAACGGCATCGAGCGCGCCCTGCAGATCATCAACTCAACAATCCGCACCGGTGGAAACTGACGTCTCGGCTGCTGCTCAGCGGGGATCATCCGTCTCGTCCCAGCGCCAACCTCCGCCGTCCACACGCGGAGCGATCACACGTTGAGGACCGTGGTTGCTCGGCGGACGGGGAGGCGGAGGCCCGTCCGCCCAAGGCGTCCACGGCCCGTCCTCTGCGTTGGGGGGTCGCTTCCAGGTGAGGGCGTAGGGGAAGGGGTGGTCGTCCGGGAGCGGAGGCGGGGCGGCCGTGGGCGCGGCGGCGGGTGCGCGGGCGGTGGTGTGTTCGCGGAGGTCCATGCGGGCGTGCAGGCCGGTGAGGAAGGGCGGCAGCCACCAGTTGGCGGCGCCCATGAAACGCATGGTGGCCGGGACGAGGAGGGAGCGGACGAGCGCGGCGTCCACGACGACGGCGACGAACATGCCGACGCCGATGAGTTTCACGACGGTGATGCCCGCCGCGCTGAACCCGGCGATGACGACGAGGAAGAGCAGCGCCGCGCTGGTGATGACGCCGCCCGTGTGCTGCATGCCGGACGCGACCGCCGTGCGGTTGTCGTGCGTGAGGTCCCATTCCTCGCGGATGCGGCTGAGGAGGAACACCTCGTAGTCCATGGACAGGCCGAACACGACCGCGAGGATGAGGATCATGCTGGTGGCCTCGACGCCGCCGGTCGGGGTGAAGTCGAGGACTCCGGCGAGGTGTCCGTCCTGGAAGCCCCACACGATCGCGCCGAACGACGCGCCGATCGACAGGACGTTCATGACGATGGCCTTCAGCGGCAGGACGAGCGAGCCGAAGAACATGAACAGGAGGACGAACGTCGCGAGCCCGACGACGAGCGCCATCTTCGGCAGGGTGCGCAACAGGCTGGACATCAGATCCATCTGCGCGGCCGTGGTCCCGCCGACATCGATGTGCATGGGGTAACCGGCCTTGGACAGGCTCATCCCACGGATTTCGTTGACGATGTCTTGGGCGCGGGGGTCCATCGGCTTGTATTTGTGCGTGATGGAGATGCGCACGCCGCCGTACGTACCGGAATAGCCGGTGAACTGGGCCTCGGTTACGCCGGGGAGCGATCCGAGGCGTTTCCTGAAGGCTTCCAGGTAGGGCGGGATGGGGTCGCCCTTGCCCTTGGGCGTCCAGTTGCGCGGGATGAGGTCCCCGGAGACGACGACGTCGATGGGCTCAGCGGATCCGTTGGGGAAGTCCGCCCTGAGCGTCTCCACGACGGCGCGGGTGGGGCTGTCCTTGGGGAGGATGCGGGCGTCCACGCTGCCGAACTGGACGTTCAGGAACGGCAAGAACATCACGCCCAGGATGACGAGGACGACGGCGAAGTACGGCACCGGATGCTTCATCACGCTGTGGCCGAGCCGGTACCAGAAACCGTTGCCGGGTTTCTTGGAGGTGGGTCGCCGCCACGGCATCTGGCCGAATTCGATGCGCGGGCCAAGGAGGGCCAGGAGCGTCGGCAGTAGGACGGTGGCTCCGAACACGGCGACCATGACGGTGGCGATGCCGGCGAGCCCGATCGTACGGAGGAACATCTGCGGGAAGAGCAGAAGCCCTGCCAGAGCAGCCGACACAGTGATGCCGCTGACCATGATGGTCCGGCCGGCCGTCGCCATTGTGGCGGACAGGGCGTCCTGCCGTACGGGCTGTGTCGCCGCTCTGTACGCCTGCTTCGCCGCCTTGCGGGCCGTCCGGTCTCGTTCCCGTTTCCAGGGTTTTCCTACAGCCATGCCCTGCGCGGTCAGGCCGCGGTCGAGTTCCTCACGGAAACGGCTGATGATGAACAACGAGTAGTCGATGGCCAGGCCGACGCCCATCATCGTGACGACTTCCAGGGCGAAGGACGTCACGTCGGCGGCGTAGGTGACCACGTGCAGGACGGCGAGCCCGCCGATCATCGAGAAGACGCCGACGACCAGCGGCAGCAGCGACGCGGTCAGCGCGCCGAACAAGATGACGAGGAGGATGAGCAGCGGCAAGGCTGTGATGGTCTCCGCGCGGACGATGTCCTTAACGACCTGCTCCCCGAACTCCTCACCGAGAGGAATGTTGCCGCCGATCTGAACGTGGAGCCCTGGCGCGGCCAGACGCTCCTTGACAGCGTGATAGTCCTCGGTCTTGGCCGGGATGTCCTTGCCCTGCAGTTTCACCGCGACGAACGTCGAACGCCGGTCGCGGGACACGAACGAATGCGCGGCCCTACTGTCGAACGACCAGTAGGAGATGGTTTCTTCGACGTTGGCCTTGGGCAGCCGTCCGACGGTGGTCTTCACGCTGGCCTTGTAGCGCGGATCGTCCACCGTCATGGTGTCGCTGCTGTACAGGACCAGGACGTCGGGGTTGGTGCTACCGAAATAGGTGGAGCCGAGTTCGGCGACAAGGGTGGAGGACGCGTCGGGGTCCTCGAAACCGCCTTCCTTGAACTTGGAGAGCACGCCGAGGCCCCACACCCCGGCGATCGCCGTCATCACCAGGATCAGGACAAGGCTGGCCCACCGTCGCCGGTGGATGAGACGCCCCAACCCCGAAAGCATGACCCTCCTGCGGCTATCCGCCCTGCGGCTATCCGCGGGACGCGAGGCGAGCCGCGGTCGTCGCCAGTTCGCCGTCAAGGTAACGCCGCCGCGTGGCGGCACGTGCGATCTTTCCGCTGGACGTGCGCGACACGCCACCAGGCTCGATCAGCACGAACTCGTGGACGCTCATTTCGTGTTGGACGTTGATAGCGCCGCGTACCGCAGTCTCCACCTCGTGCACGTCCAGCCGTCCGAGAGGGACGCGACGGTTGCGCTCGGCGACGACCACCAGTCGCTCGGTCTCCTCCCCAGGCAAGGCGAACGCGGCGACGTGATCGGGCCGGACGGCCGGGTGCGCCTCCTGCACGGTCACCTCGATGTCCTGCGGGTAGTGGTTGCGGCCGTCCACGATGATGAGGTCCTTGATGCGACCTGTCACGTACAGCTCGCCCTCGTGGACGACACCGTAATCACCGGTCTTCATCCAAGGCCGCGACGGCAGGCCGCCCGAGTCAGGCAGTTCGCCGCCGAACGTGTCTTGGCTGCGTTCAGAGTTGCGCCAGTAGCCGGCCGCGACGTTCGGCCCGTGCACCCAGATCTCACCGACCTGGCCGTCCGGCAGTTCGCTACGCGTCTCCGGGTCAACGATGGCCACGATCTGCCCGCTCGGACGCCCGCACGACACCAGCGCGCTGGCCCGCTCAGAACCGCCCTCGCAGAGCCTCAACTCACCCTGGGTGAGCGCGTCCCTGTCCGCCGATACCACCTTCGGTGGGACGTTCTCCGCCGCCGCGGTGACGAACACGGTCGCCTCAGCCAGCCCGTAACCCGGTGCCTGCGCGCCAGGCCGCAGACCGGCCGCCGCGAACGCGTCCGCGAACGTCGTCAACGTGGACGGACGGATCGGTTCCGCACCGTTCAGACACGTCGTCAACCCGGACAGCTCAAGTTCCGCGATTTTCTCCGCCGTCGCCTGGGACGCGACGTACTCATACGCGAAATTGGGCCCGGCCGTGTAGACGTTCTTGCCCGGACGCTCGGAAATGAGCCGTAGCCACCGCATCGGGTTCATGATGAACGAGACGGGATCGGTGTAGATGGCGTGGTCGCCGTGCACCAGCGGCAACGCCATGGTCGAGATCAGTCCCATGTCGTGGAACAGCGGCAACCAGCTCACCAGCTCTGGGTCAGGCTTCTCAGGCGCCCAGCCCGCCCATAGCTGCGCTGCGTTCGCCGTCACGTTCCCGTGGGTGATTTCCACTCCGGCGGGGCGACGCGTAGACCCCGACGTGTACTGCAGATAGGCGAGGTCGTCGAATGCGACAGGATCATCCTCCCACCGTCCGGCCAAAGCGACGTCTACCTCGTCGGCGAACACGAGTTCTTTCGGCTGCGGGACGTCATGGTCGGCCAGGAACTTCTCCACATGCGGCAGCGCACCCCGCGTGGTGACGACGACCGCTGGCTCCGCGTCGGTGTAGGCGCCGATGAGCCGTTCGGCATGCCCGGGCAGGTCAGGCGAGAACAAAGGCACCGCGATGACGTGCGCGTGCATGGCGCCGAGCATCGCCATCATGTATTCGAGCGTCTGCGGCAGGAGCAACGCGGCCCGTTCACCCGGCCCAGCGGCCCGTCGCAGGGCGACGGCCATCGCCCGCGCCCGCCGGTCGGTCTCCGCCCAGGTCAACGTGACATGCGCGCCGGACGGATCGATCGAGTAGTCGACGAAGGTGTAGGCCGGGGCGTCCGGCTTCTCCCGCGCCCACCGCGCGACCCGCTCGATCAGCGGGGTGCGGCCGGGCCCGCCCGGCAGGAGTTCGGGAAGCAGCGAGCCCAAAGCCATTGAGAATTCTCCCGAGACCGGCGATGAGCGCGAAGCTACCGGATGGTAGCCGGCGGGCGATATTAGCCAGCGCTCACATTCGTGAAAGCAGGGTTTGTCACCCCCATGACAAGATCCGACCGCCCTCCACGGCCCTGGCCTCGGAGGCGCGCTGGAGCGCGATCCGCCGCCTCCATAGCGCGATGCAGGCGGCACCCCACAGCAAGCCGATCTCGGCCACGAGCGCTATGCCGAGGACTACGGCCCAGCCGGTCTCGTCCCCGTCGTCCAGGGCGGCGGGGGAAACCAACGTCATCTGGCTCTCTCCGGCTGCGGCGCGCGTCGGCGGTCCCCCGGGTGCGGTCAACGGCGGCAGGACGACCGCGTCCGGCCTCGGCGCCACCGGCAGGTTCGGCGCGGGCGCCTCCGGGACGGCCTGGCCTTCACTCCACCCCGGCGCTCCGGCTCCCGCTCCGCCGCCCCCTCCGGACGGCCCGAACGGCTCAGACGGCCCGAACGGCCCCGGCCCCTTCCCCGGCGCAGCCGCGCACTCACCGGACTTGTCACGCTCACACACCGGCCCGTCGTCCCCCCAAGCCGGACTGTCCGCACTCGGCGGGCCGCCCGCACTGGGCGGCGCGCCGACGCTAGGCGGTGCGTCGGCACCGGCCGCACCGGACGGCGCACTCGTCCTCGGCTTCCCGGACGGCGACGATGGCTCAACACCGGCAGGCCCACTCGGCTCCGGCTTGGCACCACTGGGCGTCCCACCCTGACAAGGCACAGTCCCCGCACCAGTCCCACACGGCGTACTGGACGGCACCCCAGTCGGACTCGGCGTCCCCGCGTCACACCTCGGACCCGTCTTGCAAGGCCCACCCGTAGGCTTCCCGACCGCAGCAGAAGAACCACCCGGACTGGGCACCCCACTCGGCTTGATGCCACTGGGCTTGATGCCGCTCGGCTTAACCTCACTGGGCTTAACACTGCTTGGCCTATCCCCACTGGGCTTGGCCCCGCTCGGCTTGGCTCCACTGGGCTTGACACTGCTTGGCTTGGCTCCACTGGGCTTGGTTGTTCCGCGTGGCTTCTTCGGAGCGTTCTTCGAAGGGCTCTTCGGGGGACTCTTCGGAGGGCTCTTCGGCGAACTGTCCGCGGTTGCGCTGGCGCCGTTGGAGAAGCCGACTACCGCGCGAATCGATCGGCGTGGTGCGTTCGCAGCGTCCGCCACCGCGCGAACACTCAAGGACTTGGTGGACGCCCCCAAAACCACGGAACGCGGTATCCGGACGGTCGCCGTCCGTTCGACCACCGACTTGCCTACGTCGCCAAGGTCGCAACGCAGTCCCTGTCTGGAGCCCGCCCGGACGCACGTGTCCGCAAACCTCGTCCACGACAGCGGACGTTCTGCCGTGAGCTGCAAAACCACGTCGCGGGCAGTCCCGCCCTCAGCACTCACCTGAAAGGTGTAGGTCAGCGCATAGTCCGGTGCCGCACGGCCGCTACGAGCCGTCATGTCCATGTGTAACCGGACGGCAGACGGGCGTCCGTCCGGTACCGCTGCGGCGGTCGGTACGGCCAGCGTCAGTGACGGTACGGTCAGTGCGCCGCTTGCCGCGATCGCACCCCAGCGTGTCGTTCGGCGCCCCGTTCGCACGCGATCCCCTCTTCCGGTTCTGTCCGTATTGGCTGCCAGGGGGGCGGCGATGTGGCGCCGGGCAACGACAGTTATTGCCAGGTCAGGGCCACGAGTAACGTGCACCGTCCCGCCAGCCCCCGATCTTTCGCACAGCGAAATCGACTCTCCGTAGAATCGGGAGGGTCGCGAGCGAGAGGAGACGCGGGTGGCGGAAGCGGTCCGTTCGTTGGAGCGAGCGTTCGACCTGCTCGAACATCTGGCGGACGCGGGGGGCGAGATGGCGCTGTCCGAGCTGACGGAGGTCTCCGGACTGCCGATGCCTACGATCTACCGCCTGATGCGCACTCTGGTGAACAAGGGCTATGTGCGCCAGGAGCCGTCCAAGCGCTACGCCCTGGGCCCGCGGCTCGTCCGGCTAGGCGAGGGTGCCGGGCGTCTGCTGGGCACCTGGGCGCAGCCCGTCCTGTCCCGTCTCGTCGACGCGGTAGGCGAGACGGCCAACATGGCGGTGCTGGAAGGCGATGAGGCCGTTTACGTGGCGCAGGTGCCGTCCAAGCACTCCATGCGGATGTTCACCGAAGTGGGACGGCGCGTCCAGCCGCACTGCACGGGCGTGGGCAAGGCGCTGCTGTCGCAGCTGTCCGACGAGCGCGTACGCGAGATCCTCGTCCGGACGGGCATGGACGCGCACACGCCGAACACCCTCACTGACCTGGACGCCTTCCTGTCCGAACTGAAACGCATCCGCGAGCAGGGTTACGCACTAGACGACGAGGAACAGGAACTCGGTGTTCGTTGCGTGGCGGTGCCCCTGCAAGGCGCCCCGGCCTTGACGGCGCTTTCCGTGTCCGGGCCCTCTGGACGCATGACGCGCGAGGCCGTCCCGAACGTGGTGCCCATCATGCAGGACGCCGCCGAGCGCTTCGCCAAGGAACTCGGCCCACCCACGTCGTAATCACGTCCAAGGACCCGGCCACCGCCGACGGGGAGTCAGTGCGATTCTCGTCCGTGATCGAGTTCTCCGGCTACGGCTCCCCGGTGAATGTCGAGCAACCCTGACAACCGACCAACGGCGGCACTCCCAGACCTGTCCGGGAGTGCCGCCGTGCAGAAAGTGCTTCGTCGGCTGTTAGTCGACGGGTTCGCCGACCAGGACGGTCGGGCGGCCGCTGCGTTCCCACGTGACGAAGTCACCGGCGGACCTGACGAGGACGGCGAGCATCCAGAGCGCCAGCCCAGTGTCGTCCACGATCCCCACCACTGGAATCACGTCTGGGATGGCGTCGATCGGGGAGATGATGTAGACGACGCCTAGCGCGAGCAGTCCGAGCGTCGCGTGGGACACACCCTTGTACTGGCCGCGCAGTACCGACTTGAGCATCCGGGGGACGGCGCGGACGCGCTCCCAGAGACCTGGTGCATCGGGCTTCAGGGTTTCGGCGTAGATCTGCCAGGCCTGCCCTGCGGCGGCCGTGCTGCGCTTCCTGTCCACGAGCACTCCTCAGAGGGACGTTCAGAGGGCGCGCCCCCGCGGCGCCCACGACTTACTACGACGCGGCCGGTGCCGGATTTGTTCCCCCCGACCGGCCATCAGAGCCGTGACACATGCAGCACACCTGTAACGGCACCGGAACGATCGCCGAACCCCCTGGTCGGACGCTCACTCGAACATTCGATAAGCATTACCTGAAGTGAGTTCTTCATCACTCTCGTGGGCGACGTGCGGCGATTCACGGTGTGTTGACCGCCGTCCACTGCAAGCATGGGCGCGCGGGGGGACGCCGCATCCCGGGGGAGCGCTCCCTCAGGGCATGACCGGCACCGCCCGTCGAGCGACGCAGGAGCTGACGTATCGACATGAGCGGCGACCACCATACGAACCATCCCGTCCATGGCACCGCGGCAGGCGACGCGTACGTCGCGCTGCCCCCGACGGCCGTCGACGCGACCGCCTCGGGGCCGACCCGGCTGATCGTGGCCTGGCCCGGGTTCGACCCGCCCCGGACGGCGAGCGCGCTCGCGGCGGCGATCCCGATGACCGGCGTGCCGGTGTGGCGCGTCTACCTCGACCTGCCCGGCCGCTCACCCGGCGGGCTCGGCTCGGGCGCGATCCTGGAGACCGAGACCATCGAGGCGTACTGCGCGGCGGTCGAGAGCGCCGTCGAGCGTCTCCCCGCCGCCCTGGCGGACATCCGCCGCGACCTCGGCCTCCCGGACGGCTCAGACGGCGCAGACGGCCCGGGCGGGGCGGACGGCCCGGGCGGCTCCGTCGGGCTGGTGGGGTTCAGCGCGGGCGGGGCCGCCGCGCTGCTGGCCGTGGCGCGCGGCATCGTGCCGGTGAGCGCCGTAGCGCTCGTCGCCCCCGTCGTCGCACCGTCGCGGGTCGCGCGGGCCGTGGAGAAGCGCTCAGGCCGCGACCGGTGCTGGACGGACGCCGCCGCCGCACTGGCCGACCGCCTCGACCTCGGCTCCCTCGCCGGCGACCTGGCCGGACGGGACGTCGCGACCCTGCTCATCGGCGGTGCCAAAGACCGGGTCGTCCCGGCGCGGGAGATCACGTCCCTGCGCGACCTGCTGCGCCGTCACGGCACGGGCCCGGTCGAGTCCGCGACGTTCCGCATGGGTCACGCGCTGGCCGCCGAGCCCGGCACCGAGGCGCGTCCCCCGATCACCGAGGCCGTCCGCGTGGACGGCGTCCTCACCGACTGGTTCCGCGACCGCCTCGCCCGTCCGACGACCCCGCCCGAGGAGGGTGCACAGGCCGACGGGCCGACGCCCACCGCGAACACCCACCCAGCGGCGCCCCAGCAGAACAGCAACAAGCCTTTGGACGCCGCAACGGCCAACACCCAGCCGATGGTCCGACCGGCCAAGAAGCAACCGGCAACCGTCCACCCGGTGGGCGCCTCCCCAGACGACACCCAGCGCCTGGACGCTCCCAGCCAGCCCGCCCAAACGCTCGACGCCGACCAGGACGCGGACGCTGCGCTAGCAGCGAGCACCCAGCCACCATCAGGCGGGGACGGAGCGTGGTCGAGCGACACGCAAGACGCCGAGCCCGAAACCCAAGACGCGGCAACGGAGTCCGCAGCGGCCGAGTGCGCATACGGGCGCGCGCGCTGAGAGATAGAACCGCCCGGCAGGCACAGTCCATCGCCCGCCGGGCGGGTGTGTACGGCTAGCGGATCAGTCCTTGGACAGGACCTCGTACCGGACGGGGATCACGCCCGCCCCGGTGCCACCGACCTTCTTCATCGCGGCCTTGGACAGGTCCAGGCACCGGCCGCCCGCGTACGGGCCCCGGTCGTTGATGCGGACGATGACCGAACGGTCGTTGTTCTTGTTCGTCACGCGGACCTTGGAGCCCATCGGCAGCGTCTTGTGCGCCGCCGTCAGCTCGCTCGGGTCGAAGGCTTCGCCACTGGCGGTCATCTGCCCCTCCCAGTAGTAGGAGGCCTTGCACGAGCCTGACCTGACGACCTTGTACTGCTTCTTCTTCACAGGCTCGGCCACGTGACCGGCACTGCTGTCGGACCTGCTCTTAGGAGACTTCGTCTTCTCCGGCGACGGCTCCGGGGAGCGAGTCTGCCCACGGCTGGCACGCGTGGGTTCCGTCCGCGGACGGTCTTGCAGTGGTGCCGTGGTCTGCGGCGCGGATTCTGCGGCAGATGCCGATTTCGCTGGGTCGTCGTCGGCGAGGGCGAATGCGCCCATTGCGAGGACGGCGGCACCGGCACCGGAGACGATCAGGATGGTAGTGCGTAGGCGTGCTTGTAGAAGACGCCTGACAGGGCTACCCACAGAGGAGTCCTTTGTTAGGGGACAGGACCCCGGACGCCCGGTGTTCTCGCGGCGTGTTCAGGCGACGTCGCTCGTCCCCGAATCCCCCACCGCCGGCGGGCTCGCTGGCCCGCTTCCGCGCCGATCTTCGCAGCGCTACCGCGTCATCGCGGTTCCGGCGTCCGGCACGTGCGGCGAGGGAAAGGCATCTTCACTTTTGATCTCTAAGACGCCGCACAAGTCCTTGACCGTACGGGGTATCGCGCGTTAATCAAGCCGCAGAGCCCTGGTTTGTGGGGTTTGTCACCCTATATTTTGCCCTTCGGAGCTGATCAACTCCGGTGGGTAGCCGGGTTCGTAGATCAGCTTTACTACCCATAGAAGTTGTGATCTCGGACATATAACAAACGCTTGCCTGCTAACGGAACGGGGCGTTCCGCGGATGTCGTCGCATCCGTGGAACGCCCCGTTCCGATGATCGTCAGCCGAGTCCCGGCACCTCCGGAAGGCCGAGCCCGGACGCGTCCGGGAGCCCGGCCCCGCCCGCGTCCGGCAGGGACAGCGGGCCGTCGGCCGCCGTCCGCTTCGCGGCGCCGTCCCGCACCTTCAGCACCTCCACCACGCTGCCGACGCCGTTCTCCGTCTGGTCGATCTCGCCGCCGACCTGGTTGATCGTGTCGTTCGCCTGGCCGAGCAGGTCGTCGGACGGAGCCGGCTGCGCGTACCGTCCGGCCGGCGGGAAGAGCGTCGGGCCGACCGGCAGCCCGGCCGGCGCGGAACCGAGCGCGAACGGAACGTTCGGCAGCCCGAGCCCCGGCTCGGAGCCGAGCGCCGGCGGGACGCCCGGCAGCGCCTTGCCGACCGGCGTGGCGGCTCGCTGACCGCCCGCAGGCGCTGCGGACCGGCCGGCCGGGAGCACGGCGGGCCGCCCGCCGGGGAGCGCGGTGCTCACGCCCGGCAGCTCGCCGAGCTTGCTGTTGCGCACCGCAGTGCCGACCTTTTCGGCGTCCTTGACGAGCGTCTTCGGGACCCTGACGACGGCGTCGGCCGGCGGGGGCAGGTCGTCCGTCCCCGCGCGGCGGTCGGCGGGGAGGCAGTCGCCCTTGGGCAGCCCGCCCAGCGGGGTCTTGCCGACCGACAGCGGGGTGCTCGGCAGGCTCGTCCCGGCGTGGGAGTTGACCGTCTTGCCCGGGTTCAGCTTGCACCGCTCCGCGCTCGCGGAGCGAAGGCCCGGCGACGTCGGCGCGGCGTCGAGGACGCCGTCCACCGCGCCCGTCGTCGTCTCGGCGGTCTGGCCCGCCGACTGCGCGACCGGTTCGGGGAGCACGCCGGTGACGGGCCCGGCCACGGCCGCCGCCTCGTAGAGGAGCGTGGTGGACGCACCGGGAGCGGCGCCCGCCGGTGCTGCCGCGACGGCGAACGCCGCGACGACCGGTGCGAGGACGGAGACGCTCAGCAGGCTTCTGGCGGATCGATTCATGCTTCCCCCCGGGGATTTCGGACTGACCCTGCGCGTGTAGGTGTGCGCCCGCGCGGTTTGCAAATCCGGCGCACCGTCGAGCCGGGACGTTAGTACAGCCCCCCGGCGCGCACCGCCAATTGGAGAATCAATTGGTAAACGCCATATAGATCTACTGAACCCGTCCGCCGACATCCCCACGCGCACCAAATGGCGACAAGTTCCAACAAAGTTCCCGGAAATGCGAAAGCGGGAGCGTCCTCGAAGGACGCCCCCGCTCGACCGGATGGCCGCTATTCGGCCGCGCCGAGGGAGATGGCCTGGTCGACCTCCTCCTTGCGCCCGGCGAGCTCGGCCGCGTACCGCTCCTCGTCGACCTTTTCGGCGATCTCCTCGTCCTGCCTCATCAGCGCTTCGAGGTCGGCCTTGGCATTGTCGAGGACGCCCATGTCCGCATAGGCGGCCTGCACCTTCTCGCCCCACAGCCCAACATCCCGGACGCACGGGACGATCCGGCTGAACAGCAGCGACTGATACAGCGTGTACATGTCGGAGTTGTCGACGAACTCCATGCATTTCTCGACCGGCATGTCGAGCTGCTCGAACACCTCGCGCCCCTTGAACCGGTCGCGCATCAGGTAGCAGCCCTCGACGACGAACTCCTCGCGCTCGGCGCGCTCCTTGTCGCTGAGCTCGGCGTAGTAGTCCTTGAGCGCGAGCCGTCCGAACGCCACGTGCCGCGCCTCGTCCTGCATCACGTACGCGAGGAGCTGCTTGACGAGCGGGTTGGTCGACATGTCGCGGTACAGGCCGAACGCGGCGAGCGCGAGCCCCTCGATCAGGACCTGCATGCCGAGGTACGGCAGATCCCAGCGGCTGTCCTCGAGCGACTCGGCGAGCAGCTTCGCCAGGTCCTGGTTGATGGGGTAGTACATGCCGATCTTCTCGTGCACGAACTTCGTGTACAGCTCGACATGGCGCGCCTCGTCCATCGTCTGGGTGGCGGCGTAGAACTTGGAGTCCAGGTCGGGCACGGACTGGACGATGCGCGCCGACACGTTCAACGCGCCCTGCTCACCATGCAGGAACTGGCTGAACAGCCAGGAACCCTGATGCCGTCCGAACTCGTCGCGCTCCTTCTGCGGCATCTTCTCCCAGATCTCCGACCCGAAGAGCGGGTTGAAGTTCTCCGGCAGGCCCGCGACGTTGACCGGATCGACCTCGACGTCCCAGTCGATGCGCTTCTGCGCGTCCCACTGCTTGTCCTTGCCCTTCTGGTACAGGTTCAGCAGCCGGTCGCGGCCCTCGTCGTATTCCCACGTGAACCGGGCGTCGCCCGCCATGGGGACGTTCCACGTGTCCGTGGGGACAGGCGTGGTGTAGAGGTCGTAGGAACTCACGCGGAATCCTCCTCCGGGGGTGCGCCGCCCGATCGCGACGCGGGTCTGCTCCGCCCACGGCTTTACACACCTTCGTAACATGTAAAACCCTCACAGGACCAGCCCCATGCGAGAACACGCTCACTACCCCGCC